>NZ_JBEYTP010000020.1:0-124732 GCF_040643125.1 Micromonospora sp. NPDC047465
CCGGCGATGACCTCGCGGACTTCAGCGACCACGTCGCCGGCGTGTTGGGCGGGTGGGCAGCCGCAGCCGAGGAACGGGGTGGCCGACACGCCGCCCGGCGCGCCGCGGCACACGGTGGGCTGCCGTGCCGCCATTGGTGGGGCACGCCGACCTGGCCCAGCCTCGTCGACGACTTCGTCACTGTCCTTGACGAGCCGTCGCATCGGCACTGGGGTCCCGACGGCCAGCGGCCGCCGACGACTGCCGCCAGAACCCGCGCAGGTCGCGGACCGCAGCGTTTTGCGCAGAACCCTTCTGCGCGAACCGTGGCTTCTTGAACCGGCGGCAGCCCAGTGGCTTGTTGCGGCGGGTATCGGCTACCTGCAACCGGATATTCCACCGTTGCCCACCAGCGCCGACACCAACACGTCCGCGAGGGGCGCCTTTTGAGGGCTGGGTCAACAGCGAGTTCCAGGGGGTGTTGTGGCCGGCCGCCGTCATCCCTGGCCTGGTGCGGGCAAGGACTGCCCGTCTTGTCTTCTGGCTAGCGGGTGGGGTTGGCCGGTCATGGCGGCCAGGGCCTCGGCGACGGCGTGCAGGTCGGCCTTGATGTAGGTGGTGGTGGCGGGTCCACGTCGGTCGGTGTGGCCGGCGTAGGCGCGGGCTACTCCGTAGCCGAAGTGGCGTTCCACCCAGGTGAGGGTGGTGTGGCGTAGCCAGTGGGTGGAGATGCCTTGGGCGGCGACCCAGGGCAGTTGTTCGCCGATGCGTTTCCACAGGTGATCGTAGCGGCGGCTGCTGATCGGCTGGCCGTTGCGGTAGCGCAACAGCCGGTCGGTGGGCAGGACCGCGCCCCGCGCCCTGGCATGCTCGAACAAGCGGTCGGCGAGGATCGGGGTGATGGGCTGCCAACGCAGGGTACCGCCTTTCTCGGTGAGGCGGATCAGGCAGTGCCGGGTGTCGAGGTCGACCAGGCGTAGTGAGAGGGCGCCGCCGCGGCGGCAGGCGGTTTCCGTGTGCAGGCGCAGCAGCAGCGCGTCGAGGACGACGTCGTTGCCGCTGGTACGCGCCACCAGGTTGATGTCCTGCAGTTCACCGGGCGTGAGGGCCCGGCGGGGGTTGGGCAGCCGGCGCGGCTTGGCGACCCGGTGGGCTGGGCTGTCCGCGGCGGTGAGGTGGCCGTCGGCGACAGCCCGGCGGTAGACGGCGCGGGCGGCCGCGATGACATGCTCCCCCGCGTGTCGGCCCTGCCGACCGGTGCGCCGGGAGCGGGCGCCGGCGGTGGCCTGCCGCATGAGGGCCTCGATGTCGCTGGCGGTCACCTCGTCCAACCGCAGGTGGCCAAGCACGGCGACCATCTGGTCCCAGTAGGTGCCGTAGGTACGGCGGGTGCCCGGGCTGGCCGCGGCCGCGACGCGAGGCACGTACTCGGCGACTGTCGGCATCGTGCAGCCGGAAGTGTCGGGGTGGGCGACGAGGTCCGCCGGGGTGAGGCCGAGATGGGCGAGCATCTGCCGGGCAGCAACGATGCGTGACGGATCAGCCGGCATGAGAGGCACCTCCGAGGACGGTGGTGTGCAGGTGCGTGAGGAGCCGCGTGATGGTGTTCGAGGGGTGCACGACGAGCAGATCCCGGACAGGAACCGCCGCCAGCAGCACCGGCCGATGCGGGTGGATGCCGCACATCTGCCGGGCTGCGGCGGGCAGGGGCAGTGCCCCGCGGGCCCCGACGGTGTGCTTCCCGTCAGGTCTCGCGGTGATCAGGAGAAGGCCGTCGGTGACGTCGATGTGGAGGCGGTGACCGGACGGCCAGCCCAGCGCCCGTAGCAACGCCCGGGCGGCCACCCGGCCGTCGACGTCCGGGCGGGCCACGTCGATGACGATGTCGTCGACCGGTTCCCGCGCAGATGGGACGGCTGCGGGCAGCTCCGGCATCGGAGCCGGTGGCGGTGCCGGGCGAGGAAGCGGGGCCGGGATGACCGCGCCGATCAGCTGCTCGTCGAGGCGTCGGCGGGGCGGTTGCCGGGCGGCCGTCATGGCGACCGCCGCAGCCGTCCGCGCGGCCTCAGCGCGTCGCGCTGAAAGCCCTGATCTTCGATGTGTACACGGCTGCTACGTGGTGTCCTCATCGGGAGCCACCAGGATGGTGAGCTCCCGTGATCCCGCACGAAGACTGGTGTCCGAGGGGGGACTTGAACCCCCACGCCCTATACGGGCACTAGCACCTCAAGCTAGCGCGTCTGCCATTCCGCCACCCGGACTTACTCGTTCAGCCTACCGCGCCGACCTGGGGGATTTCATCACCCGTAGGCCGCTCTGGCGGGCCGCACGAGGAGTTACTGTACACGCCCCGGGTGGATCATGCACATCGGCTTCCGGCCGATGCGTCCGCGCAGGTCGGGCCGGCCCACAAGGCGGGACGACCGACGCAAATCGGCGGGCCCCGGGTGGCGTCCGGCGGGTCCGACCCGGCAGCATGACGACGTGTCCCATCCCTCTCCCCTGGCCGCCGTCCAGCACCGGGCCCTCGCCCTGCGCGCCGCGGGCGATCTCACCGCCGCCCGCCGGTTGCTCGCCGACGCCGTCGGATCCGCCCGGCCGCCGTACGGCAAGGATCACCCGGATGTGCTAAGCACCGCGCACCTGCTGGCCCGCCTGCACCGGGAGGCGGACGACCCGGGCGCCGCCCGCCGGACGCTGGAGGAGGCGTACGCCGCTGGCGAGCGACGCTGGCCGCCCGCCGACCCGCTGATGTTGGCGCTCTCCTTCGAGTTGGCGGCGGTGGCGCACGAGTTGGGCAACCGGCACGAGGCGCGCCGCAACTACAGCCTGGTCGCCTCCCTGGGCCCCGCCGTGCTCGGTGTCGAGCACCCGGCCGTACGCACGGCCCGGCAGTATCTCGGCGATGCCGCTCCCGCCCCTCAGCAGCCCGCGCCGACCGCGCGGCCGGACCTGTCGGCCCTGTCGGAGCCGACCATCTCGCTGGCCGCCCTTTCCACCGCGTGGCGGCCCCACGAGCCGACCGCGATCCCCCAGCCACCCCGGTTTCCGGCCGCACAGACCCCGGCGGTGCAGCCTCCGGCCGCGCAGCCGCCCGCGCCTCAGGTGACCGCCGGCCCACCCACGGCACCGCCCGCGCCGCCGTACCACCGGCCGATCCCGCCGCCGCCCACCGTTCCGGCTCCGCCTGGTCCGGTTCGGGCCACCGCCACCCCGCCGCACACCCCCGCGCCTCCGTATCCGCCGCACACCGGCGCCGCGCCGGTGCCGCACCAGCCGCCGGCCCAGCCCTACCCGGGTCCGCCGCATGCCGGCCGGGTGCCGCCCCCGCCGGCGGTGCCCGCGCCGCCACACGCCACCCCGGTGCCGCCTCCCCCGGCGGTACCCGTCCCACCGCACACCGGCGCAGCCCCAGTGCCGCCCCCGCCGGTGGTGCCGAACCCGCCGCAGAGCGGATGGGCTCCCCCGGCCCCGCCCGTCGTACCGAACCCGCCGCACGCCGCCCGGGTCCCGGCTCCGCCCGCACCGCCGCACGCCGCCGCGACCGGACAGGCCGCTCCGCACGCCGTCCCGGCGCAACAGATCCCGCCGCCCCCGGTGGTCCCGGCACCACGCAGCGCGCCCTCGGCGTCGGCCCGGGCCGCCGTCCCCTCACCGCCGGTCCCCCCACCGCCGGTCGTGCCACCGCAGCCGTCGACCACCGCCCCGGAGCGGCCACCGCACGTCCCGCCGCCTCCGGCGGTACCGCCGCGCCACGCCAGCGGTACGGCAGCGCCGCCGCAGTCTCCGTGGGCCCCTGCCCCCGCGCAGCCGTCCGTGGCGCATGTTCCGTCGGCGCCCGCGCCGCAGAGCCCGCCTCATGCCGCCGCACCGGCGGCCGAGGGCACCTCCCCGTCCGCCCCCGCCGCCAGGACGATCCCGCCACCGCCGCCGATCCCGCCGCACGTGGCGCGTCCCGTCTCGTCTCCTCCGCCTGCGGCGACGACCGCGGCGCCGGGCCCGCGACACGCGGCGCCTCCCGCCACCGCCGCCGTGTCAGTGCCACCCACGCCGCCCGCCGTCGCGCCGTCGCGGCCGGGCCCCGCCGCGCCACCGCGGCAGCGGACGGCCCACGAGGCGACGGCCGACGCCACGCCCTCCGCGGCACCGGAACCCACCGCCGAACCGGCCGCGTCCCCGGCGTCCGCCGGTCGGCCGACCGCGGCACCGACGTCCGGCGACAAGACGCCGACACCCCCCACCCCGCCGTCGGCCCCCACCGCAGCACGCCCGACGCCCGACGCCGAGGCACCGCGTCCGGCCGTGCCGGACGACGCGGCGCCGGCCGGGCCGGAGACGCCGGAACCGTCGACGCGCGGGCCCAGGTGGGACAACCCCACGATCCAGGTACGGCAGATCGAGCCCCTGCTCGCCGAGGAGGCCGCCCGCGCCGCCAACGCGAAGCAGGCCGAGGCCGCTGCGGGCACGTCGGCCACCGCGCCGCCCGGCGCGTCGGAGGCCGCCCCCGCCTCGCCCGGGATGTCGGAAGTCGCCGCCGCGGCGCCGCACACGCCCGCGCCGACGGCACCGGTCAGCGCCCCGCCCGCAGCTCCGGTCAGCGCGACCCCCGTGAGTGCGCCCCCCGTCAGCTCGCCCCCGGTGAGCGCACCGCCTGCGCCACAGGTCGGCGTGCCGCCCGCGCCCCCCGTCAGCGCACCACCTGTCAGTGCGCCGCCGGTGAGCGCGCCGCCCGCGCCCCCGGTCAGCGCACCGCCCGGGCCGGTCCGAGCGGTCAGCCCGCCCCCGCCGCCGGTCAGTGCGCCGCCCGCGACCCCGCGGCAGACGATCCCGGCCCCTCCGGTGATCCCCCCGCCGCCGCGCGTGCCGGTCACCGCCCCACCGCTGCCACCCCCACCGGTGGTCCCGCCACCGGTCAACGCACCGCCGACGCCGCCGGTCAGCGCACCGCCGGTTCCCCCGGTCAGCGCGCCGCCGATCAGCGGACCGCCGATCAGCGCGCCTCCCGGGTATCCGCCCGTCAGCGCACCGCCGCAGCCCTCGCCTCCCGTGAGCGGGGCACCGGCGCCGCCGTGGAGCATGACCGCGCCGCCGTGGAGCAGCACGGCTCCCCCGCAGGCGCTGACCGGGCCGCCGGCCACCGGGAGCGACCGCGACCAAGACGTCGAGGACGAGCCGGACCAGGAACCCGCGCTGGAGCGGGAGCCGGGCCGGGAGCAGGGGACCGGAGAGCAGGGGACCGGAGAGCAGGCGCCGGCGTACCTCGACATCGACGAAACGTTCCCCATGAAGGAGGTGCCGTCGCCGTCCACCGCGCCCGGGCCGGCCCACCATGTGCCGGCCTTCCCGCCGCCGACGGCGTACCCGATGGTCGCCGAGCCCGAGGAGCGCGGCCGGAGCCGGACGGCGGTGGTCGTCGCCGTGGTCGTCGCGGTCCTGGCCCTGGCGGCGCTCGTCGGGGTGGGCGTGCTGGTGCTCAGCCGGGAGGCGGCGCCGCCGGCCGGGCCCGCCTCACCGGCCGCGTCGACGACGGCGACTGCCTCGCCGAACGCGGCCGGTCCGCCGCCGGGCGACCTGACGCTGCGGGACGACTCGGCGACGATCACCCTGAGCTGGACGGACCCGGCGCGCGGCGGCGTGCCGTTCATGGTGGCCGGCGGCCGGGCCGGGCAGAAGCTGGGCGTGATGGCCACGGTGGACCCCGGCCAGACCAGCTACACGGTCAACGGGCTCAACTCGCGGGTGGACTACTGCTTCACGGTGCTGGCGGTCTACTCGACGGACTCGTTCGCCACGTCGGGGCAGGTCTGCACGGAGCGGGAGGGCGACACGCCGGCGACCTGAGGCTGACCCCCGGCGCGGCGCGCACGCTCGGTGTCCACAGCGGGACAGTGCGGGTTCCCCCGCCCCCGGCCGGGCCATATGATGGCACCCGGCTCAGGGGAGGGTCGCCGGTCAGGGCGCGCCACCTGCCAGGACGACATGGGAGGCAGCCGGTAGTGGCCACCATCGACGACGCCGCGAACGCCGGCGGTCCGCGTCCCCGCTCCCGCCGGATGCGGGGCGGTCTGGTCACCATCGGGACGGTGGGGGCGCTGCTGGCCGCGATGGGGCTGACCGTCCTCGGTCTCGGCGCGGCGGACAACGCGGTGGCGAGCTACGACGCGAGTTCCTGGCTGTGGAGCACCGCCCGAAGCGAGATGGCCCGGGTCAACGGGGTCACCGCGCGGGTCGACACCCGGGTCGAGATCCCGGCCGCCCGCCGGCACCCGATGCAGGTCACCCAGACCGACCGGCTGCTGATCCTGCGGGACCTGAGCACCGGCCAGGTCAGCTCGCTGGACCTGGCCACCCTGCAGATCACCGCGACCACCCGCACCACCCCGGGCCTCGGGGTCAGCGTCGCCCTGCACGAGGACGCGGCGTTCGTCGTCGACGCCGTGCAGGGCATCGTCCGGCAGCTCGACCCGCGGTCCCTGACGCCGGTCGGCGAGCCCGTGCGCTACCCGCCGGGCATCACCGGCGGGTCCTTCGACGGCGAGGGCCGGCTCTGGATCGCGGTGCCCAGCGAGGGCACCGTCTCGGCGATCACCGCCGCCGCGCTGCCCTCCGCGCCCGCCTCGGCCGCCGCCGGGGCCGGCCTCAGCCCGAAGAAGGTCGAGACGTACGACGTCGCGGAGGCCAGTCACGAGCTGGTCGTCTCCACCCTGGACGACGGCGTCGCGGTGCTCGACCGCACCGCCGGCGCGCTGGTCACCGTGCAGCGGGGCCAGGTCCGCTCGACGCCGCTGACGATGAGCGCCCCGGGCGCGCTGCCGGCGCGGACCAGCGGACCGGCGGTGCCGGTGACGGTGCCCGGCGAGCGGCGGGTGCACGTGGTCGGCGACGACGGCGAGGTGCGCGCGTTCACCGTGCCGGGCACGGGCGACCGGCTCAGCCCGGCGGTGGCGTGGGCCGGCCGGTTCTACTGCGCCGACGAGGCGTCGGGCACGGTCTACGCCTTCGACGCGAACGGCCAACTGGTCGACACCATCCGCGGCAAGGGGACGGGCCCGCTGGAACTGGAGGTGCGGGAGAACCACCTCTTCGTCAACGCCCCCGACTCGGCGACCGCCCGGGTGGTGGACGACAAACACCAGGTCCGCGAGGTCGACAAGTACGCCAACGACGTGCTCGGCGGCGACCCGCCGCCGGCTCCCACGCCGCCGCCCCCGCCGAAGAAGCCCAAGGTCGGCAAGCCGGGCGCGCCGCGCAGCGTGACCGCCGCCGCCGGCAACGCGCAGGCCCGGGTGAGCTGGCGGCCGGCACCGACCAACGGCGCGGAGATCACCCGGTACGTGGTGGAGGGCGCCGGCCAGCGGGTGCAGGTGGGCGCCAACCAGCGGGCCGTGGAGATCAAGGGCCTGACCAACGGCGAGACGTACCGGTTCTCGGTGCACGCGGTCAACGCCAAGGGCGACGGCCCGGCGCGGACCAGCAACCCGGTGACGCCGACCGCCGCGGTGCCCGACCCGCCGGCCAGCGTCACCGCCCAGGAACGGCCGGACGGCACGGTGCTGGTTAAGTGGCCGGCGGCGAACGGTCAGGGCAACACGATCGCGAAGTACGTGGTCACGGCCACCTCGGCGGGCACCAACGCGCCGGCCGGCGAGTCCCGCAAGACGGAGCTGGTGGTGCCCGCCGGTGAGCTGGAGTACGGCACGCAGTACGCGTTCACCGTCGTCGCCGTCAACGACCGGGGTGCCGGCTCGGCGGCCTCCCCGGTGAGCAACACCGTCGTGCCGTACGCGGCGCCGGACCGGCCCGCCGACCTGCGGGCGACCACGGTCGCCGACCGGCCGGGCACGGTCGCCGTGCAGTGGTCGCCGGCTGCGGCGAACGGCCGCCCGGTGACGAAGTACCTGGTGGACGTGGGTGGGCGCACCAGCGAGGTGACCGACACCCGGGCCACCGTGGACGGGCTGGGCAACGGCCAGAACGTCACCGTGAAGGTGAAGGCGGTCAACGAGGCCGGTCCCGGCCCGGAGGCCACCGCCACCGCCCGCACGGTGGCCGAGCCCCGCATCACCGTGACCGGCTCGTCGGCGACCGCCACCTCGGCGACGGTGACGTTCACCGTGGACGCCGGCGGCGGCAAGGCGACCTGCTCGCTGAGCACGAACGGCGAGCCGACGAAGACCGGGACCTGCTCCGGCATCACGATGACGGGCCTGACCCCGGGCACGGCGTACACGTTCACCGTGACCGCGAGCAACGCCGCCGGCAAGGGCACCGCCAGCCGCGCCCAGGCCACCGACGCCCTCTACGGGATCGCCACCTGCAACAACGGCCCCGACGGCGACCAGCGGACGTACTGCAACTCCGACGTCGACGGCCGCAACGGCAACGAGATCTTCTCGGTCCCGCGGCAGGACAACAACCGGCAGGTCGGCTGGGCGGAGCCCGGCACCCGACTCAAGGCGTACTGCAAGAAGTCGGGCGAGAACGTCGACTCCTGGATCTACAACAACCAGAAGCAGAGCACCTGGTGGGTGCAGGTTGACTACAAGGGACGCAACTACATCCCCTGGGCCTGGCTCAACCTCGAGGGCGGCGACAACATCAACGTCCTGCCCAACTGCTGACCACCCAGGCAAGGAGCACCACCGACCGTGAACACCCACGAGCCGCTCACCCAGCCGGAGGTGCAGGGCTTCGCCGCCCTCGCCGCCCGGCTGGCCGAGAACGTCAACGCGGTCGTGCTGGGCAAGCCACAGGTGGTCCGGTTGGCGCTCACCGCCCTCTTCGCCGAGGGGCACGTGCTGCTGGAGGACGTGCCCGGGGTCGGCAAGACCACCCTGGCCCGGGCCATCGCCGCCACCGTGAAGGGACAGTGGCGGCGCATCCAGTTCACCCCCGACCTGCTCCCCTCGGACGTGTCCGGGGTGACCATCTTCAACCAGGCCACCCGGGGCTTCGAGTTCCACCCGGGGCCGGTGTTCGCCAACATCGTCATCGCCGACGAGATCAACCGGGCCTCACCGAAGACGCAGTCGGCGCTGCTGGAGGTGATGGAGGAACGCACCGTCACCGTCGACGGCGTCCGGCACCCGGTGCCGCAGCCGTTCCTGGTGGTGGCCACCCAGAACCCGGTGGAGATGGACGGCACCTACCGGCTGCCCGAGGCCCAGCTCGACCGGTTCCTGGTAAAGCTCTCCGTCGGCTACCCCGACGAGGCGGTCGAGGTGGAGGTGCTGCGCGGCGCGACGGTCCGCTCCCCCGAGGCGCTCACCGCGGTCACCGACACGGCCACCGTCGGGGAGATGGTCCGCATGGCCCGCCGGGTGCACATCGCCGAGCCGCTCTACACGTACGCGGTGCGGCTGGCCGCGGCCACCCGCGCCCACCCGCAGGTACGCGTCGGGGTCAGCCCCCGGGGCGTGATCGCCCTGACCAGGGCGGCGTGCGCGTACGCGCTGATCGACGGGCGGGGCTGGATCATGCCGGAGGACCTCAAGGCGCTGACCGAGCCGGTCTTCGCGCACCGGCTCCTACTCACCCCCGACGCGCAGGTGCGCGGGGTGACCGCCGCCGAGGTGCTGCGCCAGGCAGTCGCCTCCGTGCCGGTGCCGCTCCCCTCCGGCCAGCCCGCCCCGGTCCAGGGCTGACCGGCAACGCCGGTGTCCGCGCTCACCGCCCGAGGCGTCGGGCTGCTCGTCGCCGCCGTCGTGCTGCTCGGCGCCGGCTTCCGCTTCGCGTACCCCGAGCTGACGCTGCTCGGCGCGGCGGCCGGCACCGCCGTCGGCTACGCCCTGGCGACCGCGGCCTGGCGGCCCCGGCTGGAGGTGACCCGCAGCGCGGACCCCGACCGGGTGGCGCGGGGCGAGCCGGCCGCGATGACGCTGACCGTACGCAACGCCGGCCGGCTGCCGGCGGCGAGCCTGGTGGCCGAGGACCGGTGCGGGAACCGGTCGGTCCCGGTGCCGCTGCTGCGGCTGCGACCGGGCCGCGACACCACGGTCCGCTACGACGTGCCGACCTCCCGCCGCGGCGTGGTGCCGGTCGGGCCGCTGCGGGTGACCCGACGCGACCCGCTGGGCCTGGTGGCGCTGGCCCGCCCGTACGGCGGCACGGTGCCGGTCTGGGTGCACCCGCGCATCCATCCGCTGCACGCGGTGCCGACGGGGGCGGGACGCAGCCTGGACGGCCGGGTGGACAAGGTGCCGCACGGGTCGATCACCTTCGACTCGCTGCGTGAGTACGTGGTCGGTGACGAGCTGCGCCGGGTGCACTGGCGCACCAGCGCCCGGGTCGGCGAGCTGATGGTGCGGGAGAACGTCGACACCAGCCTGCCCCGGATCGTGGTGCTGCTGGACAACCGCGCCGCCGCCCACCCGGAGCGGGTCGACGGGGTGGCCGAGTCGTTCGAGTCGGCGTGCGAGGCCGCCGCCTCGGTGGTGACCGCCGCCGTCCGCGAGGACCTGCCGGTGGCGCTGCTGATGGTCGCCCCGGAACCGTCCGGACCGGACACCACGGGCGACGAGACGGGGCACGGCGGCGGGCCGCTGGACCGGCTCGCGGCGGCACAACTCGCCGACGACGTCCTCCAGCCCGCCACCACCCGACTGCGGCGGGAACGACTCGGCGACACGCTCGTCTTCCTCACCGGCCCGGGCGGCCGGGGCGACCTGGGCGCGGTGGGCGCGCTGCGCGCGGCGTACCCGTCAGTGGTGGTGGGGATCTTCGGGGCGGCGGATCCGGCGCCGCCGGGCGCGGCCGGCCTGGTGGTGATCGACGCCCCGGACGGCGCCGCGTTCGCCGCCGAGTGGGACGGGGTGCGCAGATGGTGAGGGCGACCGGCGGGGTCCGCGACGGCACGGCGCCGCCGCCGGCCGACAGCGGCGGCCACGCCACGGGCAGCAACGGCCAGGACACGGGCAACGCCGGGCCGGACCGGGACAGCGCCGGCGGCAGCGGGACCGCCGGGCCGGGACGGGCAATGCTGCGGGCGCTGCGGGCCGTGCCGGTGCCGCTGGCGCTGATCGCGATGATCGGCCTGGCCGGCGCGGTGCTCGGCCGGGTCTACGCCGGCCCGCTGCTGACCCGGCTGGTGCTCGGTGCCGCGATCGGTTCGGTGCTGGTCAGCGTGGCGGCCCGCCGGCTGCCGTCGTGGCTGGTCGCGCCGGTCTCGGTGACCGCGCTGGCCGGCTGGACGGCCTGGTCGCTGCGGCTGACCGCGACCCGGGCCGAGCTGCCCGGCGGTCTCGCCGAGGTGACCGCGGACGCCGCCACGAACGGCATCCCCCGGCTGCTGACGGCGATGATCCCGGTCGAGCCGACCCCGGACACGGTGCTGGTGCCGCTGGTCGCCGCCTGGCTGGCCGGGCTCGCCGCGGCGGAGGTGGCGCTGCGGGCCGGCCGGGTGCTGCTCGGCTACCTGCCGCCGGTGCTGCTCTACGCCGCCGCGCTCTACGTGGTCGGCCCGAACGCCGACCCGGCGATCGGGCCCACCCTGGCCTTCGTGGCCGTGGCGGTGCTCGGCCTGGCGGTACCGCCGGGCAGCGCGGCGGCGGCCGGCGGCGACCCGACCGCCGGGCTGACGCCCGCGGTCCGCGCCGCCGTGCGGGCCCGGCTCGCCGCCGCCTCCGCCGCCGGGCTGGCGGTGGTCGTCGGCCTGGCCGCCCTGCTCGGCCCGGCGCTCGCCGGCCAGGTCGACGGCCGGCCGGTGGACCCGCGCCGGTACGTCGAGCCGCCGCAGGTGGAGGCGCTCGACGAGAGCCCCCTCATCCGCATCTCCGGGTGGGCGCTCAACCCCGGACAGAAGCTGCTCGACGTCCGCACCGACTCCCCGGACGCGTCCACGCCGACCGGGGCGCCCGACCCCGCCCCCGACTCCGGCACCGGGCCGGACACCGGCGGCCGGCGGGCGCCGCTCCGGCTGGCCGTGCTCAGCGACTACGACGGCGTGACCTGGCGGGTCGGCGCGACGTACCGCAACGCCGGACGGATCCTGCCCGCGACAGCACCCGCGCCGGACAGCACCGTGCGAACGGTACGACAGGAGATCACCGTCGCCGAACTCAGCGGCCGGCTGCTGCCCGCCGTCGCCACACCGCGCGAGGTCACCGGGGCGCGGGTGGCGTACGACCCGACGACCGGGACCCTGATCCGGCCGGAGGGGCTGACGCCGGGCCTGCGCTACACCGTGACCTCGGCCGTGGAGACGCCGGACGGAAACCTGCTCAGCACGGCGGACGTGCCGGCCGGCGACGAGGTGGCCCGGGTGCTGCGGGTCGCCGACGGGGTGCCCGAGCCGCTGCGCCGGCTCGCCACCCAGCTCGCCGAGTCCAACGGCGCCCCGTACGCGCGGGCCACCGCCGTGGAGCAGTTCCTCGCCGAGCACTACCGCCTCGTCGCGGACGCGCCGAGCGGGCACGCGTACCCGAACCTGAACTTCTTCCTCTTCGGACCGCGCGACGCCGGCGGCCAGCGTGGCACCTCCGAGCAGTTCGCGGCCGCGTTCGCCGTGCTGGGCAGGCTGGCCGGGCTGCCGACCCGGGTGGTGGTCGGCTTCCGGGCCACCGGCGACGGCCCCGTCCGGGCCGGCGACGCGTACGCCTGGCCGGAGGTCCTCTTCGACGGGCTCGGCTGGGTGCCGTTCGACCCGCTGCCCCGACCCGACGAGGAACCGCGCCCGGTGGAGGAGGACTTCCGCCCGACGCCCGACGAGCCGCCCCCGTCGGAGGTGCCGGAGCCGACGGTCGAGCCGACCGCCCCGCCGGAGCCGGTGGCCGCGCCGGGCAAGCCGACCGACGCCGGGCCGTCCACGGCGCTGCTCGTCGGCGGCGGTACCGGCGGCACCCTGCTGCTGGTCGTGACGGCACTGCTCGCCCTGATGGTGATGCGCCGGGCGCAGACCCGGGCGCGGCTGGAGCGGGGCGACCCCGGCCAGCGCATCGCGGGCGCCTGGCGGGAGGTCACCGACGCGCTGCGGCTGGCCGGCCGACCGGTCGGCGGGGACCTGGCCGCCACCGAGGTCGCCGCCCACGCTCGCCGGGCCCTCAGCGACGGCCGGGCCGGTATCTCTGGGGCCCCGGCCGATCTGGTCGGCACCGCCGGTCCCGCACCGGCAGACACCGGCCCGCCGCGCACCACGGCAGGTGGCGGGAAGCTTGACGCCCAGGTGGACGAGCTGGCCGACCTGCTCAACCAGGCGGCCTTCGCCCCGGGCACGGTCACGCCCGAGCAGGCCACCCGGGCCGGCACGATCGCCAACGACTACGTCACGGCGCTGCGCGCCGCCCGGCCCTGGTGGCGTCGCGTCCTCTGGTCGGTCCGCCCCGGCCCCCTCCGCTGGCCGCGCTGAACTCTGTCACGCAGGCCACCACGGATAGATGGCAAGGGCTACGATGTGCCGCACCGTGACAGGAGGGCCAGTGGGACATCGTCTGCGGTTCGTTGCGCTGCTGCTGCTCGGCGCGGTGCTGCTGGGCACGGTCGGCCTGTGCGTCGGCTCCTGGTACGGCGGCCGGGGCACCGTACCGCTCAGCCCCGAGCGGGCCCGCAGCGTGGCGGCAGAGCTGCTCCCCGGAACCGAGCCAGACAGCTCGGCGTTCCAACGCGGCTACCGGTACGGCGTGTTCCTGGCCACCGACGACTTCGGCTCCGGTCACGCCGTGTTCCACTACGGTGTCCGCGTCGACTGCTCGCTCTCCGAACAGCTGCGGCGCAACGCCGCATCGCGGGGCTGGCAGAGCCTCCGCCGCGTGCCGGGCACCCCGTGCGACGGCTGGCGGGCCGAGAATGAGGGCCTGACGGTCACGCTCACCCACCGGGCGTACGGGTCGACGCTGAGGGTCGCACCGGCCGCCCCCGACGGTTTCCTCGCCACCACGGTCATCGGCACCCTCCTCGGTGCCGCCGCCGGCGCGGCGCTGTTCTGGCCGGTGGCGCGGCGACGGTCGCCCGTACCCCTGCTGGTCGGCACACTGGTGACGGTCGGATTGCTCCCAGGGGTCGGCCTCACCTGGGCGGACCTGGCCACGGACGGGCTCGCCGAGCCGGTGTGGCCCATCTGGCGGTCGCTCGTTCCCGGGCTGGTGTTGCTGTGGCTCGTGCTGCTGCTGGTGGGGTCGATCGTCCTCGCGAGGCGACGGAACCGGGCCGGCGCCGCCGCCGATGTGACGGCTGCCGGGCGGGGAAGCAACCCGAGAGGTCCCAACGAAACAAGCTTGGGCGTATCAGGTGGACGTGAGGATCGTTCGATCCGAACGTGAGGCGGGTGAGCAGCCTCTCGACCGAACGACAAGCTCAGGAGCAGCCGGGACACGCACCGCGATCGTCATGACGGGCCCGAGGAAACACGTCTTGCTCCCTGACGAGGGCCAGCAGGTTGAGTACCGTAACTCAGGCGACCTGGCGCGCGCCGGGCCAGGATCAGGGCATGACCAACGCAGGGGATGGCGAGCAGCACGACGGTGCCGTTGCGGGCTCTTCCCCTCCCCGAGAACGAGGCCACTGGGCGTACCCCTGGTTGATGCTGATCCTGGCACTGCCCGGCGCCGCATGGTCCCTGTACGTGGGCCTCATCGCCTCCGCGGCGTTCTTCGGTGAGCAACCCTCTCCGACCGACCACGCCACCACCACCGCCGCTGTCCTGTCCGGGGCATCCCTGTGGCTGGTGACGGCTCTGCTCACCGCAGTCGTGTTCCGCCGCGCGGTGGTGCCGGTGCTGTGCGGCCTTGCGGCGGTCGGCTTCGCCGTCGCGGCCATATCGGTGCAGCCGCGTGCTCCGCTGAGCACGGCGGACAGTGCGGGCTGGCTGTCAGCCTGGACTCCACCGACAAGTTGGGCGATCGTCCTCTGGGGCGTTGTCGCGCTGGTGCTGTGGGTGTACGGCCAGTCCAGGGCGCGTCGCCGCCGGGCGGCCCGCTGACGACCGGGCGGCGCCCCTCCGTTGGCAGCGGGTTGTCTTCTTGCCCAGCCACCACCGCACCACCTGCTCAGAACACCGTCACCACACCCTGCCGTGGCCGCTGCGGTCACTTCATCACCTGGAAGTCGGGGTGGGTGATCCACGCGCCCGCCGCCGCCGCGTCGAGATACACCGCGTCGCCGGCCCGGACGCACCGGCCCGCGTGCAGCCGCCGGCCGTGCACGGTCAGCCGGGTTCGGCCGACGAACTCAGCGTGGCGACGGCCGTGTACAGATCACGTCGCAGGCGGTCGTCCAACCACACAGTTTCGTCGTAGGAGCCGTACGTGACCACCCGCTCGTCGCGGTCGGCCAACTCGACCAGCCCCGGCACCGCGTCGACCCCGCCCATCTCCACCAGCAGGGCGAGCGCCCCCTTGTCGCCGTACGGGTCGGCGACGGCCGTGAGCAGCGGGTCGACGAGGTCGCCGACAGCGGTGCCGTGTCGCCAGAGCGCACGGGCGGCGTCGACGCGACCGTACTCGTTGCCGAGCGCCTCCCGCAGCCCACGCGCCAGTTCGGCGCCGGCCACGGGTGCCATCTCAGCGGCCAGCTTCGCGGCGGACCGGACCGGGACGTCACCGGCGCCGAGCACGGCCGCCACGGTCGATAGCACCTCGGCCGCAGCGCCGGTCGCCCGCCACACCAGCCGCGCGGCGGCGATCTGCTCATCGCGCTCGGGGTGCGTCGTCCCTGGCGCACCGGTCAACCGGCCACGCAGCGCCGGAACGAGGGGCGCGGCGGACGGCCCGGCGTCCGCGACGAGGTCCAGTTCCCAGGCCAGGTTCGACCGGGACGAGGCCAGCCGGGCAGAAGCCGCCGAGATGAGCGGTCCGGCATCGCCGGTGAGGCGCCACACCGCGTGGCCCGCCCGTACCTGGCCGGTGTGGGCGGCCTCGCGCAGCGCTGGCACGGCGTCCAACGCGGCTGGCCCGATCTCGGCAAGCGCGGCCGGCGTCACCCACGGCGCGGCGGGCAGGGCGGCGAGGAGATCGGGAACCGCGTCGGCCGCGGCTGGCCCCCATGAATGCACCAGCGACACCAGGTGGATGACCGGGTTGCCGGTGAGACCGGCGGCGAGCTGCGCCGCGAGCCGACGCCGCAGCGCCACGAAGACGTCCGGGTCGAACGCGGGCCTGTAGTCGGCCAGCACGTACATCGCGCCCGGGTCCCGCCCGGCGGCCCACGCGCTCAGCACGGGTTCCCGCCACCGGTGATCACCGAGTCGGATGAGGGTGTTAAGGGCGGTGCCCGCCGGTCCGCGGCCGTCGTCGTCACCGCCGCCGGCGATGCTCGCCAGTACGCTCGCGACGGCCGCCGCCGGCACTCCCGCGTGGGCCGCGGCCTGCACGGCCGCTGCCCGGACGTCGGCGTCGGCGTCGGTCAGCAGCGCCCTCAGGCGCGGCATCAGGTCGGCCGGCGCCGAGCGTCGGCTCCGGAAGCGATCGGTCATGGCGTTGGCGGCACGGATCCGAGCCGTCGGGGTGGCGCCCGCGCCGCGGGTGCGCCGTGACGGGCCGCTCGGGCCCGGCGCGCCGTCCGTCAATGCCGCGGTGATCGCGTTCGCGGTGGCGGCGTCGACCCGGTCCAGCACCTCCGAGAGTGCGTCGGCGTGCCCCTGCCAGGGGCTACGCCACTCGTCGTCGCTGGCGAACGCCGCCGCGATCGGGGCGATGGTCTCCGAGGGGACGGGCAGCCCGGCCCGGGCCAGCGCGAGCGCGGCCGCCGCCGGTACCGGGGACGGCTCCGACTTCGCGGCCGACCGCAACCGGTCGGCGCACCCGGCCGGATCGTGCAGGGCGATGCCCAGCAGCAGAGAGGCACGCACCCGCGCGTCCTCTTCGAGCGCCCAGCGCTCCGCCAGCGCCTGCCGGGTGTGCCGACCGCAGCGCGCGAGCGCGTAGGCGGCGCACTCGCGTACCTCCGGGTCCGCGTCCGCCAGCTGGGACAGCAGCACGTCGCTGTGCTCGGCGACGGCCGCCCGCACCGCCGGCTGGTCGTCGCCGTCGCTCTGTTCGGGGTCGCAGAGCGCGCCGAGCACGTGGAGCAGGTCGGGTCGCTGGTGCACTCCCGGTGTGGTGGCCAGCTCGACCAGGAACGGTACGGCCATCACCGTCACCGGGTAGACCGTGCCCTGGTGCCACAGCGAGGAGGTGAACTCGTAGCGGCCTTCGCGGGCGGTCTCCGGATCGGGTGAGGCGATGGCGCGCAGGATGTGCGGGGCTTCCTCGGCGGGGCCGTAGGCACCCTCGTAGGTCGCCCAGTCGATCTCTTCCAGTCCGGCGAGCATCGGGACAGGGTAGACGATCAGGAAGCATCCTTCCTGGGTGCTGCCATCGCCTCATGGCGATTGGTTGCACTCCGGGGACGGTGTCGAAGCACCTGGCGTGGCTTCGTGACTGCGGGCTGATCGACTACCAGACCGAGGGCCGCCGGTCGTTCTACGCACTGACCCGGCCGGAACTGCTGGACCTGGGATACCAGCCGGGCACCGATGGCGGGCCGCGCCGGGCGGCCCGCACGGGTGGTACTGAAGGTCAGCCGGTCTGACCGACTTCGTCGACGACGGTGTGGGCGATCACCGCCGTGTATCGCGAGGTGCCGAGGTAGGCATAGGTCTCGGGGTGGAAGACGAGGACCATCTGCTCCGCTCCGTTCGTGGATGGCCAGGCGATTCCAATGCCCGGCCGGCCCGCGCCATCCGTGACGTTCTCGACGGCGCGTAGACCCGGGACCGCTGCCGCGGCTTCGTACAGCGCCGCTCGCGTCTGCGGTCTTAGATAGCTCTCGGCGAGGAAGAGCACGTCCTTGCCGGCGGCATTCACGTCACCGGCTTCGCCGCTGCGGTGCCCGGCCAGGTAGGTCCGCATGGCAGCCGCGTCGGTAGGCAGGTCGGAGCGGTACGCGGGTTCCGGGGTGCACTGCTCGGTCCGGCCCGGAACCACCTGGCCGCCCTTCACCGCGGCCATCCGCCCGTTCCGGCAGCCCGGAATGACCGTCTCCGTGGTGCCGGCAGCGGAAGTCTCTCTGACCAGTCCGTCCCGGGTCCCGTCCACCGACATCCAGCTCTCACGGATCGACTGGCGGTTCTGAGTGCGCTGGTAGATGAGCTGATCGGATCGGGGGGTGAGGTCAGGCATCCGGAGCGAAACGGCCGCCGCGTTCCGCAACACCTGGCTGGCATCGGCCCTGGCAACCGGCGCGTCACCGCCGAACTGATCCGGAGCGAGCACGACCACCGAGGTGACCGCCGCCGCGACGCCCGCCGCCACCATCCCGCTGAGCACGAGTCGCCAGCTCCGCCGGTTCGAGCGGCGAATCGTCGTGGGAGCAGGGGACGTGGCGGTCATCGCGGCCAGAAGCCGGCCGCGGGCCGAGGCCAACTGTTCGGGGGTGGCCGGCGGGGTCTCCTGGCCGATTTGCTGGAGCAGTCGCATGTCATCCATTGCTCATTGCCTCCTCGATCGTGATGGTGGAATCGCCGCCCAGCGCGTCGCGGAGCAGCCTGCGGGCGCGGTTGAGTCGTGATCGCACGGTGCCCACCGGAATCCCGAGCGCGGCGGCCGCCTCGTCGTAGGTCAACTCCTCCCAGGCGATCAGGAGCAGCACATCCCGGTCGCCGGTGGAAAGCTCGGCCAGGGCGCCGAACAGCATTCGGCGCAGCGACTGCGCGGTGACCACAGTGGCGACACGGTCGTCGTGCGACGCCTCGCTTGTCGCGGGGACGTACGCCTGCCGCAGCCGGTACTCGCGCTCCTCCTCGCGTCGGTGCTGGCTGACGATGTTGGTCGCGATTCCGTAGAGCCATGGCCGGGCGTCCGGACGGGCGGTGTCGTACCGCTCCCGGCGACGGAACGCCACCAGGAACGTCTCGGCGGCCAGGTCGTCCGCGATCCCGGCACCAAGCCGCCTCGCCAGGTAGCGGTGGATGTACGGGGCGTGCCGGTCGAAGATCACCGCGAAGCTCTCAGAATCCCGGATGGATCGCTCGATGACTGCCCCATCCGTCAACGTGCCGACGTCGACAGCCTTCACTCGTTTGAAACGGTTCATGCACGACCTTCCGCGGAGCCGGGATTCATCACCTGTTATCCGCAGGTCGCGGGAAAACGGTTCACAGGCTGGCGCTGGTGCCGGGTGAACCTATCCGGCGGGCGGAGTGTTGCCGGCACCCGGCGAAGAGCCAACACCCGGGTGGGCAGCCACTACTGCCCCGTCACCTTTTCATCGTCCCCAGCCGGGGACTCCTCGGTCGCCCGGCCCGGTACGACTCACTGCCCCTGTCGTTCCGACGATCCGGGGGTGTCGCCGGGCCGGGTGGCGTCGGTGGACCGCTGATGGGGACACGGGCAGCGAAGGCCGACAACGCTGGGGCCGACCCCGCACCACAGCCGCCTGTCCGATCAGACCCGACGGCGTTCATGGATAGCGCACTCGCCAGCACGTCGCGGCCGGTGCAGCCAGGGCGCGACCCGGGGCGCCGCCGCGATCAGGGCGACCGCGAGTGCCGTGATCACCGCATGCCCGATCCGGCCGGGCGTGATCCCCGGCGCGGTGTCCAGCACGTAGTTGGCGTACCCATTCGCCGCCGCGTCGCTGCCCAACAAGACACAGCCGAGCAGCAGCCCTTCGATCCGGCGCAGCACCAGCAACAGCGCGGCGAGCGGATCGAACACGGTCAGCGAGGTGAAGTACAGCGTCAGCCAGGTGGGGATGGAGTGGCTTGGACCGCCCGGCCGGATGCCGAGCAGGTCGCCCAGGTGGACGATCCCGCCGTACGCGAAGAGGCAGACCGCGGCGATCGCGACGACCCGAACCCACCGGGGCACGCCGGCCCACCGCCGGAGCGATGTCCGCCTCGCCGCGCCCACTGGCCCTCCGTTCCCGGTCGGGCATGGCCCGCCCGCCCTCTGCCCAGCCACCACCGCACCACCTGCTCACAACACCGTCACCACACCCAGCCGTGGCCGCTGCGGTCACTTCACCATGTAGAAGTCGTACCTGCCACGGGGGAACAGTAGGCCCCCGTCCGACGACGGGCTGCCGCCCTCGACGCCCGATTCCGTCGCCGTCGAGCAGGGCGCGTAGTCGGTTCGGCGGAGTCGTGCCGTTCGTCCTTGCGGCATGAAAGCCGCCCGTGGCCTCTGTGGTCGTCACGCTCGCGGATCAGGCGGGGCTGCGGCAGCGGCAGCGGCAGCGGCAGCGGCAAATCGTGGTGCGCGGCGGGCCGGTATCCGCGCCTGTTCAGCTGGACGCTGCCCTCGAACGGGACCGCAGAGCAGCCAAGCAGGCGCCGCCCAGTCGGCTGTTCGATAGTTGCGGGCGGTACCGCAGCCTGTGTCGGCAACTCGCCCGCAACTACGCGATCGTTTACTGGTACGCCCGCATCGGCCGTGCTGGCATCCCCGAGTCGGCCATCGGTGTCACTTTCGCCAGAACAGGTGGTGTGTCACGCCGCTCGGGCTGGGCACGACCTCGAGATGGAACCGGTCGAGCAGCTCATCGGGAGACTCCCAGAGTCGTAGTCCGGACCCGAGCTTCACCGGCGAAACCGCCACATGCATGGTGTCGACGAGGTCCGCGTCGAGGAACTGCCGAATGGTGGTTACCCCACCGCCGAGTCGGATGTCCCTGCCCTGCGCCGCCTTCCGCGCCTGCTCGAGGACCGTGGCCGGATCGCCGTCGACGAAGTGAAACGTGGTGTCGGAGAGCGTGATCGAAGGACGTTTGTGGTGGGTCATGACGAACACCGGGGTGCGGAACGGAGGCTCGTCACCCCACCAGCCGCGCCACTCATGGTCGCTCCAGGGCCCGCGCTGGGGCCCGAACTTGTTGCGGCCCATGATTTCGGCGCCGATGTTGCGTGCGTAGTCCCGCGTGAAGTAGTCGTCCAGGCCCCGACTTCCCCCGGGGGCGGTGCGCATGGGCCAGCTCGCCGTGGCGCCGGCCCAGGCGAACAGTCTCTCGGGATCGGCGTGGCCGAACGGACGCTCGAGGCTCTGGTCCTCACCGGCACCGATTCCGTCACTCGACACGTTGAAATTCTGCACTCTCAGTAGTTGAGCCACGGTTCCTCCTGTGTTGTCGATAACGCTGGTCAGACTCTCCGGGCCGGAAAAACTCATCGCTGCGTCCGTGACCGGCCAGAAATTGGGCTACCTATGCGCGGGCGGCATTTCGCGCCGGAGGTCACTCCCTGTGAGCCGGCTTGCAGCGCGTCAACCGCCGTGCCCGTACCGGCCCGGCTAACCCGCCCAACCCGCTCTTGGCAGCACCACCACCACCGCCGTCGAGTGTGAGCCCCCTACCGCCTCGTCCAAACGGGCGACACTCGGCGTATCACCAACCCTGTGAACGTTCACGGACAGGGCACTAGTTGTAATGCCCGGCAGCGTTGCTGACGCGGGTGATGGGTGGTTGTGCGACAGGGCAACCCTCACCGCTGACACGCGCGATGAGCAGTCGCCGACCGTGCACGGTCAGCCGGGCGTTAGGGCCATGAGACCTCCGGCTTGGTAGGGGGCGTCAGCACCTCACACCTCGCCGGAGGTCTCATCTCGTATCAACCCGCCACGCCGTCAACAACGCTCATGGTCACACCGACTAGAAGCTACTGACCAGCTTGACGAACGCGTCGTCGATCTTCGCCGGGTCACGGGCGTCGAACGCCTTGCCCGCGGACGCCTTGGCGATCCGGTCCAGCGTCCCGAAATCGGACTGCTCATCAAAGGCGATGCAGAAAATCTTGATCGGCCTGTCCGGATCCAACGCCACGTCTTGGAGCAGCCGGGCGAGATCACTGTCCTTGTTGTACTCGTTCTTGCCGTCTGTCAGTACGACCACCGCGTTGATCCGGGACTGGTCATAGTTATCGAGCATGTGACGGTGTGCCGCCCGTACGGTGGCGTACAGAGCGGTGCCGCCCTCGACGTGGAGGTTGTTGATCTTATTGGTGAGCGCCTTCTGGTCGAACGCCGACAGCCGGACCTCCTCGCTGTACGGCGACTTCGGCCGCTGTGTTGTCTCGGACGAGAACGACCAGAGCGCGACCTGGTCCTCGGAGTTCAAGAGGCCAAAGCCCTTGGCGGCGGCCCTGGTCGCCACCTGGAACCTGGTCCGGTCACCGATCTTTGCGTTCATCGAGCCGGACGTGTCGACGGCCACGAGGATGTTCGCCTTCTTGCGCAGCGTGCCCCAGCCGGTGAGGATCGCCTTGACCACGGTGGGATCCGGCGGGTCGAAGTAGGTGAGATCTTGGGCGCCGCGCCCGCCGACGGAGGCGATCAGCGGGCGGGACGCGTTCTGCTTGTGGTCGCGGAACCCGAGCCGGCTGAAGCTCTCCTGCTGCGGCGGCTCCTGGAGGAACGCGAGGAAATCGGCAGCGGCGTCACGTTGCTCGGGGCTGGCCGAGGGGAGCACCACGTACGGGTGGTCGAGGTTGAACGTGCCCTCCTTCGGATATAGCGCGACCAGCGGGACCCTCGGCTTCTCGCCCCGGGTCGGGCTCAGCTCCCCCTCGTTGTACTGGTAGACCAACTCCTCCTGTGTCACCACCGCGCTCATGTCCGTCGGAGCCGCCGTGCCGGACAGGTCAGCCTCAGCGCGGTCCTTCAGCAGATCCACGATGTCGTCGCTGTAGTGGGACACGTTGGCCTCGATGCGGCGGACGTACTGGGTCACCGCCGGATTCGCGAGGTCGCTCTCGGTAAGGTCACTGGCCCGGTTGATGGCCGCGTAGTAGCTCGCGATCGTGGCCGCCAGCCCGGAGGTGGACAGGTTCGGGTTGACCTTGCCGAAAGTGAACCGACCCCACTCGGGGCGACCGAAGGTGGCCCAGCCCGAGCGCCCAGACGAGCCCAGGATCTCACCCCAGCCGAGGGGACCCTTCTGTTGGAGCAGCTCTCCCTTCGGCTGCGGCATGGCGATGACCAGCGGACTGTTCGCGATCGACGGGTACCGGCCGGGCGTCTGCGCCGGACGCCCGGCGGCCTCGTCCCGCAACTTCAACTGCCCGGTCCACAGGGTTGACGTCGGCAACCACACCTGCGGCCGTGGCAGGCCGGGCTGCTTGACCGACCATTCGCCGGCCAACGCGTCCGTCGCCGCACCGGACGAGAGTCCATGTACGGTCACCACGGCGCACCGGCCACCGAACCGCCGATCGCTCTTGTTGTAGCGTTCTGCCAACTCGCCGAGCAGCACGTCCTTCTCAATCGACGAGCTGACCTCCAGCGGCGTACACTCGACGTCCGCCGCCGGCCGGACGATCAGGTAGGCCGCCGCGATGATCGCGAATCCGGCCACGATGGCCGTGGTGTACGGCAGCCACGGCCGGGCAGTCGGTCGACCTGAAACCATGTTGTCCCTCCAGTGTGTCGGCTGACGACGTCGACATCAGCCACCAGCCCGGCCGAGCCGCCATGCGGACCGACCGGATCGTGTTCGTGGGTCAGGGCCCGGACCGGCCGAAGTCAATCACGCGGGAACCGTCGTATCCGGGAATGACGTTGTCCGGCTTCAGGTCTCGATGGACCCGGTCGGACGGACGCGTCGCGGTCGGCGCGGTGGCGGTGCCATCGGTCGGTCAGTCGGTGCGGTGCGTTCCCGGAGATCGGGTCACGCTCACGGACGTGCCGCTCCACGGTTGGGCCCTCGATGAACTCGCTGACCACGTACGGTGGGTCCGCGTCCACCTCCCGGTTGTCGTTCACGTCCCTGCCCGGGTAGACGACGCCCTGGCCGTCCGCACCCAGCCGCCCGAGCAGCCGGTAGGGCCCGCCGTGTGTGGATCGTGCGAACTCAGCGGCGTGGTACCAGGCATCGCCGCCCCTGTCAGCCCGGCCATTGTGACTCCACCGAAACCCTTTACGAGCCGCGCCGATGCGACGGACGACACAGGCATGATGTCACGAATTCTCGAGTGGGATCGCCCTGCCACTGAGCGATGAACCATGGACCCGACACGGGGCGGGAGCGCCCCTTCGGACCGCACCTCGTCTCCGCGGGGACGGACCCCGTCCTGGTCGGTGACGAGTGGATGCCGCAACGGCAGTTGTGGATGCCTGTGATGCGCGACGCCTGCCGCCACCGTGCCGGAGGCCGATGCGTGGGTGGCGGAGTCGGATCGGTTACCGCGTTGGCGCCGCCGACGCCGACACCAAGCCCGCACCACCCTCTACCACCGGCGCGGCTACCCACCATGACTGCCGTCGCAGCACTACGCCCGGAGGCGGCGGACGAGCTTGCGCAGGCCGGCCTGCCAGCCGTCCGGGTCCTCCGCGCGGCGGAGGGCGTACGCGGCGACCTCCGGGTGCGGCAGGATGAGGAAGCGCTCCTCGGCCAGGCCGGTGACCACCGAGTCGGCGACCTGGTCCGGGCTGAGCACCGCGCCGGAGGCGGCGATGACCCGGGCGCCGAGGTGCCCGGCGGCCAGCCCCTCGGCCAGCATCGGCGTGTCCACGCCCTGCGGGCACAGCGCACTGACCCGCAGGCCCTGGTCCCGGTAGGTGACGGAGAGCCACTCGGCGAAGCCGACGGCGGCGTGCTTCGTCGTCGTGTACGCCGCGTCGCCGACCGCGGTCAGCACGCCCGCCGCCGAGCACGTGTGCAGCAGGTAGCCGCCGCCCCTGGCCAGCATCGCGGGGAGCACCGCCCGGGCCGCGTAGACGTGGGAGAGCACGTTCACCCGCCATGCGCGGTCCCAGCCGGCGTCGTCGACCTCCACTCCCCCGCTCGTGGTCACGCCCGCGTTCGCGCAGAACAGGTCGATCCTCCCGTACCGCCGTTCGGTGTCTGCGACCAGCGCGCGGACCTGCTCCTCATCGGTCACGTCCAGGGCGGCGGCGTGGGCGACCGGGCCGACGCCGTCGGCGACCGCGCGGGCCGCGTCGGCGTCGAGGTCGGCCACCACCACGGCGGCAGCGCCCTCGGCGGCGAACCGCCGCGCCAGGGCCGAGCCGATGCCGCCGGCCCCGCCGGTGATCACCACCACCCGGTCGGTGAGGTTCACTGCGACTCACCCCAGCCCAGGCGCGTGATCAGGTCAGCCAGCGCCGCCGCGCCGCCCGCAGTCACCTCGGGGGTGGGCAGCAGGGCCAGCACCGGCACGTCGATCCCGGCGTCGGCGTAGCGGCGGACCTGCTCACGGCAGTGCTCCGGCGAGCCGTGCAGCACCAGCGCGTCGACCACCTCGTCGGGCACGGCCGCGCCGGCGCCGCGCCGGTCCCCGGCGGCCCAGGCCCGCCACATCGGCCCGAGCACCTCCTCCCGGCCCAGCCAGCGGTGGAACTCGGCGTACGCGGGAACGGTGAGGTAGCTGGTGATCAGCCGGCGGCCCAGGGCGCGGGCGTGCGCGGCGTCGGAGGTGGGGCAGACGAAGATCCGGGCGACCACCTCGAATCCCGGTCGCCGCTCGCCCACCTCGGCGAGCGCCCGCGGCACGTCGCCCGCGGCGAGCCAGTTCAGGATGACGCCGTCGGCCTCCGTGCCGGCCAGCCGCAGCATGCCCGGGCGCAGCGCGGCGAGCAGCAGCGGCGGCGGCACGGCCGGCGGCCGTTCCAGGCGGAACCGGCGCACGGCGAAGGTGTCGTATGCCTCGTCGACGGTCGCGCCGGACAGCGCCGCCCGCAGGAAGCGCAGCACGTCCCGGGTGCGCCGGAACGGCTCGTCGAACGGCACGGCGTTCCAGTTCCGCACGACGACCGGCGAGGACGCGCCGATGCCGAGCGCGAACCGGCCGGGCGCGGTCTCGGCGAGCGCGGCGGCGCTCATCGCCAGCAGGCCGGGCCCCCGGGTGAAGACCGGCGTGATCGCGGTGCCCAGGCGCAGCCGCGGCTGCCAGGCGGCGGCGAGCGCCAGCGGGGTGAACGCGTCCGCCCCGGCGACCTCGGAGGACCACACGTCGGTGTAACCGGCCCGGTCGAGGGCCGCGTAGACCGCGGCGTGGTCGGCGAGCGGGATGCCGTCCAGCGGCACCGTCATGCCCCATCGGGTCGTCATCGGTCGATGGTGCCCGCCGGTTGTCACCCGGATCAAGATCCCGCCCCGGTTTCCCGGTAGCCGGGCGGTCGGGCGGTCGGCGGTGTTACGACTGCGGGATGGGCGCGCGTGACGGCGGGGCGAGCTGACCATGGCCGCCCACGAGGCGGGACGCCGGCTGCCCTCGGCCGTCGACGCCGGCCGGGCCACGTTCCTCGAACTCTTCTTCGA
Source organism: Micromonospora sp. NPDC047465 (assembly GCF_040643125.1). Classification (NCBI taxonomy): domain Bacteria; kingdom Bacillati; phylum Actinomycetota; class Actinomycetes; order Micromonosporales; family Micromonosporaceae; genus Micromonospora; species Micromonospora sp. NPDC047465. Next base: position 26,137 of record NZ_JBEYTP010000020.1, read on the forward strand.
CCTGGTGTACGTCTTCGCGCTCACCCGCATCTCGGTCCGCTCGTTCGAGGACCTGGCGCTGGAGCCCGGGGGCGCCCGGGGCTGGGGCGCGGTCACCGGCGGCGCCAAGACGCTGCTGCTCCTCCTCGCGCTCTGGGCGGTGTGGCAGGGCACCTCCTGGACGACCAGCCGGTACGACCCGCACCACGCCTGGTTGCAGGCTGTCGTCATCACCGCCCTGGTGGCCAGCATGGTGATGGGGGTGGCGATCACCCGGGCGTTCAGGGAGACCGGGCTGATGTTCGCCGTGGCGTACGTGGCCGCGCAGCTCTCCCGCCCGCTGATCCTGCTGCTCGCCCTGGGCTCGCACCCGTACCGACGGCTGAACCTGCGGATGCTGCTCGTCTTCAGCGCGACCGGCACGCTCTGGATCATCGGCGCGTTCGTGCCGACCAATCCGCGGGTGCTGCTGTGGACCACCGCGCTCGCGGCCGAGTACCTGGCCGCCCGGTTCGGCTGGCCGGTGCCGGGGCTGGGCCGCTCGACCGTCTCCCGGTGGGACATCGCTGGTGAGCACCTTGCCGAGCGGTACCAGCAGTTCTTCCTCGTCGCGCTCGGCGAGACGATCCTGGTCGCCGGTCTCGCCTACAGTGAGGGCCCGTCCGGCGGCGGGCACACGCTCGCCTTCGCCCTGGCGCTGGCCACCTCGATCGTGCTGTGGCGGATCTACGTGCAGCGGGCCGGGCAGATCCTCGCCGAGGCCGTCGTGCGGGCCCGGCACCCGGCCAGCATCGGCCGGTCCGCGGCCGACACCCACCTGGTCATGGTGGTCGGGCTGACCGCCACCGCGATCGGTTACAAGCTGGTGATCGAACATCCGCTGGACCGCCCGGAGGCGGCCTGGCTGGCGATGGTGCTCGGCGGGCCGGTGCTCTTCCTCGCCGGCCGGGCCCGGTTCGAGTACGAGGTGTTCAGCCGGGTGTCGCCGTCGCGTTGGATCGCCGCCCTCGTGCTGCTGGTCCTGATGCCGGTGCTGCTGCGCACCGTGTCGCTGGTGGCCGCGGCCGTCGCCGCCGCGCTGCTGACCGCGGTCGCGGTTGCCGACGCCCGCCGGGCCCGGGGCGCGCCGCCGGAGGCCGCGGCGCCGCCGTTCTGAGCCCCGGGGTGAACCGCCGGGCCCGCCCCGGCAGGAGGGTCGCATCCAGCACCGGCGATGGATGCCGGCAGCGAGCTAGTCTCCTGTGGTGACCTTCTCGCTCGTCGCCCGCTCCGACGACGGCCGCCTGCACGGCGTCGTCGTGGCCAGCAGGTTCCTGGCCGCCGGCGCGCTGGTCCCGGCCGCCGAGGCGGAGGTCGGCGCGCTCGCCACCCAGGCGCACGTCAACCTCGCGTACCGGCCGCAGGGGCTGACGCTGCTGCGCACCGGGGTGGCCGCGGCCGACGTGATCGCCGGCCTCGTCGCCGCCGACCGCGACCGGGACCACCGTCAGCTCGGCGTGGTCGCCGCCGCGGGCGCGGGCGCGACCTGGACGGGCGCGGCCTGCCACCCGTGGGCCGGCGGCCAGGCCGGCGACGGCTGGGCGGCGCAGGGCAACATCCTGGCGGGCCCGCAGGTGATCGACGCGGTGCGGGACGCCTGGCTGGGTGGGGCGGCGCTGCCGTTCCCCGACCGGCTGCTCGCCGCGCTGCGCGCCGGGGACCAGGCCGGCGGTGACCGGCGCGGCCGGCAGAGCGCCGGGCTGCTGGTGGTCGAGCGCGGTGGCGGGTACGGCGCCACCGGCGACGTCCTGGTCGACCTGCGGGTCGACGACCACCCCGATCCGGTGACCGAGCTGGGCCGGCTGCTCGCACTGCACACCCTGCTCTTCGGCCGGCCCGACCCGGCCACCCTGCTCGACCTGACCGGAGCGGTGGCGACGGAGGTCGGCGGGCTGCTGGCCGCACTGGGTCTGCCGGTCGACCCGGACCGGCCGGAAGAGGCGCTCTTCGCCTGGGCCGGGATGGAGAACCTGGAGGAGCGGCTGGTGCCCGGCCGCATCGACCCCGTGGTGCTGGACCACCTGCGCAAGGCGGTGCCACGGGTGCCCGCGCCGCGCGCGGCGGCGGACCCGCTCACCGCCACCTGACCCGCGTCGCCCGGCGACGACCGTCCCGGGGGACGGGGCGGGCGCGCGGGGAGACGGCGCGCAGCCCGGCTCGGCCTCGCCGGTCACCGGACGCGGCGACGGCTCGCGTGGTCGGCGAAAGGAGACGGGTCAGCCGCCGAACGAGAGCCAGCGGAAGCCGGTAGCGCCCAGGACGGCCCGCTCCCGGGCAGTGAGTTCCGCCCGGCCCGTGGCCTTGCGGATCAGCGTGAGCCGGTCCCAGCCCAGCTCCGCTGGGACGGGTCGCCCGCCGGCGAGCAGGCCGGCGACGACCTCCGCCGCGGTGGGTGTCAGCCACGGCTGCCGGTCCAGCGCCGCCGCCAGGTCCAGGCCGTGCACCCCGACCTCCACGACGCGGGTACGCAGGAACTCGGTCAGCGCCATCGCGTCGCCGTGGCGGGTGCGCACCACCCGACCGGGCGGCTGGGCGTCGACGGCGGCCAGGGCGTCCCGCCAGGCCCGGTCGAAGTCGGCCACCAGGGCGGGGCCGTCGAGTTCCCGGGCCTCCCGCCGGCCGCTGTCGATGCGGGCGGCGTCCACCGGCGGGGTGAACTTGGCGGCGCCGTAGTACGCGGCGGCGTCGACCTCGGCGCGGGGCGGGGCCGGCGCGGCGAGCATGTCGACCAACCGCCCGGCGCCGGTGCGCACGTGGGCCAGCAGCTCCCGCACGGCCCAGGGGCGGCAGTCGGTGGGGCGGTCGAGATCCGCCTCGTCGACGCCGCGCAGCACCTCGCCGAGCCGTGCGCACTCGTCCCGGAACGCCGCCCGTACCCGCTCCACCGGTCCTCCCCCGTCCGTGTCTGCCGCCCCGACCCTCTCACACCGCCGATCGGCGGCGGCGTGGCCGTTTCGGCGGTCGCCGGGCGGGTACGCGCGGCCGGGTCGAGGAGAGGAGCGCCACCGATGGCCGGGATCATGCTGCGCAGCACCGCGTTCAACGACCACGACATGTTGCCGACCCGCTTCGCCCGGGAGGGAGGCAACGTCTCACCGCCGTTGGAGTGGTCGCAGGTGCCGGAGTCCGCGACCGAGTTGGTCCTCTTCGTCGAGGACCCGGACGCCGGTAAGACCCCGTTCCTGCACTGGCTGGTGACGGGCATCGCGCCGACCGCGGCCGGGGTGCCCGAGGGTGGGGTGCCCCTGGGTGGCCGGGAGTGGCCCAACGACTTCGGCACGACCGGGTGGGGCGGGCCGCACCCGCCGCAGGGCGACGATCCCCACCGGTACTTCTTCCGGCTCTACGCGCTGGACCGGCCGCTGGAGCTGCCCGACACGCCGCACGCCGACGACGTGCACCGCACGCTCGTGCAGCGGGACATCGCGAGCGGGACGATGGTGGGCACCTACTCCCGCTGACGCGGGCGCCACGCCCGCCCAGAGGCGGCGAGCCGGGGCGACCCCGCGCCGGGAGGCAGCGGGGCCGCTGTCAGCCCTGCCGGGAGGCGGCGGGCCGGGCTCAGCCCTTGACGCGGGGCACCAGGCGGTGGACGGCGGCGAGCACCAGCGCCATCACCACGCCCATCGTCCCGGCGATGCCGGCGGCGCTGCCGGCGTACCCGACGAACAGCGGCCGGCGGGCCAGCTCGTCGGGCGGGGTGGCGCGCAGGTCGAGCAGCCAGGCCAGGGCGAGCCCGCAGGCCACCGCTGCCAGCGCGCCGCCCACGCCGAGCACCGTGGCGGCGACCCGGTGCGCGTCGGCCGACTCCACCTGCGCCTGTTCGCGTTGCGTGACCAGCAGCAGCAGCCCGGCCAGCGCCGCCCACACCCCGACCACCAGGAACGCCGCCACCGCGTCGCTGGGCCGGTGCCAGCCGGCGGAGAGGGTGGCGACGCCGGCGACCGCGGCGTAGCCGGCCCCGAGGAAGGCCCCGAGCGCCCGCACCTTCTGCGGCAGCACGAGCACCAGCGCCACCGCGACCGACGCGGCGACGGTGGCGTGCCCGCTGGGCAGGCTGTTGCCGGCGTAGATCCGCTCCGGGTCGATGCCGAAGTCCGGCCGGGCCAGTGCGTACTTGAGCAGCTGGGTGGTGCCGTTCGCGCCGGCGATCAGCAGGGTGGCCGTGACGGCGAGCGCGATGCGACCCCGGATCAGCGCGATGAAGCCGATCACCGCGGTCGCCGCCAGCAGCGACACGACCGACATGGCGTTGAGGATCCGGTCCACCGGGCCGTCGATGCGGTCCTGACCGATCCGGTTGCCGGTCAGAGCGACGGTGTCGACCCACTGGCCCGCCTCGATGTGCAGGGCGACCCGCCACACGGCGAGGAAGGCGGCTGCCTGAACGATCGCCAGGACGACCAACCAGACTGCGGTCCAACCCCTCGGCGTCGCTCGCACCCGCACACCGTAGCGGCCAGCCCGCCCCGGCCACCCGCTGGCCTGCCCACCGGCGACGGATAGGTTGGGAGCGGACGTGAGGAGGTGGCGGGTGGTCAGCACACCGGAGCGCGGGACGTCCCCGGCGGACCGGCCGGAGAGCCTCGCCGACCTGCTCGGCGGGCGTCGGGGCGCGGTCGACGCCACCCTGCCGCCGGTGGCGTTCGCGGTCGGTTGGCTGGTCGGCGGCCACTCGCTGTGGGCCGGGGTCGGCGCGGCGGTCGTCACGGGCGCGGCGCTGGCCGGCTGGCGGTTACGGCGGGGCGACCGACCGCGCTCGGTGCTGGTCGGGTTGTTGGCGGTCTGCGTGGCCGCGCTGGTCGCGTTGCGCACCGGGCGCGCCGAGGACTTCTTCCTCGTCCAGCTGCTCTCCAACGCGGCGAGCGCGCTGGCCTGGTCGTCAGCATCGCGGTGCGCTGGCCGCTGCTCGGGGTGGTGGTGGGCGTCGCGCTCGGGCAGCGCAGCCGGTGGCGGCGCGATCCGGCGCTGCTGCGCGCGTACGGCCGGGGCAGTTGGGTGTGGGCGGCGACCTACGTGCTGCGGGTGCTCGTGTTCCTGCCGCTGTGGCTCGGCGGCCAGGTGGTCGCGCTGACGGTCGCCCGGGTGGCGCTGACCTGGCCGCTGGTGGCGACCGCGCTGGCGGTGAGCTGGGTGGTGGTGCGCCGGTCGCTGCCGGCGGGTCACCCGGGGCTGCGGCATCCGGTCGTGCCGGCCGTCGTGGTCGCGGTGGAGAGATGAGGGAGAGGCCGCCACGGGGGGAGCGGCCTCTCCGGTGACGTACGTTACTCCGTCGCGGTCCCGTGCGTGATCCCGTGACGGCCTGTTTTTGCGGGCTTTTTCGCGCCCGTTGCGTATCCGGGTGGTGGGGTGGGTCGGTCCGTTCCGCCGCGTCGGTCGGAGGGCTGGCCCACCGCCCCGCCCCTTCAGGTGGAGTGACGGTTGGTCAGTCCGGCTGCTGGCGGGCGGCATAGGCCCGTACCTTGGCCCGGTTGCCGCAACTGGCCATGCTGCACCAGCGACGCCGGCCCCGCCGGTCGAGGAAGAGCCATCCGCAGTCGACGGCCGGGCAGGCGCGTACCTCGGTGCGGGCCGGGGTGCTGAGCAGGTCGGCGGCGGCCCGGGCACCGGCCAGCAGCGGCAGCAGCAGACCGACGTCGTCGGGCAGCGTCCAGCGGGCGAGTCCGTCCTGGTCCGATTCCAGCACCGCCACGGCGGCGGCCCGCTGTGCCTGCTCGGCGACGTGCCGGAAGGCCGCGGTGTCGCCCGGGTCGAGCAGGACGTCGTGCAGCGCGGTGCGCAGCAGCCGGGTCGCCACCAGTACGTCGTGTGCGGCGGCCGGGTGGCGGCGACCGTGTTCCCGGAGTCGACCGACGGTGGTCGGGGTGAGTAGCTGGACGTGCCCGGTCCACACCGCCAGGCGGTCGTAGTCGCGAAGCCACTCCCGTTCCGGGCTGGGTGGTGCCGCCCAGCCGGCCCAGGTGTTGCAGAGCTCCAGGGCGGGATGCCCGCCGACCGGGGCGGGCATCGGATAGCCCTCGACGTTCACCCAGTGCATGTCGACAGTGTGCCTTGACTCGGCGCAGTTAACCAGTACTGTCAGCAACACCGGTTAGCTGACATTTACTGGTTAGGTGATGACATGCGCCTGGGAAAGATCGTCAGTCGGTCCCTGCTCGGAATGCTGATGGTGTCCACGGCCCTCGTGACCGCTCCCGCCGGCCCGGCGGCCGCTCGGGACATCGGATCCCAGGTGACCGTGTCCGGTTGGCGAGGCTGGGCCGGCAACCGCCCCGAGCCCTGGCGTCCGTCGATCCAGGAGGAATGGACCGCGCCGGCCGGCCGCTACTGCTCATTCCCGCTCCACGTCCGCGTCGTCTCCCAGGACGTACGGGTCCGGGTGCTCGCCCGGTATGCCACCGGGGCCGTCCGACGTGAGGAGTACGCCGGCCCGCTGACCGTGGACTTCGTCAACACCGACACCGGGAAAGCCGTACGCCGGGACGCGGGCGGCTCCGGGCTGCTCGAATACCGCCCGGACGGCGGGTGGCTGCGCTACACCATCGTCGGGCCGGCGGGGTTCGGCTTCCGGTTGGGGGACCGCTACCCGCGTGGCTACTACATCCTCGACGGGCTGCATGTCATCTCGATCGATCCGGCCGGCACCCGTCGGCTGACACTGGGGATCGGCCGACAGGACAACGTCTGCGCCGCTCTCGGTGACCCGACCCCCTGACCACGGCGACCCGGTGAAGGTGGTGGGTGGGGATGGCCGACGTGCAGCTCTGCGTACTCGGGCCACTGACCGCACACCGCGACGGGGCGGAAGTGGCGCTCGGTGGCCGGCGACAGCGCATGGTGCTCGCCACGTTGCTGGCGGCCCGGGGTCGGATGCTGCCCGCCGAGCGGCTGCGGGACCTGGTCTGGAGCGACGGTGGGCGTACGGCCGGCCCGGCGACCCTGCACGGTTACGTGGCCGGACTGCGGCGGGCGCTCGAACCGGACCGACCACCGCGCTCACCGAGTACGGTGCTGCTCCGGGAAGGCCCCGGGTACGCCGTCCGGGTGCCGGCTGAGCACGTCGACGCGGAACGGTTCACCGCGCTGGTCGCGCACGGCGTAACGATGCTGGAACGGGGGCAACCCGCTGCGGCCGTCACGACCCTGACCGGCGCGCTCGGGTTGTGGCGCGGCCCGGCGTACGCCGATCTGGCGCAGGCGTCGTTCGTGCTGCCGGAGATCGCCCGCCTCGACGGGTTGCGGGCCGCTGCCGCCGAGTCACGGCTGACCGCCGTGCTGGCGCTGGGCCGGCACGCCGAGGTACTTGGTGAGCTGGAGGCGCTTGTGCTCGAACAGCCGTTGCGGGAGCGCGGCTGGGAGTTGCTGGCGATCGCGCTGTACCGGGCTGGTCGGCAGGGCGACGCGTTGACCGTGGTGCGCCGGGCCCGGACCCGACTCGCCCGGGACCTCGGTGTCGACCCCGGGGCCGGACTGCTTCGCTTGGAAGCGGCGATCCTCGGTCAGGACACCTCCCTCGACCTTCCGGCCGGCCGGGCCGCACCGCTGGGGGTGCCTTGCGGCAGCGGCCGCCCGTGGTGGGCACCTCGCATCGCCGAGGATCCCAGTGGGATCCAAGCGGACCGTGGCACCGTCGACCACACGACCATCCACTGTGAAGGGAGACGCCATGCGTGGGCTGCGACCGATGACCACGACCGAACCGGAGTTCGAGGTCAACGTCAAGAACAACTACGTCGACTGCGTCGATCTGTCGAAGGGACGTACCCGGCAGCGGCTTCCCCTGCCAGACGGAGCCGCATCCGCCGAGCCGGCCGGGGCGCACCCAGACCGGTCACCGTCCCGATTGCCGAAGTCCCGGTGACCCGGACGGCCGCCGAGCCGGCCGGGCTCCCTCCGCAGTGGCGGGCCTGGACGGCCGAGAACCTGGCCCTCGGTGTGCCGGCAGCGGAGGTCCGGGAGGCACTGCTGGCGGCGGGGCTGTCCGGATCGGCGGTCGACGAGGAACTGACCCGTGCGCCCGACCACCCGTACTTCCAGGCCTGCCTGCGGCTGGCCCGGGAGTACGCCTGGCTGGAGTCGCTCCTGGACTTCTACAGCGACCTCCGCTCGGCGCAGCTGGCCGGCGGGCTGGAGCGCCGGGTTGGCCTCTCCGCTGCCGAGTTTTTCGACCGGTACTACTTTGCCAACCGACCGGTGATCCTGGCCGGGGCGATCGACGACTGGCCGGCCCGACAGCAGTGGTCGCCGACCAGCCTGCGGGACCGACTGGGTGAGGTCGAGGTCGAGGTGATGACCGGGCGGGACAGCAACCCGGAGCACGGCTGGCAGCACGACGCACACCGGACGCGAATGGCGTTCGCCGACTACCTCACCATGGTCGAGACGGGTGGGGAGACCAACGACTACTACATGGTCGCGCGCAACGACAACTGGCAGCACGGTCTCAAACCGCTGACCCAGGACATCAAGCCGGTGCCCGGCATCATCGACCCGGCTCTGCTGCCGGAGACGGTGACCCTGCTGCTGGGGCCGGCCGGCACGGTCACCGCACTGCACCACGACAACATGAACATCCTGCTGTGCCAGGTGATGGGCCGCAAACACGTCCGCCTCGTGCCGTCGTACCAGCGTCCCCGGGTGTACCCCCGGGGCGGGACGTACAGCCACGTCGACGCCGCGCGGCCCGACCTCGACCAGCACCCGTTGTACGGGCAGGCCACCGTCCTGGAGGGGGTGCTGGAACCGGGCGACGCACTGCTGGTGCCGGCCGGATGGTGGCACTGGGTACGGGCACTGGACATCAGCGCCACGGTGAGCCTGCACCACTTCCAGGTGCCCTCGGGCAACCACTATCTACACCCACCGCTGGTGCGTACCGACCCATGACGGAGGGACGGATGGTGTCGGGGGCACCGGTACCGGCGCCCCCGACACCCACTAACCCTTGTCCTTCTCCGGTGGGGGATCCGGGATCTCGTCCGTGGTCAGGCCGGGTGGACCGGTTGGTGGTGGGTCGCGTACGTCGGCGCTGTACCGCACGTTCGGCAGTTCGTCGGCGCGCGGTGCCAAGCCAGCGGTGAGGGCGGTGGCGGCCACCATCGTGACGACCAACAACCTCCGCATGCGTCACCTCCTCTCCTCGTTGCCGGGCGGACACCGCCAGGCGGGGTGCCCAACGGGCAGCATCCGCCGGTCCACTGGGATCCGGCTGGGAGCGGAGCTGGGGGAAGGGCGCGCCGCCGGCGACGTGACACGAGGCCCGAGGTCACCCGCGTCACGCCGTCCGCCGTCGTCAGCGAGGCAGGGCCTGCTGCAGTTCCGCCCGCAGCGCCGGGGTGAGCATCTCCCCCGCCTGCTTGGCCAGCCGCGCCATCTCGTAGCCGACCACGCCGATGTCGGCGTCCGCGCCGGCCAGCGTGGCCAGGATCGACCCGTCACGCACCTGCATGACCAGGAAGTAGCCACGCCCCATCTCGACGACCGTCTGCTTGACCACGTCGCCGTCGAACATCTGGGCGGCGCCCGCGGTGATGCTCATCAGCCCCGACGTCACCGCGGCGAGCTTGTCGGCGTTGTCCCGGGGCAGGTGGTCGGAGATCGCGACCAGCAGGCCGTCGGAGGAGACCACGATGGCGTGCGCCACTCCCGGCACCCGCTGTGTGAATCCGCTGACCAGCCAGCTCAGGTCGCGGGCCTCCTGGCTCAACGTCGTCATCGATCTCCTCCTTCGGGGCGCACGCCGCCGGGCGGCATGAATATCTCGGTGGTGTCCTCGGCTTCGGCCCGCCGGACGCCGCTGTAGAGCCGGGACAGCATGCCGCCGACCGCCTCCGGGTCCGGGTCGTGGCGTGCCACCGGCTGTTGCGGCCGCGCCGGCTGCGTGACGGCGGAGAGCTGGGCCATCGGCACCCGTACGGGCAGCCCGCGGGCGTTGGTCCCGCCGGTCACCGGGACAACGGGCGGGGTGGGCGAGGTCTCCCGCACCGGGGCCGGCGCCGGGCCCTGGCGGGACCACCAGCCCCCGCCCGTGGGCGGCCCGGCCGCCGGCGCGGGCACCTCCTCGGGCGGCACCGGCCGGGTCTGGTGGGGCACGGCGGCCTCCGGGCGCCGGCCGGCCACCGGCATCTCGTCGGGCGACGGCGCGCCGGCCCAGGCGACCGCGGAGGTCAGCATCCGCGCCGGGGCGGACGCGCCCGGCTCCGTCGCCGGCGCCGGGGCCAGCAGGTCACCGGGCAGCCGGATCCGGGCGACGAGGCCGGCGTTCGCACCGCCGTGCAGCCGCACCTCGACGCCGAGCCGCGCGGCGAGGTGGCTGACCACGAACAGGCCCATCCGCTCGACGGTCGCGACGTCGGCCGCCGGCGGCGTGGCGAGGACGGCGTTGGCCTCGGCCAGAGCGGCCGGGCTCATGCCGAGGCCCTCGTCGGCGATCTCGACGACCGCGCCGGCGCCCTCGGCCCCGGCGGTGACGGCCACCACCGTGTCGGGGCGGGAGAACGAGGTGGCGTTCTCCAGCAGCTCGGCGAGGACGTGGACCAGCTCACCGACGGCGTGGCCAACGACGTGCAGGTCGGCCACCGCCTCGTGGCGCACCCGCTGGTACTGCTCGATCTCGGCGCTGGCCGCCAGCAGCACCGCGCCGAGCCCCACCGGCCGGTTCCACCGGCGCGTCGACTCGGTCCCGGCCAGCACCAGCAGGCTGTCGTCGTTGCGCCGCATGCGGGCGGCCAGGTGGTCGAGCTTGAACAGGTTCTCCAGCTGGTCCGGATCGCTCTCCTCGCGTTCCAGGTCGTCCAGCAACTCCAGCTGGCGCTCGACCAGCACCTGGCTGCGCCGCGCGAGGTTGACGAACATCGCGTTGACGTTGCGCCGCATGGTGGCCTGCTCCACGGCGACGCTGACCGCGCTGCGGTGCACCGCGACGAACGCCTCGGCCAGCTCGCCGATCTCATCGAGCGAGCGGACCACCGCCGGCGGGACCTCGATCGTGGGGACGCCACCGGTCACGGTGCGCAGCCGGTCCAGGGCCTCCGGCAGCTCGAGCTGGGCGATCCGCAGGGCCTGACCGCGCAGCAGCCGCATGGACCGGGCGATGGACCGGCCGACCAGGACGGAGATGAGCAGGGCCACCAGCAGCACCGCGACGACCACGCCGACGACCAGCAGCGTCGTGCGCAGCTGCGCGGCGCTCACCTCGTCGGCCTGTCGTACGGCGTCGTCGAGCACCGACGCCTCGACCCGGCGCAGCAGCTCCTGGCGCTGCTCGCTGGCCGCCCACCACTGTGGAGCGGGCAGCACGGCCGGCTGGGCGCCGCCCGTCGGCAGGCTCTGCTCCTCCAGCCGGGTGGCGGCCAGAAACGCCGGGTCCACGGAGGTCTCGTCGTAGCGGCCGATCTGCGCGGCCGTCGCGGCTACCCGGAACGCGCCCAGCGCGGTGAGCTGCTGGGCCCGCAGGTCGGTCAGGACCACCTGGTCCTCCACGCCGTACCGGCCGGACCGGGCGGCCTCGTAGAGCTGGGCGCGGACCCGGGAGGACAGCTCCTTGACGCGGGCGAGCTGGACGTAGCGCAGCACCGCGTCGCTGAGGGCGGGCTGGTCCTCGCCGGGAGACGGCTCGGCGAGGAGGCTGAGCAGCGCGTCGACGGCGCGGTGGTAGTTGCTGAGAATGGTGTCGCTGCCCAGCACCGCCGGGGGGATCGCGGCCCGGATGTAGACGACCTGCTGGTACGCCTCCAACGCCTCGGAGTAGGCGACCCGCCAGGACGCATCGGCGTCGGCCAGCGGCTCGGCCGCGCGGCGCAGCTCGCGCAGAGCCTGGTCGGTGGCGCTCTGCAACGGTTTCAGCGCGACGATGGCCGCGTCCCGGTCGGCGCCCGCGCCGCTGCGCCGCAGCTCGCCCAGCTCACCGGCGGCCCGGTCCCGCTCCTGCTGAAGCTGGTGGACCACGGCGGTGATCTGCCGGCCGATGCCCACCTGCCGGGCGAAGTCGCCGAGCGCGGTGGTCTGCCCGACCAGGGCGTGGGTCTGCACGCCGGCCAGCACCAGGAACGCCACCGAGGGGATGACCAGCACGGTCGCGAGCTTGGTGCGCATCCGCCAGTCCCGCAACCGGAACGGCGAACGGCGCCGGTGCGGGACGACCCGGACGTCGAACCGGCGCCGGCGGTGGTGCGGCACCTCGCCCCGTGCCGGGCCCGGACCTGCGCCCACACCTGCCTCCTACGTCCCTCGCGTCCGCCGCGGCGACCCGGGGAACGGAGTCCATCCAATCAGGCCCGCGAGCTGTGTCAACGGGCCGGGCTGAGGTGCGACTCAGGAGGGTGAGGCGGGCTCGTCCGTCCGGCCGATGTCGGCGAGCCGGGTCGCGTCGCCGACGCGACCCAGCGCGACCAGCGCCGCACCGCTCGCCCCGACCTCCGGGTTGCGCCCGTGCCACACGGGCCGGGGCGCGAGCGCGGCGGCGAACGCCGAACGCCACCAGCGTGAGGCGGCCACCGCTCCCCCGCCGAGCACCACCTCGACCGGTTTGTCGACAGTGGACTCCAGCACCGCGAGATCCTCGGCGACCAGGTCGCACAGGCCCCGCATCAGCCCGGCCAGGATGTCCACGGCGGTGCTGCCGAAGCTCAACCCCCGCAGCTCGCCGGAGCCCGCCGGCACCACGCCGGGCGGCCGGTCGCCACCGAAACGCACGTTCACCGGCAGGCGGCCGTCGGGCGGCAGCCGGGCCAGCGCGGCGTCCAGCTCCGCGCCCTCGGGCAGCCGCAGCTCCCGGTTGGCCCAGGCGAACAGGTTGCCGCCGGAGGAGTACGCGGCGCCGGTCACCACGTGGTCGTGGTCGACCCGGTAGCGCCACAGCGTCTCCGGCAGCGGAGGCAGCTCCTCGCCCGCCGGGCCGCGCTGCATCAGCCGGACCGCCGCCGAGGTGCCCACGGTCACCGCGACCCGGTCCGGGGCGACGCAGCCGGTGCCGACGTTCGACGCCGCGCCGTCGCCCACCGGCCCGGCCCACGGCGCGTCGGTGAGCTGGGGCCAGCGCCTCGCGTACCCGGGCCGCAGCCGGCCCCGCCACCGCGCCGGGGCCAGCTCGGGCAGTTCCTCGGCCCGGCTGCCGGCCAGCGCGCAGGCCTCGGCGTCCCAGTCCAGGGTCCGCACGTCCAGCAGCCCCGTGCCGGACGCCTGGGAGATCGACATCGGCGCGGCGTCGAGCAGCTCGCCCAGCACGTACTCGGCCAGGCCGGCGAACCGGGCGATCGGACCGCCGGTGCGCTCCCGCAGCCAGGGCAGCCGGATCGACCAGTAGCAGCGGTGCCACCACGCGCCCGTGCGCTGGTGGAAATCGTCCGGGTCGGCCGGCCCCGGCACGCCGGGCAGGGCCGCCGGCCGGGTGTCCAACCAGGTCAGCACCGGCCCGAGGGGCGAACCGTCGGCACCCAGGGGGACCACCGAATGCCACTGCGCGGAGGTCGCCACCAGGGACACGTCCCGCAGGTGCCCCGCCGCGGCCAGCTCGTCCAGGCACTCGACCAGGCAGGCCAGGTAGCTGGGGCCGTCCAGCGTGCCGGTCCCGTCGTCGTGCACGACGAGGCTCACCCTGCGCCGGGCCAGCGCGCCGGGCAGCGGGCGGGCGTCCACGTCCAGCACGAGCCCGCGTACCGACGAGGTGCCCAGGTCGAGCGCGAGAATGTTCATCGACGGCCAAATTACCCGCTGCGCCGCGCCGCGGCGTCCCAGCGGGTGAGCCGTACGCCCGATCGGCTTCCCGGCCCACGGGCCGCCGCGTAGGGTGGTGCCATGCTCGCGCACCTGACCTGCTGGTGGCCCGCCGACCCGGCGGCCATCCCCCGCGCGTAGCTTTCCCACGCGGCCGCCCGACGAGGCGGCCGCCGGTCTCTCCCCGGCCCTCCCGGTCGCCCCGCCCGGGTGCCGCCCGGCCCGAGGAGACCCCATGACCCACCTGCCCGAGCTGCTGGCCGCCGTCGCCGCCGGCGCCGACCCCGGCCCGTTCGCGCTCGTCCGACGCGAGGGCGCCGACCACCTGGAGCTGTTCACCGGCACGGTACGCGTGGCGGAACGGCTCGCCGACATCCCGCTGCCCGACGGGCCGCCCGGCCCCCGCACGCTGGCGCTGGTGCCCTACCGGCAGGTCACCGAGCGGGGCTTCGCCTGCGTCGACGACGGCGTACCGCTGGAGTGCCTGGAGATCGCCCGGCACGAACGGATCGGTCTCGCCGAGGCCCTCGCCGCGCTGCCCGACGTGCCCGTGCGCACCGCCGGCGCCGGCTTCGACGTCAGCGACGACGCGTACGCGGCCACCGTCGGCCGGGTGCTCGCCGAGGAGATCGGGCGCGGCGAGGGCGCGAACTTCGTCATCCACCGCTGCCTGCGCGCCACCGTCGAGGGGCCGCCGCTCGTCGCCGCGCTCGCCGCGCTGCGCCGGCTGCTGTCCGGCGAGCGCGGGGCGTACTGGACGTTCGTGGTGCACACCGGCAACCGCATCCTGGTGGGCGCCAGCCCGGAGCGGCACGTCAGCGTCGACGACGGGCTGGTCATGATGAACCCGATCAGCGGCACCTTCCGGCACACCGGCGCAGACGCCGACCGGGGCGCGCTGCTGCGCTTCCTCGCCGACCCCAAGGAGGTCGAGGAGCTGTACATGGTGCTGGACGAGGAACTGAAGATGATGGCCACCGTCGCCGAGCACGGCGGCCAGGTGGTCGGGCCGTACCTCAAGGAGATGTCCCACCTGGCGCACACCGAGTACCTGCTCGCCGGCCGCGGCACGAAGGACGTGCGGGAGGTGCTGCGCGAGACGATGTTCGCGCCCACCGTCACCGGCAGCCCGATGGAGAACGCCTGCCGGGTGATCGCCCGGCACGAACGCACCGGGCGGCGCTACTACGCGGGGGTACTGGCGCTGCTCGGGCGCGACGACGCCGGCCGGCAGAGCCTGGACGCGCCGATCCTGATCCGGACCGCCGAGATCTCCCCCGCGGGCGACCTGCGGGTGCCGGTCGGGGCCACCCTGGTCCGGCACTCCACGGCCGAGGGCGAGGTGGCCGAGACGCACGCCAAGGCCGCCGGCGTGCTCGCCGCGCTGGGCCTGGGCCCGCAGGCCCCCGCGGCCGACGCGCGCCCGGCGGTACGCCTCGCCGACGACCCCGAGGTCCGCGCGGCGCTGGCCGCCCGCAACGCGCCGCTGGCCCGGTTCTGGCTGGACCAGCGCGCCCCGGACGCGCCCGGCCTGCCCGGGTTGGCCGGGCGTCGGGTGCTGATCGTCGACGGCGAGGACACGTTCACCGGGATGCTCGCCCACCAGTTGGGCGCGCTGGGCCTGGCGGTGACGCTGCGGCCGTGGCACGCCGCCGGCCCCGTGGACGGCTACGACCTGGTGGTGGTCGGCCCCGGTCCGGGCGACCCGGGCAGCACGACCGAGCCGAAGATGGTCGCGATGCGCGGCCTGCTCGCCGGGTTGCTCGCCGAGGGCCGGCCGACCCTGGCGGTCTGCCTGGGCCACCAACTGCTGTGCGGCCTGCTCGGGCTGGCGCTGCACCGCCGGGACGCGCCCTACCAGGGGCTCCAGCGGGAGGTGCGACTCTTCGGCACGCGGCGCCGGGTCGGCTTCTACTCGACGTTCACGGCCCAGGCGGACGCCGACCGGCTGACCACCCCGTACGGGCCGGTCGAGGTGGCGCGCGACGGCGCGGACGGCGCGGTGCACGCGCTGCGCGGGCGGGGCGTGGCGGGGGTGCAGTTCCACCCGGAGTCGGTGCTCAGCCCGGACGGCCTGGCGGTCCTGGCCGATCTGCTGTCCGGGCTGCTGCCTTCCCCCGCCGGGCATCTGTCGACGGTCGGGGAACGGGCGCCTGCCGGGGACCTGCCCGCGACCGGCGAGCGGTCGGCGGCGGCCGAGCGTGCATAGTCGTCCCGATCGGGGGTACGGCTGGATGCGACCGGCGGGCCGGGCGGGTCGAGAGCCCCCGTCCGGACCGCCGGTCGTCGCCGGCTCAGCCGGCCAGGCCGGCCTTCAGCGCGACACCGATCTGCACCGCCCGCTTCGTCGTCAGGGCGGTGGCGCCGAGGGCGATGTCGTCCGGCGCGGTCTCGCCGTTGTTGCTGGTGTGCGAGGCGCCGTACGGGTTGCCGGCGACGAACTGGCTCGGGTCGGTGTAGCCGGGGGTGACCACCACCCCACCCCAGTGGTAGAAGACGGTGAACAGCGACAGCAGGGTCGCCTCCTGGCCGCCGTGGGAGGTGGCCGTCGTGCAGAACGCGGAGTAGACCTTGTTCGCCAGGGCGCCCTGCGACCACAGCGGCCCGGTGGTGTCGATGAACTGCTTGAGCTGAGCGGCCATCACGCCGTACCGGGTCGGCGTTCCGAAGATCACCACGTCCGCCCAGGACAGGTCGTCCAACTGGGCCTCCGGGACCTCCTGGGTCTCCATGCGGTGCGCGTGCCAGCCGGAGTTGGAGCGAATCGCCTCGTCCGGCGCCAGCTCGCGCACCTTGCGCAGGCGCACCTCGGCGCCGGCCTCCCCGGCGGCCTCGCACGCCGCCTGCGCCATCTGGTACGTGATGCCGGTCGCGCTGTAGTAGATCACCGCGACCTTGGTCTGGGCAGCCATCAGGTGTTTCCCTCCTCATGTCGGGTCAGCTCCGGCGACTACCCGTTACTTGCGGCGTCAAACGGCCGGCGAGAGCCCACCCGACCAGCGAGATGCCGAACGCATGATGATCAGGGGAAGATGCCCCGGCGGGTCAGTCCAACCGGTCGCGCAGGTCGTCGACCTGCCGCTGTATCCGGTCCACGGCGCTCTCGTTGTTGAGAAAAGTGGTGATCCCGGCGGCGAAGGCCAGCCCGATCAGCACCGCCAGGGCGCTGAGCACCAGGCCGCCGAGCGCCACGCCCCGGCCGGTCACCCCGGGCCGGCGGGCCATCTTGAGCCCGACGATGCCCAGGATCACGCCGATGATGCCGAGCAGCAGGCCGATCCAGGACAGGATCACGGTCAGCACGCTGATCAGCGCGGCCACCCCGAAGACCAACGCGAAGGCCGCGGCGGCGCTGGTCTTGGCCGACGGGCCCGCCCGGCCGGCCCGGGTCGGTGCGCCGGCACCCCGGGCCGGCTCGCTGGACGCAGTCATGTCGCTCCCTCCAGGGCGCCTGACGCGCCCGCCGGCAGCCGGTTTCCCGCTGCGGCGGCCGTCATGCGTCGGATGTCGGGGGCCGGTCCTAAGCTGTGGCCCTGCCCCGACCCGAGGAGCCCGATCCCGTGGACCTGACCGGCCGCGAGGCGCTCGCGCTGCGGATGACCAGCCTGCTGCTGCGCCCGCACCCCACCGCCCACCCCGGCGGGGTCGCCGACGTAGTGGAGTGGTTCGGAGCCATGCAGGCGCAGGACCTGGCGAGCGGCATGTGGTCGCTCGGGGTCCGGCTGCCCGCGCTGGGCCACGCCGACGTGCACGCCGCACTGGAGCGCCAGGAGGCGCTGCGCACCTGGCCGATGCGGGGCACCGTGCACCTCGTGCCGCCCCGCGACGCCCGCTGGATGCTGGAGCTGACCGGCGTACGCTCGCTGGCCGCCGCCGCGACGCGCCGCGCGCAGCTCGGGCTGACCCAGGCCGACGCGGACCAGGCGGTCGACGTGCTCGGCACCGCGCTGGCCGGCGGCGGCCGGCTCACCCGGGCGCGGTGCCTGGCGGCGCTGGAGGCGGCCGGCATCGGCACCGCCGGGCAGCGCGGCTACCACCTGCTCTGGTACGCGAGCGTGCGGGGCGTCACCTGCCTCGCGCCGAACGTGGGCACCGAGCAGACCTTCGCCCTGCTCGACGAGTGGGCACCCGCGCCGCACCGACCCGACCGGGACGAGGCGCTGGCGATCCTCGCCCGCCGCTACGTCCGCGGCCACGGGCCGGTCACCGACCGGGAGTTCGCCGGCTGGACGGGCCTGACGCTCACCGACGCCCGCCGGGGCCTCGCCGCAGCCGGCGACGCCCTGGCCCGCGTGCGGGTCGACGGGCAGGAGATGCTGGTCGACGCGGCCCTGCCGGACGCGCCGCGTGCACCGGTCGACGACGACCTGCTGGTGCTGCCCGGCTTCGACGAATACCTGCTGGGCTACAAGGACCGTTCGCTGATGCTCGACGCCGCGCACCGGGACGCGATCGTGCCGGGCGGCAACGGCGTCTTCCAGGCCACGGTCGTACGCGGCGGTCGGGTCGTGGGCACCTGGAAACGGACGGTCGGCCGGGACCGGGTGGCCGTGACCGTCCGCCCGCTGACGCCGCTCGGCGCGGCGCGGCGGGCCGGGGTGGAACGCGCCCTCGGCCGCTACGCGGCCTTCCTCGACCGCGCGCTCTACGTCGACTGGGCGGCCTGAGTCGCCCACACCGTCCCCATCAGTCCCGGTGGCCCCGACCGCACCGTACTGCTCCTATTCACCGGGCCACCGGCGAATCCGCTCCGGTCGGCCGGGTATCCACCCGGCGACACGAGAGGGAGGTAGACGGTCCATGAAGCTCAGCGCACAGCAGGCCAGTTCGCTGTACGGACAGGACGTCAAGGACCGCTCGGGTTCGAAGATCGGCAGCGTGGGTCAGATCTGGACCGACGCCGCCGGCGAGCCGACCTGGGTCAGCGTGAAGACCGGCGTGATGGGCCGGAAGGAGTCGATGGCTCCGCTGGACAAGGCCCGGATCACCGACGGCGGGCTCGCGGTCGACTACGACACGTCCACCGTGAAGAACGCCCCCGCGGTGGACGCCGGCACCGACGAGCCGCTGAACACGGCCCAGATCGAGCAGCTCTACGCCCACTACCACCTGCAGCCGCAGGGCGCGCCGAGCGCCGCCCGGGGGCGGGCGCCGGCGGCGGGCGAGGACCTGATCCGGTCCGAGGAGCGACTGCGGGTCGGCACGGAGAGCCAGCCGGCCGGTACGGCGCGGCTGCGCAAGTACGTCGTCACCGAGGACGTGCACACCACCGTGCCGGTCGAGCACGACGAGGTGTACGTCGAGCGGGAGCCCATTGCCGCCGGCGACGCCCGCGGTGTCCGCGCCGACATCGGCGAGGCCGAGCAGGAGATGACCCTGCGCGCCGAACGGCCGGTGGTCGGCAAGGACACGGTGCCCGTCGAGCGGGTCCACCTCGCCAAGGACGAGGTCGTCGAGCAGCAGCCCGTCGACGACCAGATCCGGCGGGAGCGGGTCGAGGCGGAGATCCCGGAGGCCAGCCGGCGACGCCGCTGACCGCCGACACGGCAAGGGGCGGGCGGGTCAGCGCGACCCATCCGCCCCGCGCGTCGTCGCGTCAGTCGGCGAGCGCGCCGGCCGCCCGACCCTCGTGCAGGGTGAGGTTGCGCCCGTTCGACGGGTCGAACAGGTGGATCTTCTCCAGGTTGAACCAGACCCGCCGGTGCTGCCCCTCCGCCACCGGTGACTCGGCCGACAGCCGGGTCACCAGGCTGGCGCCGCCGCCGCTGAAGTCCGCGCCCGCGTCGGCCGCCAACTCCTCCAGCTCGGCGGCGCTGGCCCGCTGCCCCTCGACGCTGAAGTAGACGTACTTGTCGGAGCCCATCGACTCGACGATGTCGACCGGCGCCTCGAACTCCATGCCCCGACGGCGGGTGTCGTCGTCGATCAACGCGGCGTCCTCGAAGTGCTCCGGCCGGATGCCGAGGATCAGCTCGCGTGGGGCGTCGCCGCCGGACAGCTCGCGCCGGATCCGCTCGCCGATCGGCACGTCGCCCAACGCCGTACGCAGCTTGCCGTCCTCGACAACCGCGTGCAGGAAGTTCATCGACGGCGAGCCGATGAACCCGGCGACGAAGAGGTTGCGCGGGTGGTCGTACAGCTCCTGCGGCGGGCCGACCTGCTGCACGGCGCCGCCCCGCATGATCACCACGCGGTCGCCGAGGGTCATCGCCTCGGTCTGGTCGTGGGTGACGTAGACGGTGGTGGTGCCGAGCTGCTTCTGCAGGCGCGACACCACGGTGCGCATCTGCACCCGCAGCTTCGCGTCCAGGTTGGACAGCGGCTCGTCCATCAGGAACGCCTTCGGCTGCCGGACGATCGCCCGGCCCATCGCCACCCGCTGGCGCTGGCCGCCGGAGAGGTTCGCCGGCTTGCGGTCCAGCAGCGCGGACAGCTCCAGGACCTTCGCCGCCTCCTCCACCTTCTGGTTGATCGTCTCCTTGTCCAGCTTCGCCAGCCGCAGCGGGAACGCCATGTTCTCCCGCACCGTCATGTTCGGGTAGAGGGCGTACGACTGGAACACCATCGCGATGTCCCGGTCCCGGGGAGCCTTGTCGTTGACCCGCTCGCCGCCGATGCGCAGCTCGCCGGAGCTGATGTCCTCCAGGCCCGCGATCATGTTCAAGGTGGTGGACTTCCCACAGCCGGACGGGCCGACCAGGATCACGAACTCGCCATCGGCGATCTCCAGGTCGACGTCCCGCACCGCCGTGGTCCCGTCCGGGAACCTCTTGCTCACCTTGTCGAGCACGATGTCAGCCATGACTACCACCTATCCCTTGACTGCGCCGGAGGTCAGGCCGGAGACGATGCGGCGCTGGAAGAAGAGAACGAACAGGATGATCGGAATGGTGATCACCACGGCGGCGGCGCAGATCGCCCCGGTCGGATCCTCGAACTGCGACTCGCCGGTGAAGAACGACAGCGCCACCGGCACCGTGCGGGCCCGCTCGGTGGAGGTCAGCGTGATGGCGAAGAGGAAGTCGTTCCAGCAGAAGATGAAGACCAGGATCGCCGTGGTGAACAGCCCCGGCGCGGCCAGCGGGGCGATGACCCGCCGGAACGCCTGCCCCTGCGTCGCGCCGTCCATCTTCGCCGCCTTCTCCAGGTCCCACGGGATCTGCTTGAAGAACGCCGACAGCGTGTAGATCGCCAGCGGCAGGGCGAAGGTGATGTACGGCAGGATCAGCCCCGGCCAGGTGTCGAAGAGGCCGAGCTGCCGTTCGATCTCGAACAGCGGCGACACCAGCGACACCTGCGGGAACATTGCGATCAGCAGCGAGACACCGACCAGCAGCTTCTTGCCGGGGAAGTCCAGCCGGGAGATCGCGTACGCGGCCATGGCGCCGAGCACCACGGCGATCGCGGTGGCGATCAACGCGATGCCGATCGAGTTGACCAGGGCGCGGACGAACTGGTCGGTGGAGAAGATCGTCCGGTAGTTGTCCAGCGTCCACTCGCGCGGGATGAACTTCCCGTCCGTCAGGGTCGCCGGGGTCTTGAACGACAACGACATGATCCAGAGCACCGGCACCAGCGCGAAGACGACCACGATGGCGTCCAGCAGGCCCCAGCGCAGCTTCGCCCGGGTGGTGGTGTCAGCCATCTCAGCGCCTCTCCCCGTCGTCGCTGCCGGGGGCAGCGGTACCGAACAGCTTCACGAAGACGAAGGCGATGATCGCCACGGCGATGAAGATCAACACCGACATCGTCGACCCGATGCCGAGGTTCAGGCCCCGGATCAGGTTGTTGTAGGCGAGCATCGACACCGACGAGGTCTCGTTGCCGCCCGCGGTCAGCACGAAGATGTTGTCGAACACCCGGAACGCGTCCAGCGTGCGGAACAGCAGCGCGACCAGGATCGCGGGCTTCATCACCGGCAGCATCACCTTGGTGAACCGCTGCCAGGCGGTCGCACCGTCGGTGGAGGCGGCCTTGAGCAGGTCCTCCGGCACCAGCGCCAGGCCGGCCATCAGCAGCAGCGCCATGAACGGCGTCGTCTTCCAGATCTCGGCCAGCATGATGATCGCCAGGGAGCTGGCCCGCTCGGTCAGCGGCGCGCCCTCGCTGAACAGGTTCGCCAGGTAGCCGGTGCCGGGCGTCCACGCGTACCGCCAGGAGAACGCCGCGACCACCGTGACGATGCCGTACGGGATCAGCGCCGCGGTGCGGACGATGCCCCGGCCGACCAGCGTGCGGTGCATGATCAGCGCCAGCCCCATGCCGAGCACCAACTCGACCGCGACGGTGACCACGGTGATCAGCGCGGTCACCCCGAACGCCGTCCACCAGAACTCGTTGGTCAGCACGGTGACGTAGTTCTCCAGCCCGATGAACTCGCGCTCGTCGGGGAAGCGCAGGTCGAAGCGCTGGAGCGACAGCCAGACCGAGTAGAGGATCGGGTACGCCGTCACCAGCACCATGACCAGCGCGGCGGGGGCGCAGAGCAGCCAGCCCAGCCGGCGCTCGGCCTTCTTGTTCTCGCTCAGCGGGGCCTTCCGGCCGCGACCTCCCCGCTGGGCCGGCACCGCGACGTGTCGCCCGGCGGTGCGCTCGGCCCGCGCCGTGGCGTCGGCGCCGGCGGGCGTGGCGTTGACGCTCACGGCAGGACCCCCTTCGAGTCGAGGGCGTCGGCGATGGCGTCGCGCAGCTCGTCGGCGGTCTGCTGTGGCCGGATCGCCGACGGCGGCGACAGGATCGCCGACATGACGGTGGAGATGCTCTGGTACGCCGGGGTCAACGGCCGGACCGCCGGGTCCTTGAGCTCCTCGAGGATGGTCTCCTTCATCGGGTACGCCTCGGCCATCTCCGGGTCGTCGTAGACCTTCTCGATGGTCGGCGGCACGCCGTCGTTGATCGCGGAGAACTTCTGGTTCTTCTCGTTGCGGATGCACCTGGCCACCTCGAAGGACTCCTCGGGGTGCTTCGAGTACGCGCTGACGGCCATGTTGACCCCGCCGATGGTGACCTTGCTCGGGGTGTTCCCGTCGATGCCCGGGATCCGCGCCCAGCCGACCTGCTTGGCCAGCTCCGGGTTGGCCTCCTGCATCGCCGGGTAGACGAACGGCCAGTTCACCTGGAACGCGCCGCTGCCGGACTGGAACTCCAGCCGGACGGGGTCCTCGGTGGCGTTGCTGAACGACGGCGACGTCACGCCCGACGTGGCGAACCGCTGGAGCTGCTCCAGCGCCCGGACGGTGCCGGCGTCCATCACGGCCTGCTCGCCGTCGTCGCTGAGGATCTTGCCACCGGCGCTCTCGGCGAGGGTGTTGTAGAGGACGACGAGGCCCTCGTACTGCGCGCCCATCGTGAGCACCTGGTACGGCTTGCCCTGCTGCTTCAGCTCCTGGGCGGTGGAGATCATCTGGTCCCAGGTCTTCGGCGGCTCGGGGACGAGGTCCTTGCGGTACCAGAGCAGCTGCACGTTGGTGTTCTTCGGCGCGCCGTAGAGCTTGTCCTGGTAGCGGGCCGTCTCAAGCGGGCCGGCGAGGGTGCCCTGCTCCACCTCGGCCTTGTCCTGGCCGGTCCACTCCAGGATCCAGTCGGCGCTGGCGAACTCCTGGGTCCAGGTGACGTCGAGGCCGAGCACGTCCATGCCGCTGTCCTGCGCCGCCAGCCGGCGGACCAGCTGCACCCGCTGGTCGTCCGCCTGCCGCGGCAGCACCCGGTAGGCGATCTTGTAGCGCCCCTGGGCCTGCGCGTTGCAGTCGTCGACAACCTTCTGCAGGTTCTGCTCCGGCGGGTAGTACAGGTTGATCGTGGGCGTGCCGCCGTCCCCGCCGGAGCCGCAGGCTGCCGCCATCGGCGCCACCAGCGTCAACGCCGCGGCCGCGGCCACCCCACGTACGCGTAGCCGTCCTCGGCGTCGGGCCTTGTCAGGGTCGCTCACCACCCCTCCCCTCATGTCGGCCAAAGCCGGGGTGATGCTCCGTGCCCCGGCGCACGGCGGAACGATCAGGGCGTTGACCTGCGGATCCGCCGCCCCGGCGTTTCGTGGCCCCAACACTGCCCGACCTGCGAAGTCGCGAAACCTGACGCTGGTGAGACGACCCCGACAGGGGCCGGGTGTGGTGCGGGTCCGCCGGGCCGCCCGTAGGCTCGGTCGATGGACGCCACCTTCTTCTTCGACCCCGCCTGCCCGTGGACCTGGCGCACGTCCCGGTGGCTCGTCGCCGTCGCCGACGCCCGCGGTCTGCACCTCGAGTGGCGGGCCTTCAGCCTGGCCATCCTCAACGAGGGGAACGTCGCGCCGCAGTTCGCCGAGGCGATGACCGCCTCCAGCCGGGCGCTGCGGCTGGTGGAGGCGCTGCGCGCCGACGGCCGCCACGACGACGTCGCCCGGTTCTACGCCGAGGTCGGCGCCCGCAGTCACGACGCCGGCAACCCGCTGTCGCCGAAGATCGTGGACGCGGCCGTCGAGGCGGCGGACCTCCAGGAGGCCGCGCCGGCCCTCGACGAGGACCGCTGGGACGACGCGGTACGCGAGTCGCACGCGCTGGCGTACACCTCCGCCGGCCCCGACGTCGGCTCACCCGTGCTGATGCTGCCCGGCGCCGAACGCGGCATCCACGGCCCCATCCTGACCGAGGTCCCCGGCACCGACGACGCCCTGACCATATGGGACTCCCTGCTCCCGCTGATCCGGATGCCCGCCTTCCACGAAATCAAGCGCGCCCGCCACTGACCCTCCCTCCCCTCACCCTGCCCCACCCGCCCTCCCCTCCGGCCCCTCCCTCCCTCCCGCCCCACCCGTTGATCATGAAGTTGTTGGGACCATTTGTCCGCTTCGTCGCCACTTCATGATCAACCGGGCGGGGGCTGGGCGGCGGGTGGACTGGTTGATGGAGCGGGCGTGGCGGGACGGATCGGCCGGGTTTGGGGCGGGATGATGGGGATGTGATCGCGAGCTTCAAGGATCTGTGTCTGGACGCCGCCGATCCCCGCGAGACGGGGGGTTTCTGGGCGCGGGTGCTCGACGGCGACCTCGTGGACCTCGGCGACGGGGACACGCGGGTCGACCCCCGGGCGGCCCGGTCCCGGGCCGAGTCGATCTGGGTCAACCGGGTGCCCGAGCCGCGTACGGTCAAGACCCGCGTACACCTGGACCTGCGCCTGGCCGAGGCGGACCCGGCGGCGCTGCTGGCGGCCGGCGCCCGGCTGGTGCGCGAGCCGGACGCGGAGATCGGCTGGTGGGTGCTGGCCGACCCCGACGGCAACCTGTTCTGCGCGTTCCCGCCCCGCGAGGGCGCCCGGCCCGGGCCGTTCGAGCTGATCGTCGACGCGGCCGACCCGGCAGCCCAGGCCGCCTGGTGGGCCGAGGTGACCGGCGGCAAGGTCGAGGCCGGCGACGCGGGCGCGGCCTCGGTCGTGGGCGCCGCCGGCTTCCCGTGGGACTGGTGGGTCTTCGACCCCGTGCCGGAGCGCAAGACGGTCAAGAACCGCATGCACTGGGACGTCGACCTGACCGACCCGGAGCCGACCGCGCTGCTCCGGGCCGGCGCGACGCTGCTGCGCGAGCCCGACGACACGGTCCACTGGTGGGTCCTGGCCGACCCCGAGGGCAACGAGTTCTGCGCCTTCGCGCCGCGTCCCACCCCGTGAGCGTGGAGCTACCGAGCGGCCGGCCGGTCCACTAACGTTTCCGTAGCTCCGCAGCCAGCGCGTTCGCCGCCGACGTCGACACGCCTCCGGCCGACCCCATCCTGTCCGATCGGTTGGTTCTCGCGGGAACTCCCCTGCACCGCTGAACCGGTTGGGCAGGATCGTCCCAACGAGGAGGTGCCGTCGTGCAGGACACCCGCGCTCTCGCCCTGACGTTCGAGGTGAGCGGCCTGCCACCGGTCAAGACCGAGGCGCTGTCCATCTTCGCCGCCGGGCACCGGCAGGCGACGAGGGTCCGCGCCCTGCTCCTGGCGGCCTGCGAGGCGGCCCAGCGCACCGGCTGGACCCCGCTGTCGGGGCCGGTCGAGGTGGACCTCGTGCTGCGCTGCCCGCCGGGGCACCGCACCTCCGACGCCAGCACCCTGCTCGGCGGGGTGTGCGCGGTGCTCCAGGACAAGAAGCGGGTGGCCAGCATCGGCCTGGCGCACCTCGGCGTCCTCGTGGACGTCGCCCTCTACGACGACGACCGGCAGATCCGCCGGCTGTCGTACGTGGAGGAACCGGCCGAGGAATTCTCGTACCAGGTGCGGGTCGCCGCCGCACCGAACGTGGTTTGACCGACGGCCGTGGTGGGGTACCGCGGACGCCGACGAAAGGAGCGCCGATGTCGGAGCCACATGTCACGCTGGACCCTCGCGGGCTCGATCCCGTGCAGCAGAAGCTGCGCGGCCCGCTGGAGGACCAGCTGACCTCGGCGCTGCAGGCCGCGACGGAACGGGTCCGGGCCAGCTACGCCGGTGAGCCGGTCGAGCAGGTCTGCCAGCGGCTGCTCGACGAGACGCGCGGCGGCCTGCACCCCGACATCGCGGCCGGCTTCCAGCCGGACATGGACGAGTTCTGCCGGGTGGCGGTGGCGATCGTGCGCGGCGAGGTCTCCTGAGACTGGCGACATCCGACCGTGCCGGCACGGTCGGCGCGCGTCCGCTCAGGCGTACGTCTTCCGATTCGACGTACACGCTGACAGCTCACGCCCAAGCCGGAGCCGCGCGCCCAGGCCCAGGCACGTTGCGGTGGGTCTGGGCAAGATGGGCGTCGGCCAGCTCATCCAGGGCGCGGTGCATCCGCGCGGCCTGGACCTGAGCTGCCGGGCGACCCGCTCGGGCTGGAGCAGGGCGTCGGACGCCGTGCCGAGCGGGGCGAGGAGCCGCCCGGCCTCATCATCGGCGCGGGCGGCGGCAACCGGGGCGCAGCGTCACCCGCCGTACGCCGTCCAGGGCTGCCCAACCGGCGCTGCCCAACCGCGAACAGGCCCGGGCCGGGCCCGGCCGGAAGCAGCGGGCGGACGTGGGCGGCGCGGATGATCCCGTCCGCGCGACCTCTTTTCCACAGGTCTTGACGATTCTCGAAACCACGCCGTGGGTTCTTCAACGCGGCCAACAGCTCACTGGCGGGCCGTAGACCCCGTTGCCCGGCCGGGCTTCATCCACGTGAGGACCATCACGGTCGCTTCCGGACCAGATTGGTCCGTGACGGACTATGTTGGTCCGCATGCCTCGGCAGACGAAACAGGAACTCGACGACGAGATCATCAACTGCGCCGCCACGCTGTTCGCGCGTCACGGCTTCAAAGAGACGTCGATCCAGCGAATCGCGGACGCCGTGGGTTACTCCAAGACCGGCCTGCTGCACCGCTACCCCAGCAAGAAAGCACTGCAACAGGCAGTCCTCGACGGCTGCGTCGCCGAGATGCGGGCGATCAGCACAGCGGTCGCCGATCTGCCACCCGGACCGTCACGCGACCGCGAGACGATCGAAGCGCTTGTCGATCTCGCGCTGCGCCGGCCAGGGTTCATGGCGCTGCTGCTCAGCATCCTCAACAGCCTCGATGCCAGCGACGTCGCCCCGTACGTGGCGGCCATCGGCGATGCCCTGTCTTCGGCGTTCGCCAGCGCACCCGACGACTTGGCCCGAGCGGTGCGCATCGTCGGCGCCCTCGGCGCGCTCGCCGTCGCCGCGGTCACCTGTCACGACCGCCCGCCCAGTGAGGTGCGCCCGCTGCTCGCCGCCGTCAGCTACGACGCGCTGGGGCACCCACGCCCCACCGCGAACTGAGAGGAACAGGCATGGCCACCTTCCTGCACCGCCTCGGGCTGGCCTCGGTCCGGCACCGGCTCGGCGTCACCGTCGCCTGGATCGTCGTGCTGCTCGCCGCTGCCGTAGGCGCGAGCACCATGTCCGGCAGGACGATGAACACCTTCGAGATCCCCGGACAGGAATCCACCACCGCCCTCACCCTGATCGAGGAGCGTTTCGGCTCGACCGCCAACGGCGCCACCGCCCAGGTAGTGCTGCAGGCACCCGGCACGGCGAAGATCACCGCCCCGGAGACGGCCGGTCAGGTCGCGAAGATCGTGGCCGAACTTGAGAAGCTGCCCGGCGTGGCGAACGCCACCAATCCCCTCGACCCGGCGTCCCCTTTCGTGTCGGCCGACCAGCGGGCCGCGTACAGCACCGTCACCTACTCGGTTCAGGCACCCGACATCACCGATACGCAACGCGAGGCGCTGCTCGACGTGGTTGCCGACGCCCGCGCCGCCGGCCTCACCGTCGAGGTCACCGGCGAAGCCGCACAGGCGATAACCGAGGTCGGTGGCTCGGCCGAGGTGATCGGTGTGATCATCGCCCTCCTCGTGCTCACGATCACCTACGGCTCGCTCGTCGCCGCAGGCATGAACCTGATCACCGCGGTCGTCGGCGTCGGCATCGGCGCGCTCGGCATCACGACACTCACCGGCTTCGTCGACCTTCAGTCGACCACGCCGATCCTCGCCGTGATGCTCGGTCTGGCGGTCGGCATCGACTACGCCCTGTTCATCGTGACCCGGTTCAGGCAGGAACTGCTGCGAGGGCACACCACCGCAGATGCCGCCGCGATGGCCGTCGGCACGGCCGGTTCGGCCGTCGTCACCGCTGGTGCCACGGTCGTCATCGCCCTGGCCGGGCTCGCCATCGCGGGCATCCCGTTCCTGACCGAAATGGGGCTCGCCGCCGCGGCGACGATCGTGGTCGCCGTCCTGGTCGCCGTCACCCTCGTACCAGCAGTCCTCGGTTTCATCGGCGTCCGCGCACTGCCGCACCGCGCCCGTCAGCAATTGGCACAGCGGCCGGCCGCGGAGACCAACGATCCCGCCGCCACGCCGCAGGCCGACCGCGGCTTCTACACCAGTTGGGCCCGTACCGTGACCCGCCGCCGCTGGACCAGCCTGCTCGCGGCGGTGCTCGCCCTCGGCGTCATCGCGGTCCCGGTGTTCTCGATGCGCACGACCCTGGTCCAGGCGCCAGCAGACGGCAGCACCCAGGCTAACGCGACACAGATCCTCTCCGACCGCTTCGGCGCTGGCCTCACCGGACCGCTGCTGGTGCTCGTCGACGGCGAAGGCGCCGCCACCCGCGCCGCCGCCGTCGCTCAGCAGGCCCCCGCGCTGACCGGCGTCGCGCTCGCGGCGCCGCCGCAAGTGACCGCAGACGGCTCGGCCGCACTCGTCACGATCATCCCGACGTCCGGTCCGAGTAGCCAGGAAACCATCGACCTCGTCCACGCGCTACGCGAGAAGTTCGGCACCACCGACGGCGCCCGGGTCTACGTCACCGGCAGCACCGCCGTCAGCGTCGACGTGTCACAGAAGCTGAACGACGCCATGCCGGTCTACCTGGGGCTCGTAGTCGGCTTGGCACTGGTGCTGCTCGTCCTGGTGTTCCGCTCGATCCTGGTGCCCGTCGGCGGAGTGATCGGGTTCCTGCTGACCATCGGCGCCTCGCTCGGGGCGACCACCGCCGTGTTCCAGTGGGGTTGGCTCAAGGACATCGTCCAGGCTGAGACCACCGGGCCGCTGCTCAGCCTGTCCCCGATCATCGTCATCGGAATTCTGTTCGGCCTCGCCATGGACTATCAGGTGTTCCTCGTTTCCCGCATGCACGAGAACCACGCCCACGGCGCACGACCCCGCGACGCCATCATCACCGGATTCCGGCAGGCCGCCCCCGTCGTTCTCGCCGCCGCGTGCATCATGTTCGCCGTGTTCGGCGGCTTCATACCGCAGGGCGACGCCATCCTCAAACCCATCGCCTTCGCCCTCGCACTCGGGATCGTCTTCGACGCCTTCATCATCCGGATGATCGCCATGCCCGCAGCCCTCGCCCTGCTCGGACGCGCCGCCTGGTGGTTGCCCCGCTGGCTGCGCTGGCTACCAGCCTTCGATGTCGAAGGCGCAGCCCTGACACGTGCCACCAGCACAACGACATCCTCCGCGTCGGCCGCGGACGTGCAGGCTGTCGACAGACCAGAACTCGCCACCAAGGCAAACTGAACACGATTTCGACGAATGGGCGTGCCCGGATCCAGGTAGGCGAGGTGCTGATTGCTTCTAGTGCCTCGCGTCCTGCTCGGCGTGGGTGCGGTGATCGGTGCCGTTGAGGACGACGTACCGCACGGCAGCGAACTCGGCCTCGATCCAGTTCAGCCACAAGGCGTAGGTCGGGAGAAAGACGAGCTCGACCTGGTTGGCTGAACACCAGGCGCGAACGCTCGTCACCCGGCTACATCGACCTCTTGATGTCGAGCCCAGGTGGAGGCGTGTCCGCTGGGCGGGTCAGGACCGGGTCCGCAACTCCCCGATCCTGACCCCCAGCCGTCCGGCGTGGTAGCGGACATCACCGAATGAGCGCGCGGGCGTGGCACGCCGCCCACGCCGGGCTCACCACGGCGAGCCTGCCGCCTGCACTCAGCTCCACGGTGCCCAACTACCGGACTTCGGCGCGCCCCCGACTCACCCCGACGAGCCGTGAGCGCCGGATCAGGTTAGGCGTGCGTCTGCGGGCCGGACAAGGACGAACAGGGTCCGAGCGAGCGTGATTGATGTCAAGGTGAAAAAGCGGCATGTCGACGTAACGCGGCCCCGCGGGCCAGCGCTGTTCCCCGTCGAGGCGACCACCGTGCCGCCGCCCTCGCACCGCGGCCCGCGACCAGCGTACGGCTCAGAAGTGGAGCAGCAGTTCGGGGAACGCGGACAGCCGCAGCACGCCCCGGTCGGCCGGGTCCAGCTCGGCGTGCTCCAGCACCCAGGTGTTGTCGTTGGGGATGAACACGGCGTTCATACCGGCGGCGCGGGCGGGCAGGATGTCGGACTTCGGGGAGTTGCCGATCATCCAGGCGACGGCCGGGTCGATGTCGTGCTCCCGGGTCAGCCACCGGTAGGTGTCGACGTCCTTCTCCGGCACGATGTGGGCGGCCCGGAAGTGGTGCAGCAGCCCGGAGGCGTCGAGCTTGCGCTGCTGGTCCTCGGGCTCGCCCTTGGTCAGCAGCAACAGCTCGTGCCGGCCGGCCAGGTCGTCCAGCGCCTCGGCCACCCCCGGCATCAGCTCCACCCGGTGATCGGCCAGCGCCGCCGCCAGCCCCTCGATCTCGCGCCGCTCGGTCTCCGTGGCGGGCCGCTGGCGCAGCCGCTCCAGGCACTCGGCCAGGCTGCGCAGGAAAACCTTGCTGCCGTAGCCGTGCGCGACCGTGTTGGCCCGCTCGATGTCGTCCAGGATGGCGCGGGTCTCGGCGCGGTCGAGCGTGGGGTGGTCCAGCCACTCCAGGAAGTCGTCGATCACCCGCTCGAACAGGATGTTGTTCTCCCAGAGCGTGTCGTCGGCGTCGAAGACGAGCACCTGCCCGCCGCGCCGGCGTGTCGTGTCTGCCATGGCTTTCCTCCCGTTGACGGCCGGCGCCACGGTACTGCCCTCCGCCGGCCCGGTCATCCGGGTTCCGCCTCCCGATGCCCGTCGCCCCGACCGGCGGGCGAGCGGGTGACGGGCGAAGGCCCGGCGGGTGTCGGTCAGCGGCGCAGGGTGAGGATCAGGTCGGCGACCAGCGCCGTCCAGCCGGTCTGGTGCCAGGCGCCCAGGCCCGCCCCGTTGTCGCCGTGGAAGTACTCGGGGAAGCAGATCAGGTCCCGCCAGTCCGGGTGGGTCTGGAAGAGCTGGGCGGCGCCGTAGATCGGCCGCCGGCCCCAGCCGTCGCGGGTGAACAGCGAGATCAGCCGCGCGGAGAGGTCGTCGGCGATCTCGTCGAGCGTCCGCTTCACCCCCGAGCGGGTCGGGTACTCCACCTGCAGGTCGTCGCCGAAGAACGTGGCGTAGTCGCGCAGCGCGCTGATCAGCAGGAAGTTCGTCGGCATCCAGATCGGGCCGCGCCAGTTGGAGTTGCCCCCGAACAGGCCGCTGGTCGACTCGGCCGGCTCGTAGCCGACGCTGAACTCCTGGCCGCCGAGGGTCACCGAGAACGGCTTGTCCAGGTGGGCCCGGGACAGCGTCCGCAGGCCGTACTCGGAGAGGAACTCGTCGGGGTCGAGCATCCGGGCCAGCAGCGGGACGATCTGCTCCGGGCCGACCATGGACAGCAGCCGGTGCTGGCGGCCGTCCGGGCCGAGCCGCCGGGCGCCGACCACGTCGGCGTACTCGGGGCGGTTGGTGAGGAACCAGCGCAGCCGGGCGCCCAGCTCGGGCAGCCGGTGCAGGGTACGCGCGGTGAGCCGGGTGGTCGCCGCGAGCGGCAGCAGCCCCACCACCGAGCGGACCTTCAGCGGCACCTTCGTGCCGTCGGCGAGCCGCAGCACGTCGTAGAAGAACGCGTCCTCGTCGTCCCACAGGCCCTGCTCGTACGCGGCGGCCGCGATGTAGGCGAAGTGCTCGAAGAACTTGGTGGCGGTGTCGACCCAGGTGCGGTCGTGCTCGGCCAGCACGATCGCGATGTCGAGCAGGTTGAGGGCGTACATGGCCATCCAGCCGGTGCCGTCGGACTGCTCCAGCACCCCCGCCACGGGCAGCGCCGCCGAACGGTCGAACGGGCCGACGTTGTCCAGCCCGAGGAAGCCGCCCTCGAAGACGTTGTTGCCGCCGGTGTCCTTGCGGTTGACCCACCAGGTGAAGTTGAGCAGCAGCTTGTGCATCGCCCGGGCCAGGAAGTCGTGGTCCCGGCTGCCGTCGATCTCGAACACCTTGAGCGCCGCCCAGGCGTGCACCGGCGGGTTCACGTCGCCGAACGCCCACTCGTACGCCGGGATCTGCCCGTTGGGGTGCAGGTACCACTCGCGGAGCAGGAGCAGCAGCTGCGCCTTGGCGAAGCCGGGGTCGACCCGCGCGATGCTGACGCAGTGGAAGGCCAGGTCCCAGGCCGCGTACCAGGGGTACTCCCACGGGTCCGGCATGGAGATCACGTCGAAGCTGCTCATGTGCCACCAGGCGCTGTTGCGCCCGTGCCGGCGACCGGGCGGCGGCGCGGACCCCGGATCGCCCTCCAGCCAGCGCTTGACGTCGAAGTGGTAGAACTGCTTGCCCCACATCAGCCCGGCGATCGCCTGCCGGGCGACCAGGGCCTCGTCCGGGGTCGCCGCGGCCGGGATCACGCCGGCGAAGAACCGGTTCGCCTCCGCCCGCCGGGCCCAGACCACCGCGTCGAAGCCGTCGCCGAGGTCCGCCGGCGGGGGCGGGGTGCCGCCCGGCGGCGGGGCGGTACGGGTCAGCCGCAGCCGGATCCGCCGCTGCGCGCCGGCCGGCACGTCCAGCACGTAGTGCAGCGCGCCCTTGGTGCCCTCCCGGGCCGGGTTGACCGTCGCGGCCCCGTCGACGACGTGGTCGTTGATGCCGTCCTTCGGGTAGCGGGACCGGCTGCGCAGCCCCCAGAGCCGCTCGGCGTTGCTGTCGTTGTCGCAGAGCAGCGGCGTGGGCTCGCCGTCGCCCTCCAGCAGCAGCTGGCCGAGCACCCGGTGCTCCCCCACCAGCCGCGACCCCTCGCCGACCAGCCGGGGCACCCGGTCGCAGCCGGGCAGCCCCCACGCCCAGGTGTTGCGGAACCAGAGGGTGGGCAGCACGTGCAGGGTGGCCGCCCGGTCGGACCGGTTGGCGACCGTGACGACGACGCACATGTCCGTCGGGGTCGCCTTGGCGTAGTCGACGGTCACTGCCCAGTACCGGTCGTCGTCGAAGATGCCGGTGTCGACCAGCTCGTACTCGGTGTCGTCCCGGCCGCGCAGGGCGTTGACCGCGACCAGCTCGTCGTACGGGAAGGCGGCCTGCGGGTAGTGGTACCGCCAGCGCATCCACGAGTGGGTGGGCGTGGAGTCCTCGTACCACCAGTACTCCTTGGCGTCCTCCCCGTGGTTGCCGCCGTCGCCGCCGAGGCCGAACATCCGCTCCTTGAGGATCGGGTCCTTGCCGTTCCACAGGGCGAGGGCGAAGCAGAACGTCTGCCGGTCGTCGCAGACGCCGGCCATCCCGTCCTCGCTCCACCGGTAGGCTCGGGACCGCGCGTGGTCGTGCGGGAAGTAGTCCCAGGCCGTACCGTGCTCGCTGTAGTCCTCCCGTACCGTCCCCCACGCCCGTTCGGACAGATAGGGACCCCATGCGCGCCAGTCCTGCTCCCCGGCGTCGGCCTGAGCCAGCCGGAGTCGTTCGGGGTCGGGCGCGCGGTCGTCGGGGGGCGGCACGTCGGTGATCACTCGCACATCTTCGACGCCGCCGGGGGACTTCACCACACGGGCCATTCTCGTCGTGGTCCGTCGCACGCCGCGGCCGGTGGAGGAAAGTTGATCGACGTTCGATTCGGTCCGCAGGTGTGCGGCGACCTGACCGGCGGGGCGACCCGGGAGTGGCTGGTCACCGACGGCCTCGGCGGGTACGCCATGGGCACCGTCAGCGGCCTGCGGACCCGCCGCTACCACGGCCTGCTGGTGGTGGCCGGTGAGACGCCGGCGTCCCGACGGGTGGGACTGGTCAGCCTGGACCCGGCGGTGGTCCTCCCCTCCGGCGCGCGGGTGCGCCTGGGCGCTCACGAGTGGGCCTCCGGCGACGTCGACCCGCGCGGCTTCGAGCTGCTGGAGCGGTTCGACCTGACCGACGGCCTGCCCCGGTGGCGCTGGCGGGTCGGCGACGTGGTGATCGAGCGCGAGCTGGCGATGACGCACGGCCGCCCGTGCGTGGCGGTGGTGCACCGGCTCGTCTCCGGCGGGCCGGTGCGGCTCGAACTGGCGGCGGCCTGCACCTGGCGGGACGCGCACGGCGAGCGCCGCGCCGACGGGCCGGCCCCGCGGGTGGAGCCGGTGCCGGGCGGGGCGGTGGTGGAGGGCGGGTTCCGGCTCGCCGGGCCGGACTGGACGCCGGAGGGCCAGTGGTGGCACGGCGCGCACCACCGCGAGGAGGCGGCGCGCGGCCTGCACCCCGACGAGGACCTCTGGTACGCCGGTCGCTTCTCCGGGGAGCTGAGCGGGCCGGGCGACACGGTGTCGGTGCTCGCCTGCGCCGGCGACCTGGCGCAGGAGCCGCCGCCGGCGATCGAGGTGGTGGCGGCGGCCCGGGCCCGCAACCGGCGGGTCGTGGCGGCGGCGAAGCCGGCGGACCCGGTCGAGGCGACGCTCGCGCTGGCCGCGGACGCCTTCGTGATCCGCACCGGCACCGGGCCGGACGTGGTGGCCGGCTACCCGTGGTTCGGCGCCTGGTCGCGGGACACGATGATCTCCTACGAGGGGCTGTTCCTCTGCACCAACCGGGCCGACGAGGGCCGCGAGCTGCTGCGGGCGTACGCGGCGACGCTGTCGGAGGGGATGCTCGCCAACACCGCCGACACCGGCCGGGTGGAGTACAACACCGTCGACGCGACGCTGTGGTTCCTGCACGCGGTGAGCCGGCACGTCACCGTCACCGGCGACACCGACCTCGGCGACGAACTGCTGCCCGCGTTGCGTGGGGTGGTCGACGCGCACCTGGCCGGCACCCGGTTCGGCATCGCCGTCGACCCGGCCGACGGGCTGGTCACCCAGGGCGGCACCCCGGGCACGGCGCTGACCTGGATGGACGCCCGGGTGTACGGGGTGCCGGTCACGCCGCGTACCGGCAAGCCGGTGGAGGTCAACGCGCTGTGGGTCAACGGGCTGGCCGGCCTCGCCGAGCTGACCGGGCTGGCCGGGCGGGACGCGACCGACCTGTGGCGGCTGCACGAGCGGGCCGTCGCCGCGTTCCGGGACCGGTTCCCCGCCCCGACGGGCTGGCTGCACGACGTGGTGGACGCGCCCGCGCCGGCGTACCCGCTGGGCGGGGCCGCGCACCACGACGACGACCTGCTGCGCCCCAACCAGTTGCTGGCCTGGTCGCTGCCGTACGCCCCGCTGGAGCCCGACGAGCCCACGCTGCGCCGGGTCGCCGGCGGGCTGCTCACCCCGCTGGGCCCGCGCAGCCTCTCCCCCGACTCGCCGGAGTTCGTCGGGCGGCACCGGGGCGGGCCGGCCGAGCGGGACGGCGCCTACCACCAGGGCACCGTGTGGCCCTGGCTGCTCGGCCCGTACGCCGACGCCGCCCGGCGGGCCGAGATGCCGGTTGACGACCTTTTCGTGGGCATCGAAGCTCATCTGACCGAATACGGGCTGGGATCGGTGAGCGAGACGGCCGACGGCCTCCCGCCGCACGGCGCGACCGGCTGCCCGTTCCAGGCGTGGTCGGTCGCCGAGGTGCTGCGCGTGCGCCGCACCCGCCGGTAGCGCTTTACACGACCGCAACGGCGGCGTCTCCGCTGGTTAGCCAGCCGCCAGGAGGATGGGTCCCGATCCGGTCGCGACGCCCGACGGCACCCTCCGCGATGCCGGCACGCGCGCTCGGAGACAACTCGGAGGGGGCCGCATGTCATCTGACGCCGACGTGATCGACATCCACCCCGCCCGGCAGCAACGGGTGCTGATGCTCTCCTGGGAGTACCCGCCCGTGCTCGTGGGCGGGCTCGGCCGGCACGTGCACGCCCTGTCGGTGGCCCTGGCCGCCGCCGGGCACGAGGTCACCGTCGTCACCCGGCACGCCGACGGCGCGCCCCTGGAGGAGTACGCCGACGGCGTCCGCATCCTGCGCGCCGCCGAGGACCCGGTGACCTTCCCGCTGGCCACCTCCTCCCTGCTCGCCTGGACGATGGCGTTCAACCACACCCTCACCCGGGCCGCCCTGCGGGCCACCGAGGCCGGCTCGTACGACGTGGTCCACGCCCACGACTGGCTCGTCGCGCACACCGCCGTCACGCTCGCCGAGCACCTGGACATCCCGCTGGTCAGCACCATCCACGCCACCGAGGCCGGCCGGCACCAGGGCTGGCTGCCGGAGGAGATGAACCGCACCATCCACGGCGTCGAGCACTGGCTGAGCAACGCCTCCGCCCGGGTGATCGCCTGCTCCGGCTACATGCGCGAGCAGGTCGCCACGCTCTTCGACCTGCCGGCCGACCGGATCGACGTGGTGCCCAACGGGGTCGACGACCGGGCCTGGCGGGCGCGCCCCGGGGCGGTCGCCTCGGCCCGCGCCCGGTTCGCCGGGGACGGCCCCCTCGTCGGGTACGCCGGCCGGCTGGTCTACGAGAAGGGCGTGCAGCACCTGGTGCACGCCGTGCCGCACCTGCGCGACCGGCACCCCGGGCTGCGGGTGGTGATCGCGGGCGACGGCCCCTACCGCGCCGAGTTGGAGGAGGAGACCCGCCGGCTCACGCTCGGGCAGACCGTACGCTTCGCCGGCTTCCTGGACTCGACCCAGCTCCCGGCGCTGCTCGGCGCCACCGACGCGACCGTGGTGCCCAGCCTCTACGAGCCCTTCGGGATGGTGGCCCTGGAGGCGGCGGCGGCCGGCGCGCCCCTCGCGGTGGCCCGCACCGGCGGCCTCGCGGAGATCGTCGAGCCGGGCGTGACCGGTGTGACCTTCCCGCACAGCGACCCGGACGCCCTCGCCGGCGCGGTCGACCGGCTCATCGGCGACGAGGTCTTCGCCCGGCGGGTGGCCCGGCGGGCCCGCACCATGGTCGGCCGGCGGTACGGCTGGGCCACCATCGCGGCCCGGACCGCCGGCACGTACGCGACCGCCCGCCGCGAACACGGCCCGGCGCGGGCCCGGCGGGGCGGCGCCCGGCTCGGCGAGCCCCGGCCGAAGATCACCATTCCGGAGGGGAATCTGCTCGCGCTCGACGGTGCCGCCTGCTGAACCGCCCGCGGCCTGCCGAACGGCGTGCGGCACCTCCGCGCGGCACGCCGTCCGGTGGCCGACACAACGGCACCGCCCGCCCGCCGGCACGCGATACTTCCTGGTGGCCCGACAGAGACCGCGCCCCCTCCCCGGCACCAACCTCTGTGGACCGTCCGGGTGATGCCCTGCGCCACCGCGACGAACTACAGTGGCGTAGTTTTGGCGCTCAAGATCCCTGGGGAGGGCGAGCCGAGATGATGGGACCGTCCCACGCGCTGTCCGGCGCGGCGGTGTGGCTGACCGGGTCCTGGGCGCTGGACCACTTCGCCAACTACCACCAGACCCCGCTGGAGCTCGCCGTCGGCACCGCGGTCTGCGCCGGCGGGGCGCTCTTCCCCGACCTCGACCTGTCCGGCAAGGTGACCCGCAACCAGGGCGGGGCCACCGTCGCACGCACCTTCGGCGTGTTCTCGCTCTTCATCGCCGAGGTGATGGAGAAGATCTCGCTCGGGGTCTACTACGCGACCAAGCTCAGCAAGGACCCCCGCCGTAACAACGGCCACCGGACGCTGACCCACACCATCCCGTTCACCCTGCTGGTCGGCTGGGGCACCACCACGCTCTGCGCCGCGTACGGCAAGTGGGCGGTGATCGGCATCCTGTTCTTCATGTTCGGGCTGGCCCTGCGCGGGCTGTTCGACAAGTGGGCGGAGCGGGCCGGCTGGGTCATCGTGACCCTCGCGTCGGCCGGGGCGGCCTGGTTCACCTTCGCCAACCTGCCCGGCGACCGGGGCTACCCGCTGATCGGCACCGCCGTCGGGGTGGGCTGCTTCGTGCACATCCTCGGCGACATGATCACCCGGGCGGGCGTGCCGATCCTGTGGCCGATCCCGATCAAACGTCGGATGTGGACGCCGATCGGCCTGCCGAACAAGATCGCCCTGCGGGCCGGCAGCAAGACCGAGGTGATCGTCGTCCGGGCCGTGCTGACGGCGGTCTCGGTGCTCGCGGCGCTCGGGCTGGTCGCCCCGTCGGTGTTGCAGCGCTTCAACATCGAGGGCTGACCGACCCCCGACCCGTCAGGACAGCGCCTCGGCGGCCCAACGCACCAGCAACTCCAGCACCGGCCGGCGGCCGGCCATCATCTCCGCCTCGTCACGCCCGTCGTACGTCCCGCTGATCGCGGTCCGGCCGAGCCGGCCGAGCATCATCGGCGCCAGCCAGAAGTACTTGGCCGCCCCGGTGAGCCGGACGGCCCGGACGACCACGGCCGGTGCGACGGCGCCGCGCAGCCCCTCGACGTAGCGGTCGACCACCGTGGCGGCCACCTCGTCGAGCAGGGCGACGTCGACCAGCCCGTCGAGGAAGGTGTCGAGTGCCAGGTTCGCCGCGTCCTCGCCGAGCGGCCCCGGCCCGACGCCCGACCAGTCCAGCAGCACCGGTCCGCCGTTGCCGAACACCAGGTTCATTGGCCAGCAGTCGTGGTGGCAGAGCGTGCGGGGCAGCGCGTCGGTGGCCGCCAGCACCTCGTGCCGCCGCTCCCACAGCGCGCGCAGGGCGTCTCGCAGGGGGCGCGGCCAGGCGGCGACGGCGACCGGGTGCTCCCACGGCACCGGGGCGGCCACCGGCCGGGTGAGCGTGTAGTCGCGCAGCCAGTCACGCGCCAGCCAGTCCGGCGCCCGGCCGCCCGGCAGCAGGTCCCGCGCCTCGGGATCGCCCAGCCAGCGGGCGTGTCCTGCGCCGAGCCGGGCGGCAACCTCGCCGAGGTCGGCGGGCGTGCAGGCGATGCCCGGGCGTCCGGTCGCCTCGGCCAGCCACAGCGCCACCGAGCCGTCCGGCCGGTCGTCGACCGCCAGCGGCGCCGGCGCGGCCAGCCCCGCGTCGGCGTACGCGGCGGTGGCCAGGCCGCTGCGGTACGCCTCGACCTCGCGTCGCCAGTAGTTCCAGTGCCCTGGCTCGTCGCTGCCGGCCCAGTGCGCCGGGCCGGGGCGGCCGGGCGGGGTGACCAGCTTCAGCACGGCCGCTTGTCCGTCCCGGCGGGTGCGCCAGATGCCGCCGGTCACCCCGTTGAGCGTGTTGTGGGTGAGCTGCTCGGCCGGCACGCCGGCAGGGACCAGGTCGGCCGGCGGTCGGTCCGGCACGCCGGTCACCGTCAGGGCCGGTCGGCGTGGTCGGCCCGGCGGGCCGCCGGCACCGCGCCCTCGGAGCCGCCGGGCGACGGCTGGGCGGGCACGGTGTCGGACGGGTCGGTGCGGCGCCGGCCGGCGAGGAACCGGGTCGCGGCCGGCGAGCCGTGCACGACGGCGGCGTAGGCCACGACGGGGCAGAGCAGCGCCGCCGTCGTGAGCGGCCAGGCCAGCGCCGCGTCGGCGACGGCCGTCTCCGTGACCGTCGCGACGCCGCCGACGTACAGCCCGACGATCACCGCGGCGACGGCGCAGGCCGCCAGCGTGCGGGCCACCGGCCCGTGGCGGCTCGCGGCGGCGTCGGCGATCACGACGGCCGGCGCCACCGCCAGCGGCACGAGCGCGGCGCCCAGCAGGGCGGCGACCAGCACCCAGAACGGCCCGGCCACCGGACTGCCCAGGGGGGCACCCGTGACCAGCGCCAACACGAACAGCGCCAGGTAGCAGACCGCCGCCTCGACGACGAACACCAGCCAGGCGGTCACCGCCCCGGCGACGTACCGGGCCACCGTGCCGATCATGGAACCTCCCCGGTTGCGGACTCCCCCGGCCCGCGTCGGCGGGCGCGGCGCCGCGCCCGCCGACGCTATCGGAAGGACCGCCCGTCGTGCGTCCCCACGTCGCGGCCCCACCTGACGCGGGGCACGTCGCCGACGGGCAGGAGCGACGTCACGCCCGGCGCTCGGATGGGCGGCGGTGCAGCCGGCCCGCTTCGGGGGTCGCGGTCACCCGGCCGGCTCGAAGACGACCCGTACGCAGCCGTCGAGCCTGTTCCTGAACAGGTGGTAGCCCTGCGGGGCGTCGGCGAGCGGCATGGTGTGGGTCGCGAGGTGTTCGGTGACGAGCTCGCCGCGGGCCATGCGCTCCAGCAGCATCGGAATGTAGCGCTGTCCGTGCTGCTGGGCGCCGCGCAGGGTGAGGCCCTTGTTCGTCACGGCCCCGAGCGGGAACTTGTCGACCGGGCCGGCGTAGCCGCCGAGGAGGAACACGCTTCCGCCCTTGCGGCAGTGGTGGATCGCCTCGCGGGCGGCGACGGGACGCTCCGGTTCGAGGCGCAGCTGCTGCTTGACCTGGTCGAACAGGAACTGCGGGCCGCTGCTGCGGGCCTGCGTGCCGACGGCCTCGATGCACACGTCGGGTCCGCGTCCGCCGCTGCGTTCCCGCAGTTCACCGCCGACGTCCTGGGTCTGGTGGTTGAGCGTCTCCACTCCCAGGTGGTCCCGCGCCATCCGCAACCGGTACTCCATCCGGTCGATCACGACGACGCGCTCCGCGCCGAGCAGGAGGGCTGCGCGGGCCGCCAGCTGTCCGACCGCGCCCGCGCCCCAGACGGCGACCACGTCGCCGGCCCTGACGCCACCGAGGTCGGCGCCCATCCAACCCGTCGGGGCGGCATCGGACGCGAACACGGCCCGCTCGTCGCTGACGCCGTCCGGGACCGTGAAGGCCCCGTGGTCGGCGTAGGGGACGCGGACGTACTCAGCGTGGCTGCCCGCGAAACCGCCCAGGGCGTGCGAGTAGCCGTAGCACCCGCCCGGCGCGAAGCCCCACCCGCCCTCGGTGACGGCCGGGTTGGTGTTGCCGTTGTCGCACAGCGAGAACTGCTGTTGCCGGCAGTACCAGCAGCGCCCGCAGGCGACGAAGGAGCAGACCACCACGCGGTCGCCCACCCTGTGCTCGCGCACCTGCGGGCCGACCTCGACCACCTCGCCGAGAAACTCGTGGCCCAGCACGTCACCGTGCTCCATGAACGGGACGTAGCCGTCCAGCAGGTGCAGGTCCGAGCCGCAGGTGGCCGTCTTCCGTACCTGGACGATCATGTCCTGTTCGTTGCGCAGCTGCGGATCCGGCACCCGCGTCACGGCAAGCTCGTTGCTGCCCTGCCACACCAACGCCTTCACGGTCGCCCCTTCCGGCGCTGACCAGGCACAGTCACCGACGCCGGTGGGCGGGGCATCTAGACGCCGACCCGCTGGGGCGGGACCGTCAGCCCGTAGAGCGCCATCAGCTCGGGGCTGTCGACCCGGCTGCCGTCGGCGACCGAGTCGCAGGAGATGTCGACGATCTGGTCCTTGTGGGCCAGCAGGTAGGGCCGGGCGCCGACGTCCGCGCTGGCCAGGGTGGCGATGCCGGACCAGTGCCGGCGCCCGAACAGCATCGGGTAGCCGCGCAGCCCGGCGTACGTGGCGCAGACCAGCACGTCGGGGTACGGCAGCGCGGTCACCCGGCGGACGGCGGCGGCGGTGAGGCCGGGCATGTCGACCGGGACGACCACGACCGCCTCGATCCCCTCGTCGTCGAGCGCGGCCAGGCCGGCCCGGATGGACGAGCCCACGCCGGTGCCCCACGCCCGGTTGATCACCACCGTGGCCCGGCTCAGGTCGGCCGTCTCGCGGACCTGGTCGGCCGCCGCGCCCAGCACGACCACGATCTGCTCGCAGCCCGCCTCGGTCATCGTGTCGATCATCTGGTCCACCAGCGGCTTCTCCCCGTGGTGCAGCAGGGCCTCCGGGCCACCGATGCGGCGTCCCCCGCCCGCGGCGATGATCATTCCTGCGATCCGGTTCAGCTGGGCCCCCTCCACCATGGAGCGGACCGTGCCGCGAGGCACGGCCCGCTCCGTCGTACGGACATCGGGAGCAACGAGGACGAGGCGAGCCGGGTAGCGGGGCGAAAGGGGAAAATAGTGCAACTGTTACCAACCGGCAACCCTGCCGAATCGCCCGCCACGGACTGTGCGACCGGTCAGGACGACGCCCTCGCCGCGGCAACCGCGACCGGCATCGGGTCACGGGGTGGACGCGGAAGCAGGCGGGCAAGGTCGCCGTGGGTCTCGGCGAGGAACCCGCCCGCCGTGGCCGAGTAGATCGACATCAGCATCGCCGGCTGGAAGGGCAGCAGGCCCGGGCCCGCCAGCGCGGCACGACGCTCGCCCAGCGACACCGGACGGTAGGGCACCTCCAGCGCGGCGGCGAG
Source organism: Micromonospora sp. NPDC047465 (assembly GCF_040643125.1). NCBI lineage: Bacteria > Bacillati > Actinomycetota > Actinomycetes > Micromonosporales > Micromonosporaceae > Micromonospora > Micromonospora sp. NPDC047465. The sequence goes on from NZ_JBEYTP010000020.1 coordinate 68,691, forward strand.
ACCGGCCGCCGTGAGCGCGACGGGCCCCGCCAGCTCGTACGTACGGTGGCGGTGCGCGGCGGGGTCGGCGGCCACCCGCACGGCCGCGTCGGCCAGGTCCTGCCGGGCCACCGCCGCCAGCGCGCCCGCGCCGAACGGGGCGGTCACCGCGCCGCCGTCGGGGGCGGCCAACTGGCCGAACAGCTCCGCGTAGAGCCCGTTGCGCAGGATCGTCCAGCCCAGCCGGCTCTCCCGCAGGCGGCGCTCCGTCCACCGGTGCGCCAACGCGAACGCCAGATGGTCGCCGGCCCCGACCAAGCTCGTGTAGACCACGTGTTCCACCCCGTGCCGCTCCGCCGCCGCGATCACCCGCTCGTGGCGGGCGATGACCACGTCGTCCTCGCTGTAGCCGGCGGAGACCAGCACCAGGACGCGTACGCCCGCGAGGTCCGGCCCCGCCGGGTCGTCGAAGTCCACGTGCCGCCCGGCGTCGGCGAAGCGGCCGGGGGTACGGGTGCCGGCGAGCGGGGCCAGGCCCCGCTCGGCCAGACCGGCGTGGATGAGGGAGCCCAGGTGCCCGGAGGCACCGGTGACCAGCAGCATGAGGTGAGCCTTCCGCGTGGTACTGAATCGGAACTAACCTCATCGTCGGGAACCACGGAACCGGGCACAAGGAGGCACTTCCATGTCGGCAGGGCACACGGCGGTAACCGACGCGCTGGCACCGTGCGGGCTGCCCGAGCACCCGGACTGCGGAATCCGCGACGTGCTCGACCGCATCGGCGACAAGTGGTCGGTGCTCGCGATCGTCGAACTCTCCTCCGGCGTCCGGCGGTTCCGGGAGCTGCAGCGGGGCATCCACGGCATCTCCCAACGGATGCTCACCCTGACCCTGCGCCGCCTGGAACGCGACGGCCTGGTGCTGCGCACCGCGTACCCGACCGTCCCGGTGACCGTGACCTACGAGCTGACCGCGCGCGGCCGAAGCCTGACCCACCTCGTCCGGCAGCTGGCCGACTGGTCGCTGGCGCACAAGGACGCGATCGCCGAGTCCCGTCGGGCGTGGGATGCCGCCAACCCCGGATCCGCCGTCTCCTGATCGGGCCCCGTCACGCGGCGTCCGCGTAGCAGTCGACGACGGACAGGTCCAGCGGGAAGCGGACCGGGGTGTCGCCGAAGAGCAGGGCGGCGGCCCGCTCGCCGGCGCGGGTGACCGCCTCGGCGACCGCGCCGGTCTGCTCTGCCGGACAGTGCACGATCACCTCGTCGTGCTGGAAGAAGACCAGCTCGGCGCGGGTGCCGGCGAGCCCGCCGCGCAGCGTCGCCAGCAGGGTCGAGGCCCACTCGGCGGCGGTGGCCTGGATGACGAAGTTGCGGGTGAACCGCCCCCGGGACCGGGCCGCCCGGGCGCGCGGCGACTGCGGGTCGCCGCCGGCGTCGGGGTCGGCCTCCTCGCCGTCGCCGAACCCGGCCGTGCCGGGCGGGCAGGTGCGCCCCAGCCAGGAACGCACGAGCCCGCCGGCCTCGCCGGTGCGGGCGGCCGCCTCGACGTAGCCGAAGGCGGTCGGGTAGTTGCGCCGCAGCACCGCCAGCGCCGGCACCGCCGACCCGCCGGTCTGTCCGTACATGGCCCCGAGCAGGGCCACCTTGGCGCGGGCCCGGTCACCGGCGAAGGCGTCCTGGGCGAGGGCGGCGTAGAGGTCGCCGGCGCCGCCGGCCGCGGCGAGCCGGGCGTCGCCCGAGACCGCGGCGAGCACCCTCGGCTCCAACTGGCCCGCGTCGGCGACCACGAACCGCCAGCCCGGGTCGGCGACCACCGCCCGCCGGATCACCTTGGGGATCTGCAACGCGCCCCCGCCCCGGGTGGCCCACCGGCCGGAGACCACCCCGCCCGGGACGTACTCCGGCTGGAACCGCCCGTCGCGCACCCAGGCGTCGCGCCAGGCCCAGCCGTGCGCCGTCCAGATCCGGTACAGCTCCTTGTATTCCAGGACCAGCGGCACCGCCGGGTGGTCCACCCCGCGCAGCACCCAGGCGCGGGTGTTGGGCAGTTCCACGCCGGCCCGGGCGAACGCCCGCAACAGCTCCGCCGGGGAGTCGGCGTGCAGTTGGCGTACGCCGAACGCGTCGGCGATCCGGGCGGCCAGCTCGGCCAGCCGGCGGGGCGGGCCGCCGACCGGGGACGGCTCGCCGAGCAGCTCGGCGAGGATCTCGTCGTGCACCTCGGCCCGCCAGGGCAACCCGGCGGCGCCCATCTCCACGGCGATCAGCGCGCCGGCCGACTCGGCGGCGACCAGCAGCCGGAACCGGCCGGGGTGCTCGGTCGCGGCGATCCGGGCGAGCTGGTCGGCGTACACCCGGGTCAGCGCCTCGATGCCCGGGCCCGGCGGGCCGGGCAGGGCGTCGAAGAGCGCGCCCTGGCCGTGGCCGGGCGGCGCGGCCGGTCGCGGCGGCGGATCGGCCGGCACCGGCGCGCCGGTGAGCCGCGCCCAGGCCGCGGCGAGCGCGCGGGGCTCGCCCCAGCGGCCGGCGTGGCCGAGCAACAGGGCCTCGGTCAGCTCCACGTCGTGGCAGCGCTCCACCCGCACCCCGGCGCGCAGCAGCGCAGGGTAGACCGTGGCACCGGACGCCCACACCCAGCGTGGCCGGTCGGCGGCCTCGCGGACCGCGACCGCGCCGGCCAGGTCGGCGACCGGCTGCACCGGGCCGGCGGGATGGCCGGCGGCGTCGAGGGGCTGCACCGCTCCCCCGCCCCGCTCGTCCGAGACCACCGCCACCAGCACGGACGTGATTCTGCCTCGCCCGTGTGACACCCCGGCCACGAGCCGCCGCCCGGCACGGAGCACGGCCGGGCCGGCCGGGTCAGGTCACTTCACGGCGCCGGAGGTGAGGCCGGACTGGATCTGCCGCTGGAAGATCGCGTAGACGACGATCATGGGGAGGATGGCGATGGTCAGGGCGGCGAAGAGGCCGGACCAGTCGGCCTCGTAGCCGGCGTTGACCGAGATGTCCGCGATGCCCTGGGTGAGCACCCACTTGTCCTTGGCGTTGGAGAGCAGCACGAGCGGCAACTGGTACTGCGCCCACTGGCCGATGATGTTGAAGATCCCCACGCTGATCAGGCCCGGCTTGGCCATCGGCAGCATCACCTGGAAGAACAGCCGGGTGTGCGAGCAGCCGTCGATCATCCCCGCCTCGGCGACCGACGCCGGCAGCGTCTTGAAGAACGCGGCCAGGAAGAAGACCGTGAACGGCAGCGAGTAGGCGATGTAGACCAGCACCAGCCCGGTGTGGGTGTCCAGCAGCCCCAGGTTCTTCACCACGAAGAAGAGCGGCACCAGGGCCAGGAAGACCGGGAAGGCCAGCCCCGAGACGAACAGGTAGTAGATCGCCCGGTTGCCCCAGAACTTGTAGCGCGCCAGCACGTACGCGGCCATCGAACCGAACAGCATGGTGCCGAAGGTGCTGCACGTCACCACGATCACGCTGTTGAGGAAGTAGCGGCCGACGTTCGCCTTGTTCCACGCCCGGGCGTAGTTCTCGAACCGCAGCTCCGCCGGGAGCGTCCACGGGCTGCTGAAGATCTCCGTGGTGTTCTTGAACGAGGCGAGGAAGGTCCAGAGGATCGGCACGATCACGATCACCGCCCAGACCGCGAGCGCCACGTGCCCGAGGCCGGCGAACAGCCGGGCCTCCGAACCTCGGCCCCCGCGCCCGCGCCCACCCGCGGCGCCCGGCTTGACGGTCTTCGGCGGTAGCGCCGCCGGTGTCGGCGGCAGCGTCGTCTGCGGGTTCATCAGTACTCCACGCTTTCCCGCTTGGTCAGCCGCAGCGTCAACGCCGCGAACGTGATGGTGAGGAAGAACAGCGCCACGCCCATGGCCGAGGCGTAGCCGTACTTCGAGTAGACGAAGGCGTTGCGGTAGATCTCCATGGCCAGCACGGTGGTCGCGCCGTCCGGGCCGCCGCCGTCCACCGAGAGCACGGAGACGATGGCGAACGCGTCGAAGGCGGCGATGCCCAGGTAGACCCAGGCCACCTGGAGGGTGTCCCAGAGCAGCGGCAGGGTGACCCGGAAGAAGAGCGTCACCCGGCTCGCCCCGTCGATCTCGGCGGCCTCGTAGATCTCGCCGGGGATGGAGGCCATGCCCGCCGAGAAGAGCACCACGTAGAAGCCGACCGCCTGCCAGACCAGCACCGCGAGGATCGACCAGAGGGCCAGGTTCGGCCGGACCAGGAAGAGCACCGGGTCGAAGCCGAGCTTCATCAGCACGCCGTTGATCAGGCCGGACTCGTTGGGCCGGTAGACCGTCTGGAACAGCACCGCGATGATGGCCACCGCCAGGACCTGGGGGAAGAAGAACACCACCCGGTAGAACTTCGACCCCCAGACCCCCTGGCGCTGCCCGCCGCTGCTCTTGCCGCCCACGTTGAGCAGGAACGAGAAGAACAGCGCGATGGCGATGGTGATCAGCGGCAGGGCAAGCAGCAGTACGCCGTGGTGCTGGACCGCCTTCCAGAAGTTGTCGTCGTCGAACAACCTCCGGAAGTTGTCGAAGCCCACCCACTGCGGGGCGGAGAGCCCCCGCCAGTTGGTCATCGAGATCTGGAACGCCTGCGCGTACGGCGCGATGACGAAGACCACGTACAGCGCGACCGGGACGAAGAGGAACCCGATCACGAACGGATACTTGCCGTGCCGCATGACCCCTACGCTCCGTTCGATCAGCGCTTGAACTTGGTGACGGAGCTGTCCTTCTTGATTGCGTCGGCGCGCTTCTGGATCCGCTCCACGAAGGCGTCCGCCTTGATCCGGCCGAACATCAGCTCGTTGGTGGCCGTGCGCGCCTCCGTGTCGAGCTCCTTGTACCAACCGTCGAAGTACAGGTTGAACACGTCCTGGCCGGCGGCCTTGAGCGCGGCCTGCGAGCTGGCCACACCCGGCGGGAAGGCGTAGCCCTCCGAGCCCGCGGTCACCACCGTCGGAGCCTTGACCACCTCGGTGAAGCCCTTCGCGCCGGCCACCGAGAGCATCTGGCGCATGTACTCCAGGCCGCCCTTGGGGTTCTTGCTCTTGGCCGAGACGAAGTAGCCCTCACCTGCGGTCGCCCGCAGCGCCGTCGCCGGCAGCTTGTCCGAGGCGGACAGGCTCGGCACCGGCATCAGCTGGTACTCGAAGCCGTTCGGGGTGTCCTTCTTCTGCTCGCCCTCCAGCCAGTCGCCGCTGGGGTAGAGCGCCAGCTTGTACTGGTTCTGCCGCAGCTGCACGTCGGTGTGCTTGAGCCCCTCGAAGCTCTTGTCGACGTACTTGGCGCCGATCTCGGCCCACGCCTCGGCGGCCTGCTTGACCGCGTCCTGCTGCCAGGCGCCGTCCTCCAGGTTGTCGATGTTCTTCAGCACGTCCGTGCCGCCGATCTTCGCCGCGTGGGTGAGGATCACGTTCCACTGGTAGTAGGCAGCGTTCGCGCCGGCGTAGCCGTACGGCGTGATGCCCTTGGCCTTGATCTGGTCGAGCAGCGCGGTGAACTCACCCCAGTTCTTCGCCGGGGCCCAGCCGTTGTCCTTGAACAGCTTGCCGGAGTACCAGATGCCGAAGACGGTGGAGACGTAGTACAGGACGTACGGCTTGCCGTTGAACGACCCGGCCTCGACGGTGCCCGGCACCACCGTGTCGCGGACCTTCTTGTTGGGGTCGTCGACCGACGGGGCGTCCCACAGCTCGGTGAGGTCCTGGAGCTGGCCGTCGGCGACCAGGGCCCCGAAGTCCATCAGCTTCTCGCCGGAGTTGTTCACGAACTCCGGCGGGTTGCCCGAGGCGAACCTCGGCTGGAGCACCGTGGACACGGCCTGGGTCGACTGGTGCTTGACCTCGGCCTTCGGGAACGCCTTCTTGTAGAGCGGCTGGTGCACGTCGGTGGCGTACTTCTCGCCGTAGCCGCCGTTGAAGATGACCACCTCGATCGGGGCGTCCTCGGGGACGCCGAGCGGGTTGGTGGCGCTCTTGGTGCCGCCGGCGACCTGCTCGTTCTTCTCGTCGCCACCACTGGTCGCGCAGGCGCTCAGCAGGCCGGCCGCCGGGGTGGCGAGCAGGCCCACCGCGGCGGCCCGGCGCAGCACGGTCCGGCGGCTCAGGTCGGCCGGGTTGTCGGGGGTAATCGACATCGTCGTCTCTCCTTGTGGTGTTCGGGTCAGGCGGTCCGCCGGAGACGCCCGGCGTACCGCGACTCGAGGGCGTGGTTGTGCTCGTCCCCGCCGGGGACGTTGGCGGAGAGGTAGATAGGGGGTACCTCACCGGCCTGGTGGAACCGTCGTACGACCTCGGCGGTCAGCAGCTGCGCCAGCAGCGCCGCGGTGACCGAGGAGACCGCACAGACCGCGCCGCCGCCCTCGAGCGGCAGCAGTGCGTCGCCGTACGGCGCGCCGTTGTCCAGCACGACGTCGGCGAGATCGGCGAGCCGCCGGCCCGACGGGTGCCGTGGGGCGACCCGGGCGGTGTGCTCTACCGAGGTGACCGCGATCAGCGGGTGGCCGCGGTCGGTGACCAGCGCCGCCAGCTCGACCACCGAGCCGTTGATGCCGGACTGGGACGCCACCACGAACACGTCCTGCGGCTGCGGGGCCGCCAGCGCGTAGAGCTGGTGGGCGATGGCGGGGTCACGCTCCAGCTTCGGATCGGCGAGCACGTCGCGCGGGGCGTCGCCGTGCAGCACGAGGTCGTGGATGGCGAGCCGGTTGGTGGGCACGAGTCCACCCGCCCGGGCGACCAGTTCCCCGGCGAACGCCTCGGAGTGGCCGGCGCCGAACGCCTGGAGCACCCCGCCGGCGCGCAGGCTGGTGGCGATCAGGTCGGCGGCGGCGCCGATCCCGTCGGCGCTGGTGTCGACCAGCCGGTCGAGCACCGGACGGACCGCCTCGGCGTACCCCTGGGCGCTGATCATGCGGTGGCCCCCTTGGCGGCCTTGTGCCCGTCGACGGCCTGGGCGGTGCGCCGGAAGGCCGCGTGGGCGCGGTCGTGGGTGCGCTGGGCGACGGCGATGTAGAGCAGGTCGAGCACGACCAGCTGCGGGTGCCGGGCCGACAGCGCGTCGGGGCGGAACGTGGTGGCCTGGCTGGCGGTGAGCAGCACGATGTCGGCCAGCTCGGCCAGTGGCGAGCGCGGGAAGCCGGTCAGCGCCACGGTGGTCGCGCCCCGGCTGCCGGCCTCGGCGAGCATCTCGATGGTCTCCCGGGTCTGGCCGGTGTGCGAGATGCCGAGCGCCACGTCGCCCTGGCGCAGCAGGGCCGCGCTGGCGAGGCCCTCGTGCACGTCGTTCCACGCCCAGGCCGCCACGCCGATGCGGTGCAGGCTGAACTGCATCTCCTCGCCGACGAGGGCGCTGCCGCTGGCGCCGAAGATGTTCACCCGGGACGCCCCGGCGATGGCGACGGCGGCGCGTTCGACCTCGGCGAGGTCGAGCAGCGCGGCGGTGTCGTGCATGGCGCGGGTGTCGGCGGCCATGATCTGGTCGAGCACCCGGGAGAGCGGGTCACTCGGCTGGATCTCGCGTCCGATGTCGACGGTCCAGCCCGCCGAGCGGGCCCGCCCGGTCTCGGCGGCGATGCCCAGCCGCAGGTCGGCGTAGCCGTCGAAGCCCATCGCCCGGCAGAACCGGGTGATCGTGGCCGGGGAGGTGCCGCTGCGCTCGGCCAGCTCGACGATGGTCGCCCGGGCGGCCGCCTCCGGGTCGCTGAGCACGTGCTCGGCGACCCGGCGCAGCGCCCCGGTCAGCTCGCCCGCGCCGGCCCGGACCCGCGCCAGCACACCGTCGGAGGGGACCCCGAGCGCGGCCCGCCGGTCGACCGCGTCGGCGTCGACCACCGCGGTCCCCGCGGAGATGTCCACCTCGTGATCAACCATGGGACGCCTTTCCGAAAAGATTCTTTACCGTTAGTGGTAAAAGTTCTTACTGAAGGCCCCTCCGTGTCAAGGCCGTGGGCGAAGTTTTCAAACTGTTACCTGGCGCACAGCCCGCCACAGGCCCCGGCCCTTGCCCTCCGCCGCCGGGCCGACCAGCATGAACGCGGCGTTGATCAAGGAGGTGGGTGCCGATGTCCAACACCGTCGTGGTCGGTCTCGACGTCGGAGGTACGTCCACCCGGGCGGCCGCCCTGAGCCTGGACGGGCGCCGGCTCGGCACCGGCCGGGCCGGCGGTGGCAACCCCACCAGCCACGGCGCCGAGCGGGCCGCCGGCGAACTCCTGGCCGCCCTGCGGGAGGCGCTCGCCGACGTCGACCCCACCCGGGTCCGGGCCGGCACCATCGGCCTGGCCGGGGCCGGCCGGCTGCTCGCCGACCCCGCCGGCCGGGACGCCTTCGACCGGGCCTGGCGCGACGCCGGCCTGCGCTGCCCGTACGACGTGCACGGCGACGCCCTGGTCGCGTACGCCTCGGGCACCGCGAGCCCCGAGGGCACCGTGGTCATCGCCGGCACCGGCGCGATCGCCGCACAGGTCCACGAACTGCGGCTGGACCGGGTCGCCGACGGTCACGGCTGGCTACTCGGCGACGCCGGCTCCGGCTTCTGGCTGGGCCGGGAGGCGGTCCGCCGGCTGCTGTCCGACCTGGACCGGGGCCAGGCCCCGGGGCGGCTGGCGACGGCGGTACTCACCGAGCTGCTCGGCTCCGCCGAGGTGGCGCCCCGGCCCCGGGACACCGGCGACGCACTGATCCAGGCGGTGACCCGACGCCCCCCGGTGGAGCTGGCCCGGCTCGCGCCCCTGGTGGTCACCGCCGCCGTCGACGGCGAGCCGGTCGCCCGCGGGCTGATCGACGAGGCCGCCGCCCACCTGGCGGAGAGCACCGCCCGGATCCGCCCGGCCGGCGACGCCTCCCCGATCGTGCTCGGCGGCGGGCTGCTGACCGGCGACACCCCGCTGGCCGCCGCGGTCCGGGCCGAGGTCGCCCGGCGGTGGCCGGACTCGGTGCTGTGCTCGGCGGGCGACGGCGCGGCCGCGGCGGCATGGCTCGCCGCCCGCGACCTGCCCGAGGTGACCGATCCCGGGGCCCTGCACGCCCGCCTGGTGCCACCGACCTCCTGACCGACGCCGCCGACCCGACCCCGCCGCCGTCCGCGCCGGCGGCCGGGTCGGCGGCGGTCGGCGGCCGGGTCGCGAGGCGACGTGACGTGAGGTGGGCAGCGGCGAGAGGGCGTGCGGCTCCCGGGGCGATGCCCACCCTGCCGCCGGTCGCTGTCGAGCTGCCCCGCTTGTGAGACCACCCGTCGCCCGATGCCCACCGGTCGGGGGGCGTCGGGGTCGCGGGCGGCCTGCACCGCACGGCGTGGTCCCACAGCTGGGGCAGCTCGAAGGCGAGCGCGCCCCGACCGTCGCCCTCCCGCCCGTCGGTCAGGGGCGGTCGGGCGACGGAGCGAGCCGCGCCAGCCGCCCGACCATCTGATCGGTAACGGACGCGGCTACTTGAGCTGGCCGGCGGTCAGGCCCGACTGGATCTGCCGCTGGAAGATGACGTACACGACCAGCACCGGCAGCGTGGCGATGGTCAGGCCCGCGAAGAGACCGCTGTAGTCACCCTGGTAGCCCTGGCTTACCGCCAGTGCGGTGAGCCCCTGCGCAAGCACCCACTTGGAGTCGTCGCCCTGCATCAGCACCTGGGGCAGGATGAACTGGTTCCAGTGGCTGAGGAAGTTGAAGATCGCGATGCTGATCAGTCCCGGTCGCGCCATCGGCAGCATCACCCGGAAGAAGAGCCGGAAGTGACCGCACCCGTCGATGAGCGCCGCCTCCGCGACCGCGGTCGGCAGGGTCCGGAAGAAGGCGGTGAGGAAGAAGACGGTGAACGGCAACGAGTAGGCGGCGTACACCAGCATCAGCCCGGTCCAGGTGCCGAAGAGACCGGCGTTGCGCACCACGAAGAACAGCGGCACGAGGGCCAGGAAGACGGGGAACATCATCCCGCCGACGAACAGGTAGTAGAGGAACTGCCGGCCCCGGAACTCGTAACGGGCGAAGACGTACGCCGCCGTGGCGCCCATCAGCATGGTCAGGGTGAGCGATCCGGTCACCACGATCGCGCTGTTCAGGAAGTACTGGCCGATGTGCGCCTCGGTCCAGGCACGCGCCCAGTTCTCGAACCGCAGCGCGCCGGGCAGCCCCCACGGGTCGGAGAGGATCTCCCCGTCGCTCTTGAACGAGCTGAGGAACATCCAGAGCAGCGGCAGCACGGTCAACGCGCCCCACAGCAGCAGGAACCAGTGCGAGAAGATGTTGGCGACGCCGATGTCGCGGCGGAGCTTCCGGTCCTGCGGCGCCGGCCGGTCCGCTGCGGCCGTGCCGTCGGGGGCGGTCCTGTCGAGGGTTGTCACGAGTACTCGATCCGATCACGCCGGGCGGCCCGCAGCGCCAGCGCCGCCACCGAGAGGGTCAGGAAGAACAGCACCACGCCGATCGCCGAGGCATAGCCGAACTTGCTATCGCTGCCGAACGCCGTCTCGTACATCCGCAGGCCGATGACGTCGGAGGAGAAGTTGGGGCCGCCGTTGGTCATCTGCTGGATCAGGATGAATCCGTCCAGGGCCGCGATCGCGAGGTAGATCCAGGCGACCTGCACAGTGTCCCAGAGCAGCGGGATGGTGATCTTGCGCAGGGTGGTCCACCGCGATGCCCCGTCGAGCATCACCGCCTCGTAGATGTCGCGCGGAATCGCCGACATCGCCGCGCCGAAGAGCACCACGTAGAAGCCGACGTTGCTCCAGACCATCACCGCCAGCACGCACCAGAAGGCGAACCGGGGATCACCCAGCCAGGCCGGCGTGGGCAGGCCGACGGCACCGAGGGCACCGTTGAGCAGGCCGCTGTTGGGGTGGTAGACCTCTTTCCACAGCAGGGCGATGATGACCACGGAGAGCACCTGCGGGAAGAAGTAGACCATCCGGTACACGGACGTGCCGCGTACGCCGGTCACCCCCGCCCGGCCCTTGCGACCGCCCATGCTGAGCATCGTGGCGAAGAAGAGACCGAGCACGATGGTCACCACCGGCACCACCGCGAGCAGCCACGCGTTGTTCTTGAGGGCACTCCACACCCGGTCGTCGTCCAGCAGCCTCTCGAAGTTGGCCAGGCCGACGGAGTTGGCCTCGGCCGAGTAGCCGAGCCAGTCGGTGGTCGAGATCTGGAAGGCCTGCAGGTACGGCGAGAGCACGAAGATGCCGTAGAGCAGCAGCGGTGGCACCAGGAACGTGATGATCAGCGGGTACTTGCCATGTTTCACGAGAAAGGACCTACTCCCACAGCGGTGGGCCGGTGGGGGCGGGGCGGGCCCGCCCCCACCAGCCGGATGTCACGCGGCCCGCTTGTACTTCTTGACCGAGCTGTCCTGGGCGATCGAGTCGGCGCCCTTCTGGCACAGGTCGAGGAACTCGGCCGGGCCGATCCGACCGCTGAAGAACTCGCCGCACGCGGCGTCGACGAGCTCGCGCTCCAGCTTCCGGTAGTAGTTGTTGTAGACCCAGTTGAAGCCGTTGCTGCCGGAGGCCTCCAGCGCCTTGCTCACGGTGCTGAGGCCGAACGGCAGCTCGATGCCTTCGGTCGACCCGGCCACCACGGTCAGGCTGGAGACCTTCCTGGTGAAGTCCTGGGCGCCCTTCTTCGACAGCATGACCCGGAAGTACTCCAGGCCGCCGGCGAGGTTCTTCGCCTTGGCCGGGACCATGAACGGCTCGCCGGCGGTGCCGCGGATCGCCTCGAACGGCAGCTTGTCGCCGCTGCCCAGGCTGGGCGTCGGCTGGATCGTCATGTTGAAGCCCTCGGGGGTGACCTTCTTCTGCTCGCTCTCCAGCCAGGAGCCGCAGGAGATGAAGGCGGCCTTGCCCTGGCACCACGCGGTCTGCGACTGCACGTGGTCGAGGCCCGGCGAGCCGGAAAGGATGTAGCCGTCCTTGACGATCTGGTGCCACGCGTCCGCCGCGGCCTTCATCGCGTCGGACTTCCACGCGTTGGGCTCCAGGTTGTCGATCGCGGTGGCGACGGACGCCCCGCCGAACTTGATCGCGGTGGCGATCAGCGGCCAGCTCATGTAACGGGGGTGCTTGCCCGCGTACGTCCACGGCGCGATGCCGGCCGCCTTGATCTTCTTGCACAGCGCGATGTGCTCGTCCCAGGTCTTGGCGTACTCCCAGCCCCGGTCGGCGAAGAGCTTGGTGGAGTGCCAGATGCCGTAGGCGGTGTAGGTGTAGTTCATCACCATGAACTTGCCGTCGTACGAGCCGACCTCGACGGCGCCCGGCAGCAGCGTGTCCTTGACCGTCTTGCCGGGGATGTCGAGGCTCGGGGCGGTGAGCAGCTCGCCCAGGTCGGCGATGGCGTTCTGGGAGACCAGGCCGTTGAAGTCGATCTGGTCCTTGCCGGAGTTGTTGACCACGTCGGGCGGGGTGCCGTCGACGAAGCGCGGCTGGAGCGTCTTGCCGATCTCCTGCGTCGCCGAGTGCTTGATCTTCGCCTTCGGGTACTTCTCGGTGTACATGGCCTCGTGGGCCTTCGCGTACTCCTCGCCGAAGCCGCCGTTGAAGATCACCACCTCGAGGGGCGCGTCCTCCTTGACCCCGAGCGGGTTCTGCTCGCTCTTGGTGCCCTTGTAGGTGCCGGCGTCGCCCTTGTCGTCGCCACCACCTCCGGTGGCGCAGCCGGCGAGCAGGCCGGCGGCAGGGGTGGCCAGCAGGCCGGCGGCGGCGCTGCGCCGCAGGATGTCACGCCTGTTCATGGTCTCTCCTCGGATCGGGTCCGGGCGGGCGCCGGATGGGGGAAGGCGGCCGCCGCACGAGGCGCAGGGGGAAGTTGTCTTCAGTTTGTTAGTTGTTGCTGAAGAATTTCTACGGCAGTAACCGGCGGACTTCAAGACCGCACACCGAACCGTTATCACCACCGGTCGCTTCGCGCCTGACATACCCTCGGGGCCATGCGCCGTCTGCGGCAACTCGCCGCACACACGCCGGCCGGTCGGGAACGCTACGTCGACCTGCTCCGGGCGCTCGCGATCGTCATGGTCGTGCTCGGCCACTGGTCGGTGGCCGCCATCGGTGAGGACCCTACCGGCCGACCGACGGCCCGCTCGGCGCTGCCGGACCTGCCCTGGGCGTACCCGCTGACCTGGGTGGCCCAGGTGATGCCGGTGTTCTTCCTGGTCGGCGGCTACGCCAACGCCGCCTCGCTGACGGCCCGCCGGGCGGCCGGCGGCGACGCCGTCTCCTGGCTGCTGGACCGCGGCGCGCGGCTGCTGCGCCCCACGACCGCGCTGCTGCTGGTGATCGCCGCCAGCTCCGCCGTCGCGTCGCTGGCCGGCGTCGAGGCGACGCTGGTGCGTACCGTCGCGTGGTTCGCCACCATCCCGCTGTGGTTCCTCGCGGCCTACCTCGTGGTGGTGCCGCTGACCCCGGCGATGTACGCCCTGCACCGGCGCTTCGGCCTGCTCGTCCCGCTCGCGCTGGCCGCGCTGGTCGCCGCGGGCGACCTGGGGCGCGCGCTGGGGCCGGCCGAGCTGGCGCTGCCGAACTACCTCTTCGGGTGGCTGGCCGTCCACCAGCTCGGCTTCGCCTGGCGCGACGCCCGCGCCGAGCCGCCCGGACGCCCCGACGCGCCCGCCCGCCCCGACGCGCCCCCGCGGCGCGGCGTCCGGTCCCACCGGCTGCCGCTGTCGCGACGGGCCGGCGGGACGGCACTGCTGGGCGGGCTGGCCGCGACGGTGCTGCTGACCGTCGGGCCGTACCCGGTCGCCATGCTCAACGTGCCGGGCGAGCGGCTGGACAACGCCGCGCCGCCCAGCCTCGCGCTGCTGACCCTGACCACGGCCCAGCTCGGGCTGATCCTGCTACTGCGCGACCCGGCGGAACGCTGGCTGCGCCGCTCGCGTCCCTGGCAGGCGGTGATCGCGGTGAACGCGGTCGTGCTCACCGTCTTCCTCTGGCACCTGACGGCCGCGATCCTGCTGGTCGGCGCGCTGGACGCGGCCGGGGAGCTGCCGACCCCGCCCGTGGGCTCGGCCGCCTGGCTGGCCTGGCGGGTGCCCTGGGTGCTGATGCTGGCCGTGGTGCTGGCCGCCCTGGTCGCCGTCTTCGGCCCCGTCGAGGCCCGTACCGGCCCGACCGGCCGCGCTCGGGACCGCCGGCGGGCCGACGGCGGCGGGACGCCCGCCCAGGGCCCGGGGCCGACCGGCCGGCCGCACGACACCGGCCGGCCGCACGACACCGGTCAGCCGGCCGGTCCGGGGTGGCGGGGCACCGCCCGCGCCGCGGTCACCGCCGCCGGTTTCGCCGCCGTGGTGTACGCCCTGGTCGTCAACGCCGAGACACCGAAGTCGGCCCCCGAGCCGCTGGGGGTGCCGGCCTCGGCGCTGGCGGCGTACCTGGCCGGGGCCGGCGCCCTGCGGCTGCTCAGGTCTGGGTGGGGAAGCCGAGGTTGACCCCGCCGTGGTGCGGGTCCAGCCAGCGGCTGGTCACCACCTTGCCCCGGGTGAAGAAGCGCACCCCGTCCTCGCCGTGCGCGTGCAGGTCGCCGAAGAGCGAGGACTTCCAGCCGCCGAAGGAGTAGTACGCCATCGGCACCGGGATCGGCACGTTGATGCCGACCATGCCGACCTCCACCTCGTGCTGGAAGCGCCGCGCCGCGCCGCCGTCGTTGGTGAAGATCGCCGTGCCGTTGCCGTACGGGTTGGCGTTGACCAGGTCCACCGCCTCGTCGTACGAGCCGACCCGCACGACGCCGAGCACCGGGCCGAAGATCTCGTCGGTGTAGATCGACATGTCCGGGGTGACCCGGTCGAACAGCGTCGGGCCCAGCCAGAACCCGTCGGCGTCGCCGTCGGGCTCGACGTCGCGGCCGTCGACCACCGGCACCGCGCCGGCGGCCACCCCGGCCGCGACGTACGAACGGACCTTCTCGGCGTGCGCGGCGGTGACCAGCGGGCCCATGTCGCAGCCGCGCCGGCCGTCGCCGGTGCGCAGCCGGGCCATCCGCTCGGCGATCCGGGCGACCAGGGCGTCGCCGACCGGCTCCACCACGACCAGCGCCGAGATCGCCATGCACCGCTCCCCCGCCGAGCCGAACCCGGCGTTGACCGCCGCGTCGGCGGCCAGGTCCAGGTCGGCGTCCGGCAGCACCACCATGTGGTTCTTCGCGCCGCCGAGGGCCTGCACCCGCTTGCCGGCGGCGCTGCCGCGCTGGTGGACGTACCGGGCGACCGGGGTGGACCCGACGAACGACACCGCCTTCACGCCCGGGTGGTCCAGCAGTGCGTCGACGGCCTCGGCGTCCCCGTTGACCACGTTCAGCACCCCGTCGGGCAGGCCGGCCTCGGCGAACCACTCGGCCAGCAGCAGCGCCGCGCTCGGGTCCTTCTCGCTCGGCTTGAGCACCACCGCGTTGCCGCAGGCCACGGCCACCGGCACGAACCACAGCGGCACCATGACGGGGAAGTTGAACGGGGAGATCACGGCAACCACGCCGAGCGGCTGACGCAGGCTGTACGAGTCGACCTCGGTCGAGACGTTCTCGCTGAACCCGCCGCGCAGCGCCGAGGGGATGCCACAGGCGTACTCGATCACCTCCAGGCCGCGCTGCACCTCGCCGGCGGCGTCCGCGAGCACCTTGCCGTGCTCGGCGGTGATCACCTCCGCGAGCTGGTCGCGGCGGGCGTTGACCAGCTCGCGGAAGGCGAAGAGCACCGCCGTCCGCCGGGCCAGCGACGTGTCCCGCCAGGCCCGGGCCGCGCGCTCGGCGGCCTCCACCGCGACCGCGACGTCCGCCGCCGAGGCCAGCGCCACCTGACCGGTACGTCGCCCGGTGGCCGGGTCGAAGACGTCCCCGTGCCGGGCCGACGCGCCGCCGAACCGCTTGCCGTCGACGAAGTGCGACACCGTGGACAGGTCCGTGGTGGTCGCCCTGTCCATGCCGGGCCCGCCGTTCGCGGCGGTCACGCCGCCACCGTCGCCGCGGCGCAGGAGCGGATGGCGTCGACCATGACGGCCAGGCCCTCGCGGGCCTCGTCCTCGGTCAGCGTCAGCGGCGGACCCATCCGCAGCACGTTGCCGTACAGGCCGCCCTTGCCGACCAGCAGCCCGCCCGCCCTGCACGCCTCGAGGATCCGGACGGTCAGCGCCGGGTCCGGCTCCGCGGTGCCCGGGCGGACGAACTCGACGCCGAGCATCAGCCCCTTGCCGCGTACCTCGGCGACGCAGTCGAGACCGCCCACGGCGGCGCGCAGGCCGTCGGCGAGGATCGCGCCGGTGCGGGCCGCGTTGGCCTGCAGATCGTGGTCGAGCAGGTAGTCCAGCACCGCGTTGCCGGCGGCGGTGGAGACGGGGTTCCCGCCGAACGTGCAGAAGCTGATCGCCGGCACGGACTCCAGCACCTCGGCCCGGCCGACGACACCGGCCAGGGCGAAGCCGTTGCCGATGCCCTTGGCGAAGGTGAGCAGGTCCGGGGTGACGCCGTGCGCCTGGTAGCCCCAGAAGTGCTCGCCGGTGCGCCCCCAACCGGTCTGCACCTCGTCGGAGACGAACAGGATGCCGTGCTCGTCGAGCACCTTCTTCCAGGCGGCGAAGAGCCCGTCCGGCGGGTGCACGAAGCCGCCGACGCCCTGGATCGGCTCGGCGATCAGGCAGGCCACGTCGCCGGCGGTCTGGGTGGCGAGCACCTCGCGCAGGTCCTCCACCGCCGCCTCGACGCGCTGCGTCTCGTCGAGCCGCGCGAGCAGGCCGCGCAGCCGCTCCCCCGAGTGCAGCCAGGCCACCTGGAGCGGGTTGAGCGCGCTGGCCGACCAGCCGCGGTTGCCGGTCACGCCCATCGTCGCGTACGACCGGCCGTGGTAGCTGTTGCGCACCGCGAGGATCTGCGACGAGCGGCGGTGGTTGGTGGCGAACAGCAGCGCCGCCTCGTTCGCCTCGGTGCCGGAGTTGGCGAAGAACACCCGCGCGTCCGGGATGCCGGAGAGCTGCGCGACCTTCTCGGCCAACTCGACCTGCTGCCGGATGAGGTAGAGCGTGGAGCTGTGCACGATGCCGGTGCGGATCTGCCGCTCGACCGCCTCCCGGATCTCCGGGATGTCGTAACCGACCATCGAGGTGAGCACGCCGCCGAAGAAGTCCAGGTAGGTGCGGCCCCGGGAGTCGGTGACCCGGCGGCCCGAGCCGGAGACCAGCTCGATCGGCTCGTCGTAGTAGAGCGGCATCCAGGACGGGAGCACGGCCCGGTGCCGGGCAAGCAGATCGTCGGCGGTCATCGTCGCACCCTCTCAGCGGCGTTGGCGGTAACCCGCACGCTCTCATCACCAGGCGGCAGGGACAACTGTCACTGTGTAGCGCAGCGGCGGGTCCCGCCTGACAGCGCGTCAACCTCGGCGCTGCGGTTTCCGGGGCCGGGACGGGCCAGCGCCCGGTTTTCGGTGGCCGATGCGGGCTGACACGACTCATTCCGCATCCGGTGCGTCGGTCCAGGATGACGCGCCGTCCCTACCGGCTCCGGCACCCGGCCGCCGGTACGATCCGGCGGTGCGGATCGGGGAGGTGGCGCTGCCCACCGGCGCGGCGGGCAGCGGCGCCGGGGAGATCACGGCCGGCGTACGGGCCTGGGTGGACTCGGCGCCGCTGCGCGCCCTGGTCGGGCACTTCGGCGGCGACTGGCCGGGCGGGGACCTTGCGGCCGTGCTGGCCGGCCTCGACGAGTTCTCCGCCCGGCACTGGGACTTCCGGGGCGGCCGGGAGCGCCCCGACGCCCGGGAACCCGCCTTCGACCCGACCACCGCCGGCCTGGTGCTCGGCGCCGCCGCCGCGCTCGGCCTGGTCCACCCGGTGCCGCCGGCCCGGTCCGAGTACGCCCACCTGGTGGTGCTGGGCGGGCTGTCGAACGCCTGCCAGCGCCGGGTCGCGTACGCGGCGCACCTGCTGCGCGCCGGCACCCGGGTCGCCGGCGAGGTGGCCGTGCTGGGCAGCTTCCGCCCGCTGTCCGAGGTGGAGTGCGCGGGGCTGGCGGCGGCCGGCGTCCCGCCCTGCGGCACCGAGGTGGAGGCCCTGGACGCGGCGGTGCGGCGCGAGTTCGGGATGGCCGCCCCGGCCGAGGAGGACGGTCACGACGGCGGCCATCCGCACCACTCCTGGTCGTCGCGGACCTACCGGCCCGCGGGCGGCCCGCCGGTCCGGGTGCTCGCCGCCCCGTCCAGCGATCCCGCGCGGCGGCGGGCGCACACCGCCGACACCCAGCGGTTCTGGGCGGAGCACGTCCACCTGCGCACCGGCGACCCGGTGCTCATGGTGACCGCGCCGATCTACGTGCCGTTCCAGCACTGCGACGCGCTGCGCACTCTCGCCGTGCCGTACGGCTGCGGGATCGAGACAGTCGGCGTCGACCCGACCCTGCCCGACCTCGCCGGGTTGCCCGAGCCCACCCTCACCCCGGGCCGCTACCTCCAGGAGATCCGCTCGGCGATCCGGTCGATGCGCGCCCTGCACGCCGCCCTCGTCGCGGCCTGACCGGCCGCCGGGCGCCGGGACGGGGAGACCAGGCGCCGGGCGCCGGAACGCGCTCCGCGCCTCGGCGGTCAGCCGGCGGCGGTGTCCCGGACGGCCTGGGCGAAGACCTCGGAGCGGTGCTCGAAGTTGCGGAACCGCCCGTAGCTGGGCGCGGCCGGGGAGAGCAGCACCACCCCGTCGGCCGGGGTCAGCCCGCGGGCCAGCCGGACCGCGTCCACGAGGTCGTCGACCACCTCGGCGCGTACCTTCGGCAGACCGGCGAGCGCCTCGACGATCCGGGCGCCGCTGTCCGGGATGCCGATCACGGTGATCTCGCGCTCCGCGAGGTGCTCGCGCAGCGGCGTGTAGTCCAGCCCCCGGTCGGTGCCGCCGACGATCACCGTCAACGGCCGCCCCTCGTACGCGTCGATCGCGTGCATCGCCGCGTACGGGCTGGTGGCGAGGGTGTCGTCGACGAAGGTGAGGCCGGACGGGTCGACGATCTCGGTGAGCCGGTGGGCCAGCCCCTGGAACCCCGCCACCGCCACCGCCAGGGCGTCCTTGCGGGCCACCACGTCGACGCCGAGCGCGTCGAGCACCGCGAGGGCGACGCAGAGGTTGCCCTCGTTGTGCCGGCCGACCAGCGGCAGCACCGCACGCGGGAACAGCGGCCGGTCGCCGAGGTGGAACCAGGGCGTGCCGTCGGGGCCGCCGGCCACGTGGGCGGTGTCGGGCAGGCCGGCGCGTACGGCCGCCCGGTCGCCCAGCTCGAGGGCGAGTCGCGGGTCGGCGCCGTTGACCACCACGGTACGCGGCCCGTGCGCGAGGAGGTTGAGCTTGTCCCGGTAGTACTCGGCCTCGCCACCGTGCGCGTCGAGATGCTCGGGGAAGAGGGCGGTGACCACCGCCACCCGCGGCGAGTCGGTCAGGTCGCTGCACTGGTAGCTGGAGAGCTCCAGCACGTACAGCTCCGCCTCCGGCAGGTCCAGCGTCGGCACGCCGATGTTCCCACCGAAGACGTTCGGCCGGTCCACGGCGGCGAGCAGGTGGCTGATCAGGCTGGAGGTGGTGCTCTTGCCCTTGCTGCCGGTGACGCCGACCGTGCGCTCGGCGTGGTCGGCCATCCACAGGGCCGTGCCCTGGGTGACGGTCACACCACGCCGACGCAGCTCCACCAGCCACGGGTGGGTCTGCGGCACGCCGGGCGAGCGGACCACCACCTCGGCGGCGGCCAGCCGGGCGAAGCCGTCCTCGCCGGTGACCAGCGGCGCCGCCTCGGCCAGGGGCCCCTCCCAGGGCAGACTGAGGAAGTTGGCGCTGTCGTCGACGGCGACCAGGTCAGCCGGGCCGTGCGCGGCGATCGCGATCACGGCGGCCCGGCCCTCCCGACCGGCGCCCCAGACGGCGACGGTACGTCCGCGCAGGTCAGACAGGCGCACAGGCTCTCCTCAGGGGGTGTCGGCGGGCGAGGCAGGGGCGGGTCCGGCGCAGCCGGACACGGCCGGACGAACCAGGGCCTAGTATGGCGTGTGCCCAACGAGCAGCTCCGGCGGATGGACGCCTTCACCTTCCCGTCCTACTCGATCGATCTCTCCACCGGGGAGGTCCTGTTCGACTACGCCCTCACCGGCCCCGACGGCGAGCAGCGGTTCACCGAGGTGATCACCCTTCCGTTGCCCGACGCGCCGCCGTCGGACGAGACCGTGGCGGCCCTCGGCCGGGTCCTGGAGCTGCTGCACGTGGTCGCCGGGGTCAGCTACTACAAGGCCGCCGCGCCGCCCCGCGTGGTGCTGCCGGCGCCGCTGGGCGCGGCCGCCGCCGAGCTGGTCACCGCCATCTACACCAAGGGCCTCGCGGAGTACGCGTACCGCAACCAGCTGCCGCACGTGCTGGAGCTGCGCCCGGAGGTGCCGGCCGGCACGGTCTCCCCGGCCCGGGTGTACGACGACTCCGACCGGCGTCCGCTCTCGGCCGTGGGCGGCGGAAAGGACTCGATCGTCAGCCTGGAGGCGCTGCGTCGGGCCGGGTTCGACCCGGTGCCGTTCTCGGTCAACCCCAACCACGTGATCGTCTCGGTGAACGAGGCGTCCGGGCTCACCCCGCTCGCCGCCCGGCGGCGCATCGACCCGGTGCTGTTCGAGCTGAACGCCGCCGGGGCGCTCAACGGCCACATCCCGGTCACCGCGATCAACTCGCTGATCGCGGTCGCCACCGCGGTGCTGCACGGGCTGGGCCCCGTGGTGATGTCCAACGAGCGGTCGGCGTCGGACCCGAACCTGGTCTGGAACGGCCACGAGATCAACCACCAGTGGTCCAAGGGCGTGGAGGCGGAAGGGCTGCTGCGGGCGGCGCTGGCCGAGCACGCCGGGCTGACCGAGCCGTACTTCTCGCTGCTGCGCTCGCTGTCCGAGCTACACATCGCCCGGCTGTTCGCCGAGATCGACCGCTACGACGACGTGGTGACCAGTTGCAACGCCGCGTTCAAGCTGCGCGACGCCAGCGAGCGCTGGTGCCGCGACTGCCCGAAGTGCCGGTTCGTCTTCCTGGCCATGGCGCCGTTCATGTCGCGCGAGCGGATCACCCACATCTTCGGCGGCGACCTGCTCGCCGACCCCGCGCAGGTGCCCGGCTACCGGGAGCTGCTGGGCGTGGACGGGCACAAGCCGTTCGAGTGCGTCGGCGAGGTGGAGGAGTCGGTGGTGGCGTTGAGCCTGCTCGCCGAGCAGGACGAGTGGCGCGACGCCCCGGTCGTCCGCGCCCTCGTCGACGCGGTCCCGGCCACGGCCTGGTCGGCCGCCGCCAACTCCGACGTCTTCACCCCGGGCGGCCCGAACCACGTCCCCCCGCCGTACGCCAAGGCCCTCACCGCCCTCACCTGACTCTCCCGGCCCGGGGCCACACCCGTTGACCATGACGTTGATGCCGCGACACGCCGAGGCGGAGCGCGACAACTTCATGCTCAACAGCGTGGTCGGCGGTGACCGTCAGGGGGTACGGATGGCGTCCAGGGCCAGCAGGGCGACGTGCAGGGAGAGACAGGCCTCGACCGAGTCGAGGTCGACGTCGAGCACGCGGCCGATCCGGGCCAGCCGCTCGTAGAACGCCGGCCGGGACAGGTGCGCCGCGGCGGCCGCCGCCGACTTGTTCCGGCCCTGCTCCAGGTACGCCCGCAGGGTGCCGAGCAGGTGCTCCCGGGGGTGCTGCGCGTCGTACGTCAGCAGGGCGCCCAGCTCCCGCTCGACGAAGGTCTGCACCCGGGGCTCGTCGCGCAGCAGGTGCAGCAGCCCGGCCAACCCGACGTGCGGCAACCGGAAGATCGGCAGGTCCCGCCGGTCCCGCCGGGCGGCGTCGGCGACCTGCCGGGCCTCGATCAGCGACCGGCGCGCCTCCCGCAGGCTGCCCACCCCGGAGCCGGCCGCGATCAGCACCGCGCCACCCGACGACGGCCGGGCCGCGCCGTTGCCCGGGACGTCCCGAAGCGGGCCGTCGAGGCGTCCGAACGCGGCGACACCGACCCGGTCGGTCGGCGCGGCGGTGTCGGAGCGGCCCCGGCGCAGCGCGGCGGCGAACGCGGCCAACGCCCGCTCCTCCGCGGCCGGGTCGGGCAGGGCGAGCAGCACGCCGACGGCATGGTCGTCGACGGCGCTGGTCAGCCCGGTCAGCTTCGCCTCGTGCAGCGCCTGGCCGACGGCCTCGGCGAGGTCGCGCAGCCGCACCGGACCCGACTCCGGGTCGACCGCGCCCGGGTCCCCCGGGGGTCCGGCCTCGCCGGCCGGGCCGCCCTCCCCCGCCGGGTCGTCGGCCCGGTGCCGGACCACCACGCCGACGAGATGCCGCCGCTCCAGCACCACGCCGAGCGCCCGGGCCCGCAGGGCCACCTCGTCGACCGGGCGGGAGTGGTCGAGCAGGGCGGTGAGCAGCGTCCGGTGGATCTGCCGTTCCAGTCCCTCGGCGTCGCGCCGGATCAGCCGACCCAACGCCAGCGTCGAGGCGGCGCGTTCGACCAGGATGGTCAGCCGGGTGGGCGGTCCGGCCGGCGGGGCACCGGCGACGCCCACCCCGCCCTCGGCCGCCGGGTCGAGCACCCGCCGGCCGGCGGCCAGGTCGCCCCCGCCCGGCCACCGCAGCAGCAGCCGCCCCCAGTCGTGCCCCCGGGCGCCGACGGTGGTCACCAGCCAGCCGCTGTCCGCGTCGTACGCGGTCCGCCCCGCCGGCCGGATCCGGCGGGAGTGCTGTTCCCAGCCGTCCAGCAGCAGCTCGGCGCTCTCCCCCGCCGGGTCGTACGCGAGCACCTGCCGGGAGAGGTTCTCCAGCACCACGGGGCAGCCGGACAGTTCGGCGGCCTGCCGGACCACCTCACCGGGGCCGGCGCCCTCCACCGACAGCTCGGTGAAACGCTGGTGGATCTCCTCGGTCGCCCGCAGCTCGGTGAGCTGCGCGTCGACGATCAGCGCGTGCACCGCCTCGGTGATCCGCACGAACGGGGTGGCCCGCCGCAGCTCCACCAGCGGCAGCCCGCGCCGCTCGGCGACGGCCGCCATCACCCGGGGCACCCCGCTGACGTACCGGCGGCCCAGCTCGACGACCAGGCCGGAGACCCCGACGTCGGCCAGGTCGCCGACGAAGGCGCGCAGCCCGGCGTCGTCGGCGGGCAGCCCGATGCCGGTGGTGAGCACCAGCTCGCCGCCGCCGAGCAGGGTGGCGATGTCGGGCACCTCCGCCACGTGCACCCAGCGCACCGGGCGGTCGAGGCCGGCGTCCCCGGCGACCAGGCGAGGAGCGCCGTGGCGGACGGGGTCCAGCGCGAGGACCTCACGGACGGTAGGGAACACGGGCGACACGCTACCGTCGGTTACGCCGATTCTCGACAGTCCGCCCGGGGCAGATGACGGGGCGGCTCGCCGCCCTCACCACGGGTCGTCGCGGCCCAACTCCCAGCAGGCCACGGCGGTGGCGGCGGCGACGTTGAGCGAGTCCACGCCGCGGCGCATCGGGATCACCACCCGCGCGTCGCTGGCGTCCATCGCCGCCCGGGTCAACCCCGCCCCCTCGGCGCCGAGCAGCAGGGCCGAGCGGGCCCGCTGCGCCGCGTCGAGCCGCTGGATCGGCACCGCGTCCGGCGCGGGGGTCATCGCCAGCACCGTGAAGCCGGCCGCGCGGACGTCGGCGAGCGCGTCGGGCCAGGGATCCAGTTTCGCGTACGGGATCGCGAAGACCTCCCCCATGCTGACCCGGACACTGCGCCGGTAGAGCGGATCGGCGCAGGTCGGGGAGAGCAGCACGGCGTCCACACCGAGCGCGGCGACCGCTCGGAAGATGGCCCCCAGGTTCGTGTGATTGTTGACGTCCTCGAGGATCACCACCCGGCGGGCGGCGGCGAGCACCTCGGCGGCGGCCGGCAGGGGCTTGCGCCGGAACGACGCCAGCACCCCCCGGTGCACGTGGAAGCCGGTGGCCCGTTGCAGCACGTCCGGGGTGGCCGCGTAGACGGGGGCGTCGCCGGTGTCCAGGTCGGCGAGCTGGTCGACCCGCTTGGCGTCCACCAGGTACGACCGCGCCGGGTAGCCGGCCCGCAGCGCCCGGCGCAGCACCAGCTCACCCTCGGCGATGAACAGGCCGTGGGGTGGCTCCCAGCGCGTGCGCAGCTCGACGTCGGTCAGCGCGCGGTAGTCGGCGATCCGCTCGTCGTCGGGGTCGGTGATCTGGTGGATGGGCACCGCACGATTCTGCCGGACGCGCGGACCACGACCGACGGAAGGAGCAGCAGGCCGCCTCAGCCGGCCCGGTGGTACCGCAGCAGCACGGACCGGCCGTCGAAGGTCCGCGACTCCACGAGACGGAGGTTCAGCCGCCCGGTGACCGAGAAGACCGGCTTGCCGCCGCCGAGCACCACCGGGTGCACAAAGATCTGGTACTCGTCGATCAGGCCGAGTTCGGTCAGCGCGGCGGCGGCGTCGGCACCGCCGTTGAGCAGCAGGTCGCCGCCCGGCTGCTCCTTGAGCGCGGTGACCTCCTTGCCGAGGTCGCCGCCGCCGACCACCTGGGCGCCGTGGTCGGCCTCGGTGAGCGTACGCGAGACCACCACCTTCGGCGTCCGCCGCCAGATGGGCACGAAGGCGAGGTCGTGCGGGTGGTCGGAGATCGACTCCGCCTGCGGCCAGTAGGCGGCCATGAACTCCCAGACCTTGCGACCGTAGAGGAAGGCGCCGGACCGGTCGCACTGCTCCAGCGAGTACGCGGACAGCTCCGGACCCATCTCCGGCCAGTCGAACTCGCCGTTCGGCCCCTCGATGAACCCGTCGAGCGACTGGTGCACCCCGTAGACGATCTTCCGCATGAAACTGTTCCTCCTGGCGTCGGACGCCCGTCGTGGGCGCTCTCGCCAGGTGGTCGGAGCGGCGTCGCCGGATCCGACAGCTCCGGCCGAATTTCTCCAGAATTTTTTGTCGGGTTGCCCGCCGCCGCTAACGTGCCGCTCGTGCGCCCGATGATCATCGCCCTGGTCGGCATCGACGGGGCCGGGAAGACCACCCAGGCGAAGGCGCTGGCCGGCCGGCTCCGCGCGGCGGGAGTGCCGGCCACCTACTTCGAGAACGCCGGCGGCCGGCCGCTGTGGAACCGGCTCGCTCGCGCCCTGGGCCGCCGGGACGGCCCGCACCTGTTCGGCCGCACCGGCTATGCGGCGCTGGAGGCGACCGTACGCTGGCTCGCGATCGCCCGGGCGGTGCTGGTGTCCCGGCTGACGGGCCGGACGGCGGTGATGGACCGGTGGTCCTGGTGCCAGTACGTGGTGATGCGGGTCCGCCGCGACCGGGGCGGGCGGCTGGTCCGCCTGGCGTACGGGATCTTCCCGCCGCCGAGCCTGGTCTGCTTCCTGGCGGTCTCGCCCGAGCGGGCGCAGCAGCGGGTGCTGGCCCGGGGCATCGACACCGAGGAGTTGCCCTACCTGCGCGAGCTGGACGCCGGCTACCGGGCGCTGCCGGAGTTCGGCACGTTCACCGTCGTGGACGCGGACGGCGGGCCGGCCGAGGTCCGCGCCACCCTCGACCGGGTGGTGCGCACGGTCCTCGACCCGGCGGTGCGGACGACCGTCGCCCGCTCCGACTGACCGCCCCGTCGAGGCAGACTGACCGCGCTGCGGGCGTCAGCCCCGGCCCTGGAGCCAGCGTCGCAGGTCGGAGAGGCGCTGCTCGTCGGAGGGCCGCTGCTCGTCGGAGGGCCGCCGCTCGTCGGAGGGCCGCCGCTCGTCGGAGGGCCGCCGTTCCTCGGCCGGGCGGCGCTCCACCGGGCGGCGCGGGTCGCCGACGAGCTCGCGGCTGGGGGCCGCGAAGGTCTTCTCCGGCTGCCCGTCGACGGCGGTGACGATGACCCGGGCGACCGCGTCGATCACCTTGGCCTGCACCGCGGCGCCCACCGAGTCGGTCGGGTCGTCCGGGTTGGCGGCGATGCCGGCGACCGCCACCTGCGGGGTGAAGCCGACGAACGTCTCCGTCGCGTTCCGCTCCGAGCTTCCGGTCTTGCCGGCGACCGGGCGGCCGTCGAGGATCCGGTTCACCGAGGTGGCCGTGCCGCCGTTGCACTGCCCGAACGCGGACTGCTGGCCCACCGGGCAGCGCGCCGCGTCGGTGGCGGCCCGGGCCACGTCGGCGTCGAGCACCCGGCGGCAGGACGGGTCGCCGACCGGCACCCGCTCGCCGTCGGGGGCGGTCACGGAGACCACCGGCAGCGGCGTGCAGTACGTCCCCTCGGCGGCCACGGTGGCGTACGCGTTGGCCAGGTCGAGCGGTGTGGTGGCGGCCACGCCGAGGGTGAACGAGCCCCAGTTGGCGGCGTCCTCCTCGGCGAAGGCGGCGTCCGCGTCGGCCCGGAAGGTGATGCCGAGGCGCTGCGCCATCTCCACCACCTTCTCCTGCCCGACCTGCTCGGCCAGCCAGACGAAGTACGTGTTCACCGAGCGGCCGAAGCCGTCCCACATCATGCGGTACCCGTCCATCCACTCGGGGTTGGCGTTGGCCGGGCACCACCGGCCCTCGCAGCTCCCCTCGCCCTCGGCCGCGTACCGGGTGGGCAGCCGGCTGGGCGCGTCGAAGCCGGTCGCGAGAGGCTTGCCGGCCTCCAGCGCGGCGAGCATGGTGAACAGCTTGAACGTCGAGCCAGCCTGGTACCCGTCGACGCTGTCGCCGCCGGAGATCAGGGGGTTGACGGTGTTCGGGTGGTTGGGCTGCCCGTCCGGGTTCGCGTCGAGGCTGTAGTGCCGGTTGACCGCCATGGCGAGGACCCGGCCGGTGCCCGGCTCGACGGCGGCGATGGGCAGGGCGCGCTTGTTGCCGTACCCGTAGACACTGGTGGCCTGCTTCTGCGCGGTGGCCTGGACCTGCGGGTCCAGCGAGGTCACCACGGTGTAGCCGCCCCGGCGCAGCGCCTGCTCGCGCTCCTCGACGCTCTCGCCGAACGCCGGCTGGGCGAGCCACCACTGCCGCAGGTAGTCGCAGAAGAAGCCCCAGTCGTCGTGGCCCTCGGCGACGGCGGTGCAGCCGTTGGGCTGCGCGGTGGGCTTGAGCGCCAGCTTCTCGGTCTTGGCCCGCGCCGCCTGGTCGGCGGTGATCGCCCCGGTCTCGACCATCGCGTCCAGCACGTAGCCCCGGCGCTCCAGCGCGGCGTCCGCGTCGCCGTCGATCGGGCTGTACGCCTCCGGCGACTGCACCAGGCCGGCGAGCAGGGCCGCCTCGCCGAGGGTCAGGTCCGCCGGGGCCTTGGCGAAGTAGCGCTGGCTGGCCGCCGCGATGCCGTACGCCCCGGAGCCGAAGTACGCGATGTTCAGGTAGCGGTTGAGGATCTCGTCCTTGCTCAGGCGCTGCTCCAGCGCCGTGGCGTACCGGATCTCCTGGATCTTGCGCCCGATGGTCTGCTCGGTGGCCGCGGCGCGCTCCTCGGCCGTGCGGCCCGGGTCGGTCTTGAGCACGTTGCGGACGTACTGCATGGTCAGCGTCGAGCCGCCCTGCGCGGTGCCGCCGCCGGACACGTTCGCCACCAGCGCCCGGAGCAGGCCGCGCAGATCGGCGCCGCTGTGGTCGTAGAACCGCCGGTCCTCGGCCGCGACGATCGCCTGCCGCATCACCGGGGCGATCTCGTCCAGCCCGACGTCGGTGCGGTTGACGTCGTAGAACGTGGTGATGAGCGTCTTGCCGTCGTTGGCGTAGAGGTAGGAGCGTTGTGGTGTGGCCGGGGTGCGCAGCGCCTCGGGCAGCGCGGCGTACGAACCCAGGGCCGCCTTGGCGCCCAACCCGAGCAGCAGGTTGCCCGGCAGCGCGGCGACCGCCAGGACGAGGCCGGCGAGCACGCCGGCGAGCAGCACGGTGAACAGCCGCGACAGCGGCGAGCGGGGTGGGGCCATGGTCCCCAGGATTGCCGTGAAAGCCGCCAACCGACCACCCCCGCGGCCCTCCTGTCAGCAACTTCACCCCCCGCTGCCAGCGACTTCCCATCACAACGGCCCCGGCGTCCCCCGCCGCCCCGTGCGTCCCGCCGGCCGGAGCCGCGCCGGGGACGGCCAGGGCGGCCGGCGAGGGGCTCAGCCGGTGGCCAGCGGGCCGTTCGGGCCCGGGCCGGTCGGCGCGGCGGTGGCGAGGCTGGCGCTGGCGGCGTCGCGCGCGATGTCCCGGGGCACCAGGCGCCCGGAGCGGTAGGCGATGCCGATGCCGGCGATCAGCACGAAGATCGCACCGAAGGTCTGCAACGAGCCGATCAACGCGCCGCCGAGGCCGAGCAGCGGGGCGGCGATCATCAGCATCGTGCCGTCGCCGATGCTGAACGCCCCGGACCGGGCCACCGACCAGCCGGTCAGCAGCCAGCCCAGGGTGTAGCAGGTGGCGCCGACGAGCACGAGCCCGCGGGCGGTGGCGCCGAAGACCGGGGTCTGCTCCGCCAGGCCCGCGAAGGGCAGCATGAGCACCGTGCCGGCGATGGACACCAGCAGGCCGGCGACGGCGACCCGGCGGCTACGCGTCGCGGCCAGCAGCCCGGTCAGCGCCAGCAGGGCGAGCAGCCCGAGCCAGACCGACGCCACCCAGCCCACCAGGTAGAGCGGCCGGCCGTCGGCCGGGTACGGGTCGTTGCCCACCCCGCCGTCGCTGGCCATCGCCACGACGCCGTAGAGCACGGCGTACGCGGGGAGCAGCCACACCGCGGCCCGGGCGAACCGGCGCAGCGACCAGGCCCAGCTGGCGTTGGTGGCCGGCCCGGCCGGCGTCGGCTCCCCGACGAACGGCAGCACCCCGAACCCCCCGCCGGTACGCCGGCTGCCGAGCGGCCCGGTGGGGTCGTGCGCGCCCGGTACCGGGGCCGAGGACCACACCCGCTTCGCCGGATCCTTCATGCGTCACCTCGCTCGTCCGCGAGCGGTGCGGGACGCGCCGGGGCGCCCCGATGCCTGGTCACCACCCGTCCTAGAACCGATGGTGGCAGGCGCCGGAGCGCCCCATGAGCACTTCTCACATTTCTCCGGGCACGTCGGCCCGCGCCGCTCAGCCCCGTTCGCGCTGGTCGGCCGGGTCGTTCAGCAGGCTCGCCGGCGAGACCGGCTCCGGCGCCGGCAGCCCCTGCGGCTTGCCGCCGGTGGCCTGCGCCTCGGCGACGCGTACCTCGTCGTGGATCTGCTGGGCGGCGGCCGCCGCGGCCTGCGCCGCCGCGGCCGCCTCGCGCTCCACCTCGCTCGCGCCGTCGGCCGCCTCCGGCGCCGGCTCGTCGCCGACCATCCGGCTCAGCCCGCCGAGCGCGCCGCCCATCCCCTCGAGGGCCTTGGTCAGCTCGGCCGGGACGATCCAGACCTTGTTCGCGGTGCCGTTGGCGATCTGCGGCAGCGCCTGGAGGTACTGGTAGGCGAGCACCTTCTGGCTCGGGTTGGCCTGGTGGATCGCGTCGAACACCGTCCGGATCGCCTTGGCCTGGCCCTCGGCCTGGAGGATCCGCGCCTGGCGGTCACCGTCGGCGCGCAGCACCGCGGCCTGCTTCTCGCCCTCGGCCGTGAGGATCTGCGACTGCTTGTGCCCCTCGGCGTTCAGGATCGCCGCCCGGCGGTCCCGCTCGGCGCGCATCTGCTTCTCCATCGAGTCCCGGATGCTCGGCGGCGGCTCGATGGCCTTGATCTCCACCCGGGTGACCTTGATGCCCCACCGGCCGGTGGTCTCGTCCAGCACGCCGGAGAGGTGCCGGTTGATCTCCTCGCGGCTGGTCAGTGCCCGCTCCAGGTCCAGCGAGCCGATAACGTTGCGCAGCGTCGTGACGGTGAGCTGCTCGATGGCCTGGAGGAAGTTCGAGATCTCGTACGTGGCGCGGACCGAGTCGACGACCTTGAAGTAGAGCACCGTGTCGATCGAGACCACCAGGTTGTCGGAGGTGATCACCGGCTGCGGCGGGAAGCTGACCACCTGCTCGCGCATGTCGACCTTGGTGCGGACCGCGTCGATGAACGGGACCAGGAGGTTCAGCCCCGGGTTCAGGGTGCGCTTGTACCGACCCAGCCGCTCGACCACGTCCTGGCGCTGCTGCGGCACGATCCGCACCGCCTTGGCCAGGGTGATCACCCCGATCAGCGCCACGGCCATCAACAGGACCGGGATCACGAGTTCCATGTACTCACCTTTTCGCTTCGGGTAGCTCGTCGGAGGGGGAAACGTCGTCCCGCCAGACCAGGGCGGTGGCGCCCCGGACCTGGATCACCTGCACCCGCTCACCGGGGGCGAAGACCTGGCTGGCGTCGTAGGACCGGGCCTGCCACAGCTCGCCGTCGATCTTGACCATGCCCTGCCCGGCGTCGATCCGCTCCAGCACCAGCGCCGTGCTGCCCTCGATCGCCTCCACGCCGAAGGGCTGCTCGCCGCTCTCCAGGGCGGAGCGTTGGTGCCTGCGCAGCGTCGGGCGTACGCCCAGCACCGTCAGCGCCGACACCCCGGCGAAGACGATCGCCTGCACACCCACCGGCGCGCCGAGCGCCGCGGCACCGGCGGCGGCGAAGGCCCCGGCCGCGAACATGATCAGGAAAAGCGTCGTCGTGAAGATCTCGGCGACGGCCAGCACCACACCCAGCACGATCCACAGCACGGCGTCCACCCCACGATCGTGACATGACAATGCACGCGCGGCCCACCCGCGAAGATCAGTAAGCTCGGCGGCACGTCAGCGGCCCGCCCCACCGGGCCCGGAGGGAGGAGCCCCCGTGTCCCTGCTGCCCGACACCGTCCGCCACGTCGACACCCTCGTCGCCGAGGCGCAGTCCGCCGGCCGGACGCCGTCCCTGGTGATCGGCGTGGTACGCGACGGCGCGCTGGCGCACCTCGCCACCGCCGGCGAGCACCCGCGCCCGGACGGCGACCTGCAGTACCGGGTCGGGTCGATCAGCAAGACCATGACCGCGACCCTGGTCATGCAGGAGCGCGACGCCGGCCGGCTGGCCCTGGACGACCCGCTGGAGAAGCACCTGCCCGGCACCGCCGTCGGCACGCTCACGCTGCGGCAGTTGCTCGGCCACGCCAGCGGCCTGCAACGCGAGCCGGAGGGGCCGTGGTGGGAACGCGCCGAGGGCGTCGACCTGGAGACCCTGGTGGCCGGGGTCACCGCCGAGAAGATCGCCTACCCCGCGCACCGGTCCTACCACTACTCCAACCTGGCGTACGGGCTGCTCGGCGGGGTGCTGGAGCGGACCACCGGCACGCCGTGGGCCGAGCTGCTCCGCCAGCGCGTCCTGGCGCCGCTCGGCATGCGCCGGACGACGTACGCGGCGACGGAGCCGTTCGCCCGCGGCTACGTGGTGCACCCGTGGCACGACACGCTGCGGGAGGAGCCGCGCACCGACACGGGGGCGATGGCCCCGGCCGGGCAGCTCTGGTCGACCGCCGAGGACCTGGCCCGGTGGGCGGCCTTCCTGGCCGACCCGGCGCCCGAGGTGCTGGCGGCGGAGACGCTGACCGAGATGTGCGCCCCCGTGGTGATCAGCGACCTCGACTCGTGGACCGGCGGGCACGGCCTGGGGCTGGAGCTCTACCGGGAGGGCGAGCGGGTGTACGTGGGGCACGGCGGTTCGATGCCCGGCTACGTGGCCGCCCTGACCGTGCACCGCCCGTCCCGCACGGCCGTGATCGGCTTCGCCAACTCGTACGGCTTCCGCACCGGCGGGATCGGCGGGCTCGCGCAGCGGATCCTCACCGCCGTGCTGGACGCCGAGCCGGCGCTGCCGCGGCCCTGGCGGCCGAGCGCCGCCGCCCCGCCCGCCGGAACCGTCGAGATCGCCGGCCGCTGGTGGTGGATGGGGGTGCCCCTCGACCTGACCTGGGACGCCGCCACGGGCGGCCTGATGGCGCACGTACGCGGGGAGCGGATGAGCTGTTTCGCCCCGGAGGGACCGGACCGCTGGCGGGGCCGCTCCGGCCCGGAGAACGGCGAGATCCTCGCCGTGCTGCGCGACGAGGCGGGGCGGGCGGTGGCGCTGGACATCGCCACCTTCGTCTTCACCCGCACGCCCGACCAGGAGCCCTGACCCCGGCCCCGGCGACAACCACGCTCAGGCCGGCTCGGTGACGAAGTCGATCAGGCGTTCCATCGCGTTGATCAGCGGGGTCTCCACGTCGGCGAAGCTGTCCACCCGGGACAGGATGTGCCGCCACATGTCGGCCGGCTCGGCGACCCCGAGCGCGGCGCAGACCCCCTCCTTCCACGGCTGCCCCGGCGGCACCACGGGCCACGCCCGGATGCCCAGCGCCGCCGGCTTGACCGCCTGCCACACGTCGACGTACGGGTGGCCGGTGACCAGCACGTGCGGCGAGGTCACCCTCGCCACGATCCGGCTCTCCTTGGAGCCGGGTACCAGGTGGTCGACCAGCACACCGAGGCGGCGACCCGGGCCGGGGGCGAACGCGCGCACCTCGGCGTCGAGGGCGTCGATGCCGTCCAGCGGTTCCACCACCACGCCCTCGATCCGCAGGTCGTCGCCCCAGATCCGCTCGACCAGGGCCGCGTCGTGGATGCCCTCCACCCAGATCCGGCTGGCCTTGGCGACCTGGGCGCGGACCCCGTCCACCGCGATCGAGCCGGAGGCGGTGCGCCGGCGGGCCGCCGGGACGGGGGCGCGGGTCGGCCGGCGCAGCGTCACCGGCTCCCCGTCGAGCAGGAACGCCGCCGGCAGCAGCGGGAAGTTGCGCCGCCGGCCGTGCCGGTCCTCCAGCACCACCGCGCCGGCCTCGAAGCCGACCACCGCGCCGCAGAAGCCGGAGTCGGCGTCCTCGACCACGAGGTCCGGTTCGGCGTCCACCTCGGGGGTGACCTTCCGTCGCCGCCAGTCCCCCGCCAGCACGTCGTCCGCATACCGCCGCCCCATGGAGATCACGCTAACCGCCCGCCTCCACGCCCGCACCCGACACGCCGCGACGCCCCCGGCACGCCGATCACGTCGCCGTGGCGCCCGCACACGCCGCACGGTTCGGCGTTACGCCCACACCACCACATGATCGAGAGGCATGGGACGGGCGGAGCGGCAGTCGAGACAGGGGCGGCGATGACCACGTACCCTTTCGGCATGTCCACCCCCGCAGCGGGCGCGGCCACTCTCGCGCCGCGCCGGTCCAGCCGGTTCGTTGCCTGGGTGCGCGCGTGGCGCGCCGGGCTGGTGCCCTTCGACGAGGTCGCCGAGGCCATCGCCGGCGACGAGGAGCACCTGGTCGCGGACGCGCCCGGCACCTGGACCGACGTCCCGCTGCCGCAGGCGCTGCCCACCCTGGCGAAGCTCTCGCCGGACGAGATCCGCCTGGTGCTGCCCGCACCGGGCGATCCGCGCGGGCTGCCCGGCCCGGGCGACTTCGCCGGCGCGGCGCTGCTGGCCGGCGAGGCGGTCGTCGCGGGCAGCCTCGGCCTGATCCCGCACGTGCGCACGCACACGTCCGGCTCCGGCGACACCTTCGAGACGGTGCTCTGGCGGGTCTACCCGCTGCCGGCCGACGCCCCGGCCGCGTCGCTCGCGCTGCCCGGCGCGGCCGAGGCCGAGGCGGAACTGGCGGCGGCCCTGCACCACACCACCGCCGCGCTGACCCGGCTGGACGTCGCCCAGTGGCGACCCGAGCTGGCCGGGGCACTGGAGGAACTGCGCCGACCCAACGGCGCCACCGACCTGCCGCCCGGGTTCGACCCGCGCGCCCGGCGGCTCTTCGCCCGGGCCGCCGTGCTCGACCGGGTGCTCGCCCTGGCCGGGCACGCCGCGCCCGGCGGCGCGATCAACAACTACGAGGCCCAGCAGCGCGACGCCGCGCTGCGCCCGCTGACCACCGCCTGCCGGCAGGCCCTGGTGGCCGCCTGCAACGCCCCGCTGCGCCCCTGACGGCGGGCGGGCGTACCGCTGCGGGCGGGTGGCCGGCGGCCGGCGCGCGGCGGCCGCGCGTCAGACCTCGTCGACCAGGTCGGCCACCGAGTTGACGATCCGCGACGGGCGGTACGGGTAGCGCTCCGCCTCGGCGCGGCTGCTGATCCCGGTCAGCACCAGGATCGTCTCCAGGCCGGCCTCCAGCCCGCAGAGGATGTCGGTGTCCATCCGGTCGCCGATCATGGCGGTCGTCTCGGAGTGCGCGTTGATCGTGTTCAGCGCCGAGCGCATCATCATCGGGTTGGGCTTGCCGACGAAGTACGGCTCCACCCCCGTCGCCTTCGAGATCATCGCGGCGACCGAACCGGCGGCCGGCAGCGCGCCCTCCACCGACGGCCCGGTCACGTCGGGGTTCGTGCAGATGAACCGGGCCCCGTCGTTGATCAGCCGGACGGCCTTGGTGATCGCCTCGAAGCTGTAGGTGCGGGTCTCCCCCAGCACCACGTAGTCCGGCGCGTAGTCGGTCAGCACGTAGCCCACCGCGTGCAGCGCCGTGGTCAGCCCGGCCTCCCCGATCACGTACGCGGTGCCGTCCGGTCGCTGGTCGGCCAGGAACTGGGCGGTGGCCAGCGCGGACGACCAGATGGCGTGCTCGGGCACGTCGAGGCCCATCCGGCTCAGCCGGGCCTGCAGGTCCCGCGGCGTGTAGATCGAGTTGTTCGTGAGCACCAGGAACGGCTTGCCCGAGGCGCGCAGCCGGGAGACGAACTCCGGCGCGCCGGGCACGGGCTGGCCCTCGTGCACCAGCACGCCGTCCATGTCGGTCAGCCAGCTCTCCACCGGCTTGCGGTCCTGCATCGTCACTCGTTCCAGGGGTGTCGGGGCCGCCGGCGGAGCCGGCGCGGCGGTCAGGAGTCGGGATTCCGGGGTGGTCGGCGGCCGTCACGAGTCGGGCCGCCGAGGTCGGGGGCGGCGGCGGTCAGGAGCCGGGCCGCCCCGGGGTCGGGGCGACGGGACGGCGGGCGGGGACGCAGCACACCGTCGGGCAGGTGTCCCACATCGGCAGGTCACCGAGTCGGCGGCGCAGGGTCACCCCGTCCGGCTCGGTCCGCTCCCGGACCAGCTCGCGGACCATCGCCACGAACCGCGGGTCCGTGCCCGGGGTGGCGGCCCGGACGAAGTCCAGGCCGAGCTGCTTGGCCGTCTGGCGCGCCTCGGTGTCGAGGTCCCACACCACCTCCAGGTGGTCGGAGACGAACCCGATCGGGCTGACCACCACGCCGGTGGTGCCGGCCTCGGCCAGCGTGCCGAGGTGGTCGTTCACGTCCGGCTCCAGCCACGGCACGTGCGGCGGGCCGGAGCGGCTCTGCCAGACCAGGTCCCAGGGCAGGTCCGGGGCGGCCGCCGCGTGCACCAGCCGGGCCACCTCGGCGAGCTGCGCCTCGTACCGGCCGCCGTGGGGGCCGGCGGTGGCGGCCATCGAGTTCGGGATCGAGTGGGCGGTGAACACCAGCCGGGTGCTGTCCCGCTTCGCCGGGTCGAGCTGCGCCAGCGCCGCCCGTACCGCGTCGACGTGCGGCTCGACGAACCCGGGATGGTCCCAGAACTGGCGGATCTTGTCGATCAGCGGGGCGTCCGGGCCGACCGCCGCCCGGGCGGCGGCAATGTCGTCCTGGTACTGGCGGCAGGAGGAGTAGCCGCCGAGGGCGCTGGTGACGAACGCCAGGGCGTGCCGGACGCCGTCGTCGCGCATCCGCGCCACGGTGTCGGCGAGCATCGGATCCCAGTTCCGGTTGCCCCAGTAGACGGGCAGGTCGACGCCGTGGGCGGCGAAGTCCTCCCGGATCGCCGCGAGCAGTTCGCGGCACTGCTGGTTGATCGGGGAGACGCCGCCGAAGTGCTGGTAGTGCTCGGCGACCTCCGCCAGCCGTTCCGGCGGCACGCCCCGCCCCCGGGTCACGTTCTGCAGGAACGGCATCACGTCCTCGGGCCGCTCCGGCCCGCCGAAGGACACCAGGACCACCGCGTCGTACGCCATGGGGCCATTCTTCCCGGTCGGCGGTCCCCGCCGGGCAAGGGCCCCTCGCCCTGCCCGCGAGGAAGGGGCCCCTGCCGTACGGAAGGCGACCGCGGGGACCCTTCCTCGCGCCTCAGGCGCCGATGGCGTGGTAGCCGCCGTCGACGTGGACGATCTCGCCGGTGGTGGCCGGGAACCAGTCGGACAGCAGCGCCAGGCAGGCCCGGGCGGCCGGCTCCTGGTCGGTGAGGCTCCAGCCCAGCGGCGCGCGCTCGGTCCAGGCGTCCTCGAACTGCTCGAAGCCCGGGATCGACTTGGCGGCGATGGTGCGCAGCGGCCCGGCGGCGACCAGGTTGCTGCGGATGCCCTGCTTGCCCAGGTGCAGCGCCAGGTAGCGGGAGGCCGACTCCAGCCCGGCCTTGGCCACGCCCATCCAGTCGTAGACGGGCCACGCCTTGGTCGCGTCGAAGGTCAGGCCGACCACCGCGCCGCCGGCGGACATCAGCGGCAGCGCCGCCATGGCCAGCGACTTGTAGGAGTACGTGGAGACCTGGAGCGCGGTCGCCACGTCCTCCCAGGGCGCGTCGAGGAAGCCGCCGCCGAGGCAGCTCTGCGGGGCGAAGCCGATCGAGTGCACCACCCCGTCCAGGCCGTCGACGTGCTCGCGCACCCGGTCGGCGAGCCCCGCGAGGTGCTCGGCGTTGGTCACGTCCAACTCGATCACCGGCGCCGGCGCGGGCAGCCGCTTGGCGATCCGCTCGACCAGGGACAGCCGGCCGTAGCCGGTGAGCACGACCTGCGCCCCGTTCTCCTGGGCGAGCTTCGCCACCGAGAAGGCGATCGAGGCGTCGGTGATGACGCCGGTGACGAGCAGCCGCTTACCGGCGAGCAGTCCGGACATGCAGGGATTCCTCCGTAGTTCTTCAGTGACCGCTGTCAGTGACCCATGCCGAGGCCGCCGTCGACGGGGATGACGGCGCCGGAGATGTAGCCAGCGGCGTCCCCGGCCAGCCAGGTGACCGCGCCCGCGACCTCGTCCGGCTGCGCGAAGCGGCCGGCGGGGATGACCTTGCGGTACTCGGTCTTGCGGTCCTCGGGCAGCGCGGCGGTCATGTCGGTCTCGACGTAGCCGGGCGCGACCACGTTGGCGGTGATGTTGCGGCTGCCCAGCTCGCGGGTGATGGAGCGGGCCACGCCGACCAGTCCGGCCTTGCTCGCCGCGTAGTTGACCTGGCCGGGGCCGCCGTAGAGGCCGACCACCGAGGAGATGAAGATCATCCGGCCCCACTTCGCGCGGAGCATCTTGGTCGAGGCGCGCTTGGCGCACCGGAACGCGCCGGTCAGGTTGGTGTCCAGCACGCGGGTGAACTGCTCCTCCGACATGCGCATCAGCAGCGTGTCGTCGGTGATGCCGGCGTTGGCGACCAGCACCTCGACCGGCCCCAGCTCGGCCTCGATGGCGGTGAAGGCCGCGTCGACCGAGTCGGAGTCGGTGACGTCGCAGCGCACCCCGAACAGCCCCTCGGGGGCGTCGCCGCTGCGGTGGGTCACCGCCACCCGGTCGCCCTGCTTGGCGAAGGCCTGCGCGATCGCCAGGCCGATCCCCCGGTTGCCGCCGGTCACCAGGACGGTACGGGCCACGGGTCCCCCTCTGCTCAGTGATCTCCCGGTCGGTCGGAGCCTAGGCGTTACCGGCAGGTAAGCGCTAACGGCGGGCACGTCAGGCCGGGTCACGACGCGCGGATCGCCCGTCCCCCGGCCGCGTCGCGCCGGGGGCCGCCGGGAGCGGGTTCGCCCGGTGGAGCCCTGCGGGCGGACCGTCGGCGGACACTCGCCGCCCCCGCGTGGGGGCGGCGACGGCGACGGCCCGAGCCGGTCGGGCGGTCGACCGCAGCCGATGGGCCGAGTGCGGCAGCGGACGCCGGCCGGTGTACGATCATCCGCGTTTGCGGGCCGTCGCGGTCCGCGTTCCGGGCCCCGCCGACCGTAGGAGGTGATCGCTGTGCGAGATAGCGATCCTCCGAGTCGTGGCCGGGCCGTCCGTCAGCCCCGCTGAGCCACGACTCAGCAGGTGAGCTGACCCAGCTTCGCTCCCCGCACCCGCCTGGTCTCCGGCCTCGCGCCGGGTGACCGCGCCGTGCCCCGCCGGGAGCCGCCCCCGGTCACGACTTCTGTGTGCGCGTCCTGATCCACCCCTGCGGTCCGCTCCCCGCTCGCGGACCGTCCAGTCGCCACCCGGAGCCGTCCATGAGCCGCTACGTCGCCCCGCTGGGCTTCACCCTCGCCGCCGTCTGGGTGGCCGTCATCTTCGTCCTCGCCGGCCACTGACACCGCCGCCGGCCGTGGTCGTCCGCGCCGGCGGTCGGCACCGGCCACCCGACGCCCGCCGTCCTCGTCCGCGCCGGCGGCGGGCGTCGACCGCCCGCCGCCGGCGTCCCGCGTGTCAGAGCATGCGGGAGGACCACAGCAGGCTGAGCGCACCGGCGCACAGCGCCAGCAGCAGGGCCACGCCCGCGTACCACTGGGTGACCTCGCGGGGCTCCGTCCGGAACCCGATCGAGCTGCCCATGTCCTGGTAGACCTGCTTCAACTCGGTCACCGAGGCCGCCTCGTAGAAGTAGCCCTCCGTGGCCTCGGCCAGGTCGGCCAGGGCCAGCCGGTCCACCGGCACCCGCTGCAACTGCCCGCCGATGTCCACCTGCCCGGAGTCGGTGCCGAAGGCGATCGTGGAGACCGGCACGTTGGCCGCCTGCGCCGCCGAGGCCGCCTCCTCCACCGACCGCCCCGAGGTGCGGTAGCCGTCGGAGAGCAACACGATGCGGGCCGGCGGGATCTCCGCCGCGCCGTCGGCCGGCACCGACCGGATCGCCTCCAGGCAGGTGAAGACCGCCTCCCCGGTCGCCGTCGCCTCGGCCAGCACCAGCCCGTCGATCGCGCTGGTCACCGCCTCCCGGTCCTTGGTCGGCGGCACCAGCACGTTCGCCGCCTTGGCGAACGAGACCAGACCCAGGTTGTAGCTCTCCGGCAGCTCGCCGACGAACTGCTTGGCCGCCTCCTGCGCCGCCTCCAGCCGGTTCGGCGCCACGTCGTCGGCCTGCATGGACAGCGACACGTCGATGGCCAGCATCACGGTGGCCCGCTCCAGCGGCTCCCG
Organism: Micromonospora sp. NPDC047465; assembly: GCF_040643125.1. Classification (NCBI taxonomy): domain Bacteria; kingdom Bacillati; phylum Actinomycetota; class Actinomycetes; order Micromonosporales; family Micromonosporaceae; genus Micromonospora; species Micromonospora sp. NPDC047465. The sequence continues at coordinate 107,675 of NZ_JBEYTP010000020.1, forward strand.
GGTGTCGACCGCCGGCCGGGCCAACGCGGTCGCCAGCACCAGCAGGCAGAGCAGGAACGCGGTCGCCGGCACGTGCCGACGCCAGCCCAGCCCCTTCGGCGCCAGGGTGCGCAGCAGGTCCACGTTGGTGAACCGCATCGCGTACGCCCGGCGGTTGCGCTGCCGCCAGACGTAGAGCCCGGCGAGGGCCAGCACCGGCAGCACGGCCAGCAGCCACCACGGTTGCAGAAAACGGATCATCGTGTCGTCCCCCTGGTGCGGGCGTGCCGCTGCGCGGCCACGAAGCGCACCATGTCGAGCAGCCAGTCTCGGTCCGTACGCAGCCGCAGGTGGGCCGCGCCCGCGCCGCGCAGCGCGGCGGAGATCTCCGCCCGCTGGGCGGTCGCCGCCTCGGCGTAGCGGTGCCGCAGCAGCGGGTCGGCGGTCTGCACCTCGTGCAGCCCGCCGGTCTCCGGGTCGACCACCGGCAGCACCCCGACGTCGGGCAGCTCCAGCTCCCGGGGGTCGACCACCTCGATCGCCAGCACGTCGTGCCGTACGCGCAGCTTGCGCAGCGGCCGGGCCCAGCGGTCGGTCGGGGCGAGGAAGTCGGAGATGACCACCGCCACCCCGCGCCGCCGGGGCGGCCGGTTGAGCATGTCGACCAGCGTGCCCAGGTCGCTGCGCCCCGGACGGATCTCGGTGCCGGCGATCGCCCGCAGCAACGCCTGGGCCTCCTTGCGGCCGGAGCGGGCGGGCACCCGGGTGAACACGTCCGGACCAGGGACCGGCGGCGCGCTCCGCCACCGGCGCGCCGGGGCGCTCGTGCCGCCGCCACTGCCGATCACGGCGCCGATCCGGTTGCCGCCGCGCACGGTCAGGTGGGTCAGCGCCGCCGCGGCCGCCACCACGACGTCGCGCTTGAGCCACCGGCCGGTGCCGAAGTCCAGGCTGGCCGAGAGGTCTACCGCCAGCCACGTCTCCAGTTCGCGGTCGGCCACCGTACGCCGGACGTGCGGCATCGTCGTGCGGGCGGTGACGGGCCAGTCCATCCGGCGTACGTCGTCGCCGGGGCGGTACTCGCGGGACTCCCCCGCCTCGCTGCCCGGGCCCGGCAGCAGACCGGCGTAGTCGCCTTGGAGCAGGCCGTCGAGTTTGCGGGTGACCAGCAGTTGCAGCCGCGACAGGACGGCTTCGGTGCGGTCCGAGGGGATGTCGGCGGGCCGCCGTACGGGTGAGGTCACGGCCGCTGCCCGGGCCAACCGGCACCCGGCGGCGCGGCGGTCGGCGTCGGTGTGGCCTGCTGACGGGGCGCGACCGAGGGCAGCGGGATGGTGGACATCACCCGGTGCACGACGTGGTCGGCGGGCACGTCGTCGGCGAGCGCGTCGTAGCTGAGCACCAGCCGGTGACGCAGGATGTCCGGCGCGATGTCCTGCACGTCCTGCGGCAGGGCGTAGTCCCGGCCCCGCAGCAGCGCCAGCGCGCGGGTCGCCCGGACCAGGCCGAGCGAGGCGCGCGGGCTGGCGCCGTACTGGATGAGCTGGGCGACGTCCGGCATCCCGTGCTCCGCCGGGGCACGCGTGGCCAGCACCAGCCGGACCGCGTAGTCGACCAGGGCGTTGTGCACGAAGACCTGGTCCGCCTTGTGCTGGAGGGCGACCAGGTCGGCGGTGGTGAACACCGGCGCCGGCTCCGGCGGGGCGACCCCCATCCGGTAGACGATCTCCCGCTCCTCGGCGTCGGTCGGGTAGCCGACGAGGATCTTCATCAGGAAGCGGTCCCGCTGCGCCTCGGGCAGCGGATAGACCCCCTCCTGCTCGATCGGGTTCTGCGTCGCCATCACCAGGAACGGGTTGGGCACCCGGTGCGTCTCGCCGCCGATCGAGACCTGCCGCTCGCTCATCACCTCCAGCAGCGCCGACTGCACCTTGGCCGGCGCCCGGTTGATCTCGTCGGCGAGCAGGAAGTTGACGAAGACCGGGCCCAGCTCGACGTCGAACTTCTCGCTCGACTGCCGGTAGATGCGGGTGCCCATGATGTCGGCCGGCACCAGGTCCGGGGTGAACTGCACCCGGGCGAAGGAGCCGCCGACGACCCTGGCGAGCGTCTCCACGGCGAGCGTCTTGGCCACCCCCGGGACGCCTTCCAGCAGGCAGTGGCCCCGGGCGAGCAGCGCGACGAACATCCGCTCCACCATCCGGTCCTGCCCGACGATCACCCGCTTGATCTCGAACAGCGCCCGCTCCAGCAGGGTCGCGTCCTCGGCCGGCGTGGTCACCGGCGCGGGTGTCTGCGGGCCCGTCCCGTTGGGCGTCGGGGCGTCGGGCGTGGTCGGCTGGGCCACCGGTCCTCCACAGCATGATCGGTTGTCGTGCGGCGTGGTGCGTATCAAGACTCGCATGCCCGGCTGAGTGCCGAGGTGGGGAGAACCCGATTATCGCCGCGCCGTCCCGAGTCGCCGGATCGTCGGCCCGCCACACCGTCCCACGTCGCGGAATCGCCGTTCACAGGTGGACACGGACGGCCCCGGCGTGTGTACGATTCACCCCGTCGCCGGGCGGCTCCCCCCGTGGCCGCCCGGCGCTCAATCTTCGGCCCTCCCGCCGCCCTAGACTGGGCGGGATGAGCAATCCCCTTCCCGCCGACGAGCCGCTGATCTGCTCGTCCCGCGGCTGTCGTGCCCCCGCCCGGTGGGCGCTGCGGTGGAACAACCCCCGGCTGCACGACACCGACCGGCGCAAGACCTGGCTGGCCTGCGCCGAGCACCGCTCCTCCCTCGGCGATTTTCTGGACGCCCGCGGGTTCCTGCGGGAGGTCGTACCGGTGGTCGGATCGCCTACGCTCGAAGGGTGAGCGCGCACAACGGATTCCCCCGGTGAGCGGTGACGGATTCGCCGGCCCGCCGCCGGCACCGCCCCGCCCTCCGGCGGGCCCCCTGGAGCCGTGGCCGGACACCGTCCGCTGGCAGCCGATCTCACCCGACCTGATCTGGGTGGAGCTGCTCCGGCTCGCGATGGTGCTGGTCGTCGTCCTGCTCGGGCTGGGCGTCGGCTGGGCGCTCAGCGGGGCCTGGCCGTTCGGCGCGGCGGGCGGCGCGGTGCTGCTGCTGGGAGCCCTGCGGGTCGTGACCATCGTCCGCGCCGTACGGGCCTGGGGGTACGCCGAGCGGGAGGACGACCTGCTGGTCCGGCACGGCCTGCTGGTCCGGCGGCTCTCCATCGTGCCGTACTCGCGGATGCAGTTCGTGGACGTCAGCGCCGGACCGCTGGAGCGGGCGTTCAACCTGGCCACCGTCCAGTTGCACACGGCCGCGGCGGCCAGCGACGCCCGCGTGCCGGGCCTGCGCCCGGCGGAGGCGTCCCGGCTGCGCGACCGGCTCACCGCGCTCGGCGAGGACCGGGCGGAGGGCCTGTGAGCGACCCGGCCGGCCGCGCGACGGACCGGCCCGAGCCGACCCGGGTGGAGCCCGGCCTCCGGCCGGCGGCGATGCCGCCCGCCGCGCAGGGCCCTGCCGCGGCACCCGGACCGGCGCCGCACGGCCCGCACCCGCCCGCCGGCCCCGCGCCGGACACCCCGCACGGACTCGCGGGCCCGCCGGCCGGGTCGGGCACGGTGCCGGCGCCGGACGCCCCGCCCCCACCGCCCGGCCCACCGGCGCCTCCCCCGGTCGCCGGACCGGTGCCGGGTGGTACGGCGCCGGAGCACGCCGAGCCCCGGCAGCGGCTGCACCCGCTCAGTCCCGCGCTGCACGGGGCCAAGTCGCTGGTCGTGGTGATCGCCGGCCTGTCCTGGTCGACCCTCTCCCGGGTCGGCTTCGGCTGGTTCGCCCTGATGGCGGTCGTGCTGGCCCTGGGCGCCACCGTGCTCGCGGTCGTCAGCTGGTACCACACCGGCTACCACGTGGTCGGCCGTGAACTTCGGGTGCACGAGGGGCTCCTCTGGCGGCGCACCCGGGCGATCCCGCTGGAGCGGCTCCAGGCCGTCGAGGTGGTCCGCCCGCTGCTCGCCCAGCTCACCGGCCTGGCCGAGCTGCGGCTGGAGGTGGTCGGCGGCGGCAAGACCGAGGCGCCGCTGGCGTACCTGAGCGTCGCCGACGCGACCGCGCTGCGTCGGCGGCTGCTCGCCCTCGCCGGGCGGGCGGCCGCCGGCGGGCCCGCGCCGGCGCCGGCCGGGGCGACGGCGGCGACCGGGGCGGTCCCGGCCGAGGCGCCCGCGCCGCCCGGCCGGCCGCTGCACACCGTCGCGAACAAGGACCTGCTGGTCAGCCAGCTGCTGACCCCGCAGGCGTTCATGATCCCGTTCGGCGTGGCGTTCGTGCTGGCGCAGTTCCTCTCCGAGGATTCGTGGTCGTTCATCGCGGTGGCGAGCACCCTCACCGCCATGGCCGGCGTGCTGCTGCAACCGGTGCGCCGGGTGCTCGACGACTGGAACTTCCGGCTCGCCCGGGACGAGGGCACGCTGCGGATCCGCAACGGGCTGCTGGAGACCCGCGCCCAGACGGTTCCGCTGGACCGGGTGCAGACCGTCGGGGCGACCTGGCCGCTGCTGTGGCGGGTCAAGGGGTGGCTGCGGCTGCGCCTGGAGGTGGCCGGCTACTCCGCCGGCGAGAGCGACGACCGCAACCGTCCGGACCGCCTGCTCCCCGTGGGCGACCTGCCGACCGGCGAGGCGATCGTGGCCGAGGTGCTGGCCGGGGTGCGCCTGACCACGCTGCCGTTGACCCCGCCGCCGGAGCGGGCCCGCTGGCTCAACCCGCTGAGCCGGGGCGTGCTCGGCGCCGGCCTCGACGCCCGGGTCTTCGCGGTCCGGTCCGGCCTGCTCACGCGGCAGGTGGCGCTCGTGCCGTACGCCCGGATCCAGAGCGTGCGGGTGGTGCAGGGGCCGGCGCAGCGGCGGCTGCGGCTGGCGACGGTGCACGCCGACACGGCCGGCGGCGCCGGCGCGGCCGCGCGGGACCGGGACCTGGCCGAGGCGTGGGCCCTGGCGGCGGAGCTGACGGCCCGGGCGCGCGCCGCCCGGCAGGCCGGCTGACCGCTTCCCGCGTCGGCGCTCAGCCGCCCGGCCGACCGCTGCATCGGTCGCCGCGCGGGTCCGTGGTCACCCGACCGGCCGACCGCGCACGGATCGCGGGCCGCCCCGCCGCCCGCGGGGTCGGCGCTCAGCGCGTCGCCGGCACCGCCGGCGGCTCGGCGGACGCGGGCGGGTCGGTCGGCTCGGGGTCGTCCTCCGCCACGGCCCGGCGGGCCCGGCGCGCCGCCCACCAGCGCTCCGCCAGGCCGACCACCAGGAAGGTCATCCCGACGTACGCCCAGCCGACCAGCACGTCGATGACGTAGTGCTCGCCGCTGTAGACCAGGGTGAAGGTCATCGCCAGCGGGTACGCCAACAGCAGCGGCCACCAGCGGCGGCGGGTCTGCCGGAGGAAGAACAGCACCACGAACAGGGCGAACGCGGTGTGCAGCGACGGCATGGCGGCCACCGGGTTGGAGGCGATCTGCCCGGCGTTGAGCAGGTTGCCGGCGCCGTGCATGCCGAATGCCTTCCAGCCCCGGGTGGAGATCCGGGCGACCTCCTCCAGCAGCCCGTTCTGCGCCGCCCACCAGGGCGGGGCAGCCGGGTAGAGGAAGTAGGTGACCAGGCCGGTGGCGAACAGGAAGCCCCAGCGACGCATGAACGCCGCCCAGCGCCCCCGGTCGCGCAGCCAGAGCACCGCCGCGGCGGCCAGCGCCACCACGAAGTGGGAGAAGTAGACCCAGCTGACCAGGACGTCCCACCAGTGCACCTCGGGCCGGTAGAGGTGCTGCTGGAGCCAGACCGTCGGCACCTCGCCACCGGTCGCCCAGCCGAACATGACCCGGTCGGCGACGATCAGCTCGTACGCGTGCGGGGTCGCGCCGTTGTCGGCGAAGCCGCGGGAGAGGTTGTAGACGGCGAGCAGCAGCACCACCGGCACCCAGTCCCGGGCGAAGCGCAGGTGGCTGCGCCACGGCCGGCTGCTGTTCCAGGCGACCGTCGCCGCCCAGATCCAGAGGAACGCGTACGCCGGGTCGGTCGGCAGGCCGATGCCGAGCCAGCCGGCGACGAAGGCGACCCCCCAGACGGTCATCGCGACCACGCGACGACGCCCGCCGTCGGGCGAGGCGGGCGGGCCGGTCCGGGCGGGGGGCTGGGGGTCGGTCGCGACAGACATCGCGGTCAAGGTTAACGGCGCGGACGGCATCGACCGACGCCGACCACCCGCCGCGCCGCCAGGGGCGCGGCGGGTGGTCGGCCGGTGGTGGACGGCGCCCGAACCTCGGACCGGCTCTCCCGCCGGAGCCGGCGAACCAGTCGGCGCGGCACGGACGCCCGCCGGCCCCGGCCCGCCTCGTCTAGGCTTTGGCCATGCACGAGCAGCCGGAGCCCGCCCTGACGCCGGGCCTGACCGCCCGGGTGGAGCTGACCGTCGCCGACACCGACACCGCCCAGGCGGTGGGCTCCGGGGACGTGCCGGTGCTGGGCACACCCCGGGTGCTCGCCCTCGCCGAGGCGGCCACGGTGGCGGCCACCGCCCCCCGGATGCCCAGCGGGTCGACGACGGTCGGCACCCGCGTGGAGCTCGACCACCGCTCGGCCACCCCGGTGGGGCGGACGGTGGTGGCGCAGGCCCGGCTGGCCGCGGTCGAGGGGCGACGGCTGCACTTCGAGGTGAGCGTGCGCGACGGCGACGAGACGGTCGCCGAGGGCCGGGTGGAGCGGTTGCTGGTCGACCGGCAGCGCTTCGTGGAACGCGCGGCCCGGTCGTCGTGACCGGCCGCTTCGTGCAGGTCGCCGACGGGGTGCACGTGCTGCGCGAGCCGCTGCTGCACGTCAACGTCACGCTGGTCGTCGGCGACGGGGCCGCGCTGCTGGTCGACACGCTCTCCACCGCCGGGCAGGCCGCCGAGTTGGCCGCCGCCGCCCGGGCGGTCACCACCCACCCGTGGACCGTGGTCAACACCCACCACCATTTCGACCACTGTTTCGGCAACGCCACCCTCGCCGCCGACCCACCCCGCCCGGTGTACGCGCACGAGGTGGCCGCCGAGGCGATGCGCGAGGAGGCGGACCGGCTGCGCCGGGAGGCGTACGCGGAGATGCGCGACGAGCACCCCGCGCTGGCCGAGGAACTGGCCGGCACCGAGCTGCTGGCGCCGACGCACACCGTCCACGGCGAGACCGTCCTCGACGTGGGCGGCCGGCGGGTCGTGCTGCGCCACCCCGGTCGCGGGCACACCGCCGGTGACCTGGTGGTGCAGGTGCCGGACGCCGACGTGCTGGTCGCCGGGGACCTGGTGGAGCAGAGCGGGCCGCCCGCCTTCGAGGAGTCCTACCCGTTGCAGTGGCCGGACACGGTGGCCGAGCTGCTCCGGATGACCACCCCGGCCACCGTCGTCGTGCCGGGGCACGGCGACCCGGTGGACGCCGCGTTCGTCCGCGCGCAGCACGAGCAGCTCGTCGAGCTGGCCTGGCTCATCCGCGCCGGGCACACCGGCGGCGCCCCGCCTGAGCGCATCGCCGCCGAGGCGCCCTTCGGCGCCCGTCCCGCCCTGCACGCCGCCCGCCGCGGCTACGCCGAACTAGACGGCACCGCCTGACCCCCTCCCCCGCACCCGCTGATCTTGCGGCTGTCGCCCGGCAGCGGCATATCTCCCAGATCGCGGGCACGAAGTGCAAGAGCGCGGAGAAGGGGTGGGGTGGGTCAGCGGGCGAACCGGTCGAGGACCTCGGCGCGGGTGGGCATGGCGGTCGCGCCGCCGGGCGACTCGCAGACCAGACCGGCGACCCGCAGCGCGAAGGCCACCCGCTCGTGCCAGCCCGCCGGAACGGTGGGCTCGCCGTCGACCAGCAGGTCCGCGACGAGCGCGCCCATCACCGCGTCACCGGCGCCGGTGGCGTCCACCGCCTCGACCTTCGGCGCGGGTACGCGTACCGGATCGGCGCCGGCCGCGGCGACCACCGCGCCGGCGGCGCCCAGGGTGACCACGGCGGTCCCGGCGCCCAACTCCCGCAGGTACGCCGCCACCCCCTCCTCTGGCTCACCCGGATAGAGCAGCTTGGCGTCGGCGGCGCTCAGCTTGACCAGGTGGGCGCCGGCGGCGAACTCGGCCACGACCTCGCGCAGCCCGGCCAGCGCCGCGGGCCCGTCGAGCAGCCGGTGGCGGACGTTGGGGTCGAAGACCCGCAGGCTGCCGGCCAGCGCCCAGGCCCGGCGCGCCGCGGCCAGCACCGGCGGCTGGAGCAGCACGATCGAGCCGCAGTAGAGGACGTCGGCGCCCGCGACCAGGTCGGCGTCGAGGTCGTCGGGGCCGAGCAGGCCGTAGGAGGGCGGCTGGCCGTAGAAACGGAAGTCGGGCTCCGGGCCGGCGAAGGTGGCCACCGCCAGCGCGGTCGGGACGGGGACGGTGACCGCGCCGGCCAGCCCGACGCCGACGCCGCTCAGGAAGCCGCGGATCCGCCCGGCCAGGACGTCGTCGCCGAGCGACCCGACGAACTGCACCGCGCCGCCGAGCCGGGCGACGGCGACCGCCACGTTCAGCGGCCCACCGCCGACGGCCTGCCGGTAGACCGGTGCCCCGTCGCACTCGGTGTCGAGCAGGTCGACCAGTGCCTCGCCGAGCACCACCGCGTATCCCATCTCCGGCCTCCGTCCGTGCCCGCGCCGACCGCATTTCGTCGCACCAGGCTGGCACAGTAGCGCCATGACGAGCGCCGAAGTCACCGTATTGGCCTACTGGGCGGCGCTGGAGGCGAGGGACTGGGACACCTTCGGCGGGCTGCTCGCCGACGATGTCGTCTACCACCTGCCGCAGACCCGGGAGCGGATCGTCGGCCGGGAATCGTTCGTGCGCTTCAACCGGGAGTACCTCGACGGCTGGCACCTCGCGGTGACCCGGGCGGTCGCCTCCGGCCGGCACGCCGCCACGTGGATCACCTGCGCCTACGAGGGCGCGGAGCTTCCCGCCACGAGCTTCTTCGACTTCGACGACGCCGGTCTCGTCCGCGAGGTCACGGAGTTCTGGCCGGAGGCCTACGAGCCGCCGCCCGGCCGCGAGCACCTCGCCGAGCGTTACTGACACCCGGAGAAGGGCTGTCGCGCGTCATCCCGCTGGGTCGGCGCACGCCGGTAGTGATCAAGAGGTTTGCGTCGTCCGGGAACGCTTCCGGCGACGCAAACCCCTTGATCCACACTGGCGGGAGCGGGCTGCGACGCGGACCGGGGCCGCCCGAGGCGCCCGGGTCAGCGGACCATGGAGCCGACCACGGGCTTGGTGAGCAGGGCGGACTGGTTGCGCTGGATGCCCGGGTCGAGGGTCTTGGCGACGAAGATCGCGTGCCAGATGCAGAAGATCAGCACCGTCCACACCTTGCGGGAGTGGTCGGCCTCCTCCCGCTTGTGCTCCTCGAGCAGCCGCATCGCGTACGACAGGTCGATCAGCTCGCCCGCGCCGGAGTTGGACAGCACCCAGCGGGCCCACTCGTACATCTCGCCGCGCAGCCAGACCCGGGTGGGGGTCGGGAAGCCGAGCTTCTTGCGGTTGACGATGGCCGGCGGCACCACGCCCTGGAGGGCCTGGCGCATCGCGTACTTGGTGGCGTCGGAGCGGGGCGGCAGCTTGAGGTCGACCGGGATCCGCGACGCCACGTCGAAGACCTCCCGGTCCAGGAACGGCACCCGCACCTCCAGCGAGTGGGCCATCGAGATCCGGTCGGCCTTGACGAGGATGTCGCCGCGCAGCCAGGTGTAGAGGTCGACGTACTGCATCTTGGTCACGTCGTCGAGCTCGGTGCACTCCGCGTAGATCGGCGCGGTGACGTCGGTGTAGCGGACGGAGGGGTCGTAGCGGCGCAGCAGGTGCTGCTTCTCCTCCTCGGTGAACATCCGGGCGTTGCCGTAGTAGCGCTCCTCGATCGGGGTGGTGCCGCGCTCCAGGAAGCTCTTGCCCTTGACGCCCTGCGGGATCGCCTTGGAGACGGCCCGCAGCCCCTTCTGCACCCCGCCGGGCAGCCCGTTGACCGAACTCAGCGACAGCGGCTCGCGGTAGATGGTGTACCCGCCGAAGAACTCGTCGGCGCCCTCGCCGGAGAGCACCACGGTGACGTGCTCGGCGGCCTTCTTGGCCACGAAGTAGAGGGGCACCAGCGCCGGGTCGGCCACCGGGTCGTCCAGGTGCCAGACGATCTTCGGCAGCGCATCGATCATGTCCTGCGGCCCGATCTTCGTCGGGATGGTGGTCACGTCGAGGTGCCGGGCCGAGTCCTGGGCGACGTCGATCTCCGAGTAGCCCGGGACGTCGTAGCCGACGGTGAAGGTGAGGATGTTCGGGTTGAACTCGCGGGCCAGGGCCACCACGGCGGTCGAGTCGATGCCGCTGGAGAGGAACGAGCCGACTGGCACGTCGGAGCGCATGTGCATCCGGACGCTCTCCCGCAGCGTCTCCCGGATCTCGTGGTAGAGCCGCTGCTCGTCGGCGACCGGGGTGGGCCGGAACACCGGCCTGTACCACCGCCGCACGTCGATCCGTCCGCCCGGGGTCCAGGTGAGGTACTCGCCCGAGCCGATCCGGTTGATCCCCTTGTGCAGGGTGCCGGGCTCGGGCACGTACTGCAGCGTCAGGTAGTGGCTGAGGTTCGCGGTGTCGATGCCGGCGTCGCCCTGGTAGCTGGAGTGCGCGAAGGGCAGCAGCGCCTTCTTCTCCGAGGCGAGGTAGAGGCCGTCGGCGGTCTCCAGGTAGTGCATCGGCTTGATGCCGAAGTAGTCCCGGCCGCCGAACGCGCGCCGCTCCTGCCGGTCCCAGATGACGAAGGCGAACATGCCCCGCAGCCGGGTGAGCACCTGCTCGCCCCAGTAGTGGTAGCCGGCGACGATCACCTCGCCGTCACCGGCGGTGGCGAACTGGGCGCCGAAGTTCCGGATCAGCTCCTCGCGCAGCTCGATGTAGTTGTAGATCTCGCCGTTGAACGTGAGCAGGTAGCGCCCGCCCGCGTAGGGCAGCGGCTCGTGGCTGGAGGCCACGTCGATGATCGCCAGCCGCTTGTGCGCGAACACCCCGTCCGCGTACCGGCCGGAGGCGTCGCCGACCACCTCGACACCGGTCTCGTCCGGTCCGCGGTGGTGCAGGCATTCCAACGCCCCGGCGATGTTGTCGCGGTGGGCGGCGGCGTCGCCGCGCGCGCTGAAGAAGGCCAGGAGTCCGCACATGGTGGTCATCTTTCCACGCGTCCCGGGCGGGCGTCGCGGCACCGCAGGCTCTCCCGCGCTCCGGGCGGGCACCCGGCGGCGGGCGGGCCGACACGCAGGCCCGGCAGCCCACGGGCGTGGGCCTACCGGGACGGCCGGGCCGACACGCAGGCCCGGCAGCCCACGGGCGTGGGCCTACCGGGACGGCCGGGCCGACACGGCGCGGGGTACCGTCAGGACCAGCAACGACGCGGAGGGAGCGGAGCATGACCGAGGAACGCACCGACAACAAGCCGGCGGACGGCACCGAGTCGCACGACCCGGAGTTTCCGGAGGCGTTCCTGACGTTCATGCGGCAGGGCTGGCACGACACCACGCTGCCGGTCGGCCCGCGGCCGGAGGTGCCGAACTACGCCAAGCGCCGGGCCGCGCTCTCGGCGGCCTTCCCGGGCGAGACCCTGGTGATCCCGACCGGTGGCGAGAAGGTACGCGCCAACGACACCACCTACCCGTTCCGGCCGGGCAGCGACTTCGCGTACCTGACGGGCGACCACGATCCGGACAGCGTGCTCGTGCTGCGGCCGAACGGGTCCGGCCACGACGCCACGCTGTACATGCGTCCCCGGTCGTCCCGGGAGAACGACGAGTTCTTCCGCAGCCGGCACGGCGAGCTGTGGGTCGGTCGGCGGCACACGCTGACGGAGAAGTCGACCGAGCTGGGCCTGCCGACCGCCGACCTGACCGAGCTGGACGCGGCGCTGGCCGACCTGGCGCCGGGGCGTACCCGCGTGCTGCGCGGCTTCGACGCGCGGGTGGACGCGGCCGTGCGCCCGTACGACGGCCCGCGCGCGGAGGGCCAGCCGGCGCGCGACTGGGAGCTGGCGGTCACGATCGCGGAGCACAAGCTGGTCAAGGACGAGTGGGAGATCGCCCAGCTCCAGGACGCGATCGACGCCACCGTGCGGGGCTTCGAGGACGTGGCCCGGGTGCTGCCGGCGGACCGGGGCGTCTCCGAGCGCCTGCTGGAGGGGGTCTTCGCCCTGCGCGCCCGGCACGACGGCAACGACGTCGGCTACGGCTCGATCGTCGGCGCGGGCGAGCACGCGACGATCCTGCACTGGGTGCACAACAACGGCGCCACCCGCCCGGGTGAGCTGCTGCTGATGGACATGGGCGTGGAGAACCGCAACCTCTACACCGCCGACGTGACGCGGGTGCTGCCGGTCAACGGCCGGTTCACCCCGTTGCAGCGCCAGGTCTACGACGTCGTGCACACCGCGCAGCAGGCCGGCATCGACGTGATCAAGCCGGGGGTCAGGTTCCGCGACGTGCACCTGACCTGCATGCGGGCCCTCACCGAGGGCCTGGCCGACCTGGGCCTGCTCCCGGTGAGTGTGGACGAGGCGATGGACGAGAAGTCGACGATCTACCGACGCTGGACGCTGCACGGTTTCGGCCACATGCTCGGCATCGACGTGCACGACTGCTCCGACGCCCGCAAGGAGAAGTACCGGGACGGCGTCCTGGGCGAGGGCTACGTGCTCACCGTCGAGCCGGGGCTCTACTTCCAGCCGGAGGACGATCTGGTCCCCGAGGAGTTGCGGGGCATCGGCGTGCGGATCGAGGACGACATCCTGGTCACCGCCACCGGCGCGGTCAACCTCTCCGCCGGGCTGCCGCGCCGGGCCGACGAGGTGGAGACCTGGCTGGCCGAGCAGCGCGAGGCGGGGCCGCGCCTGCCGGGCTGATCCGAGCGTACGACCACACGACGGGCCCCGCCCGCCGGCACGCGACGTTTCGACGTCGCTGTGCCGGTGGGCGGGGCCCGTCAGTCTTTGCCCTAGTCAGAGCCCAATTCACCCGGCCACCCGGTTGTCCCCGTTCCCTGCCGGATCCGAGGCGAATGTGGGCTTTTTTCAGATACGTCCTTGTCGTGAGGATCCTTCTCATACGGTGGTCATCAGAGGCTGCAACCTATTTGTAGCTGGTCGCGCCGCTTCGGGCGGTGCGGCCCCCTTGGTAGCAGGAAAGGGCGGAAGGCTCTGATGTCCGATGACGTAACGACACCTGACGGTGGCCCGCCCGCGGGCACACCGACGCGGGGGCGGCGCAAGCTCTGGGTTGCCGCCGGCGTGGCCGGGCTGACCGGCGTCGTCGGCCTGGCGGCGCTGGGTGGCCTGGCCTCCAGGGACGACAAGTCCGGCGACACCGACCGGCTCTCCGACGCGCGGTCGACGGCACCCAGGCAGAACGTCAGCGACGCCGGCAAGGCCGACGAGGCCGGCGGCGAGAAGACCGGCCAGGGCGAGAACGACTGGAGCGGCCAGGGTGACCGGAAACAGGGCAACCGGAAGCACGACGACCGGGAGAAGGAGGTGCCCTGCGACACCGACAAGCTCATCCAGGCGATCACGGACGCCAACAAGAACCACGGCGCGACGCTGAAGCTCGCCGAGCACTGCACCTACGAGCTGACGCGCAGCGAGCACGGCAACGGCCTGCCGGTGATCAAGCAACCGATCGTCCTCAAGGGCGACGACACCAAGATCGTCCGGGCGGCCGACACCGAGCGCTTCCGGATCCTGAACGTCGGCAGCAGTGGCCACCTGACGCTGAAGAACGTGACCATCAAGGGCGGACAGACCGTCGCCCGCAAGACGGCCCCGCCGCCACCGCCCGTGGCGACGTTCGGGCTGTCGGGCTCGACCACTGCCGCCGCGGCCCCGGCCCGACCGGCCATGGCGGCACCCACGCCGTCGGCAGCCGCACCGGGGACGCCGGCCACTCTCGCCGAGCCGGCCACGGCGGAGGTGCAGCCCGACGGCACGGCGACGGCCGCGCCCGGGGTGGTCAGCGCCGACGGGGCGGGCCTCCTCGTCCAGCGCGGCGGCCATGCCGACATCGAGCACAGCACGTTCACGCAGAACCAGGCGGGCGGCAACGGCGGGGGGATCGCCAACTTCGGCACCACGAACATCCGCCGCACCTCGGTGGAGAACAACAGCGCCGACGGCTTCGGCGGCGGCATCTTCAACGTCGGGGTGCTGCGGGTCGAGGAGTCGAAGGTGACGTACAACAGCGCCGGGCTGGGCGGCGGCGGCATCGCCAACGGCACGAGTGCGAGCGGCAACACGGCCGGCGGCGGCACCGTCTGGGTGTGGAAGAGCACCATCAGCCACAACCGGACCGCCGGCCTCGGCGGGGGCGTCTTCGACAACGACGGCGAGACCACGATCACGCAGAGCTACATCACCGACAACATCGGCCGCAGGGACGTCGGTGGCGTGATCGCCCTCCACGACAGCAGGCTGGGCCTGGAGCACGTCGTGGTGGCGAACAACCACACCGAGGGCGAAGGCGGCGGCGTCGGGGTCGGCAGGGACTCCCACGCCGTGATCGAGTACAGCGTGATCAAGGAGAACGTCGCCGAGGGGTTTGGTGGCGGTGGCGTCTACACCGACGACCTCGGCACCACCGTCCTGCGGGACACCGAGGTCGTGGCGAACCAGGCGGTCAGCCCGGGCGCGGTGGGCGGCGGCATCGTGAACGACTTCGGCACGACGAGACTGGTCGGGACGAAGGTGGCGCACAACGTCGCCACCGAGCCGCCGGGCGGCATCTGGACCAACAACAACCGCGTCTTCATCGACCGGAAGTCGGCCGTCACCGACAACCGGCCGACGAACTGCCAGGGCAGCCCGGTCATCCCGGACCGCTGCTTCGGCTGAGCACCGGACAGCACCACCACATAGAGAGGGCTCCTCCGCGTCGCTCCGGCGGCCCGGAGGAGCCCTCGCCATCCACCTGGGTCCTCTTGACCGTTCCCGCGCCGATCTGGGCGGTCTGCGTCGACTACGCACCGTAGCCGATTGCCTCACCTACCGGCACCAGTGCGACCGATCGGCCCGCCCGGGCCGTCCACACCGCGCAGGAGGGGACCGTACCGAATGTGGGGTTCTTTCGGATATGCCGTCGAGGTGAGGAAGATTCTCATACTGTCGTTTCGGGAGCTACAACCGATTTGTAGCAGGGGACGCTCGCCTGTGGCGTCGCGACCCTGTCTGGTACTAGGAGAGGGCAGAGAGCTCCGATGTCCAACTACCTAACGAACAACGACTCCGAGCGGCCGGCGGCGCAGAAGCGTCGCCGCAAGCTCTGGCTCGCCAGCGGTGTGGCCGGGTTGACCGGCGTGGTCAGCATTGCCGCCGTGGGTGTGGCCACCGGCGCCGGCGCCGTCGGCGCGGACGCCCTGAACTGGTCCACCGCCCAGGTCACCAAGGACGGCGACCACGGTCGCGAAGGCGACCGGGGCCGCGAAGGCGACCGGGGCCGCGAAGGCGACCGGGGCCACGAGGGCAAGGAGGACCGGGACCGGCACGACAAGGACCGCGGGAAGGAGGTGCCCTGCGACTCGGACAAGCTGATCCAGGCGATCATTTTCGCCAACAACAACCACGGCGGCGAGTTCAAGCTCGCCAAGGACTGCACCTACAAGCTGACCCGCTCGGACAACCACGGCAACGGCCTGCCCGTGATCAAGGAGAAGATCACGCTCAAGGGCCACAACACCAAGATCGAGCGGGACGCCACCGCCGAGCAGTTCCGGATCTTCAACGTCGGCAGCGGCGGCGACCTGACGCTCAAGGGCCTGACCCTCAAGAACGGCCAGACCGTCGAGCGCAAGAAGGAGCCGCGGATGACGGCGGAGGCGGTGTGGTCGCGGTACGCCAACTCCGTCGAGGCCGCCGCCGCGGCCCAGGCCGGCAAGCCGTACCTGGAGCTGCTCCAGGCCGCGCCCAAGGGCGCGGCGGCGGCGAACGCCGAGGCCGCCCCGGGCGCCGAGGTCTCCGCCGAGGAGAAGCAGAAGAAGAAGCAGACGCACGACGGGGCCGGCATCCTGGTGCAGCCGGGCGGTAAGGCCGACCTCGAGAAGACCCACGTCGTGGGCAACCAGTCGGGCGGCAACGGTGGCGGCATCGCCAACTACGGCAAGACCAACCTGCGCCACACGACCGTCGAGGACAACACCGCCTTCCTCTTCGGCGGTGGCATCTTCAACGCCGGCCTGCTCCGGGTCGAAGAGTCCAAGGTGACGCACAACCAGGCCATCATCGGCGGCGGTGGCATCGCCAACGGCGCCCCGGAGTTGCACCGGCACGACGACATCGACGGCGGCACCGTCTGGGTCGACAAGAGCGAGATCAGCCGCAACGAGACGCTCGGCTTCGGCGGCGGCCTGCTCGACATCGAGGGCGACACCACCGTCAAGGACTCCAAGATCACCGACAACTTCGCGGGGGTCGCGGGTGGCGGTATCGCGACGGCTGAGAGCCAGCTCGACCTGAAGCACGTCCTGGTCGCCAAGAACACCACCGTCGGCGTGGGCGGCGGCCTCGCGCTCGCCTTCGGCACCAACGCCACGATCGAGAAGAGCGAGATCGCGGAGAACGTCGCCGGGTTCTTCGGTGGCGGCGTGTTCAACCTGTTCAGCCAGGTCACGTTCCGCGACAGTGCGATCGTCCGGAACCGGGCCGTCGGCCCGATCGGCGTCGCCGGCGGCATCTTCAACGTCCGCGGCCAGGTCACCCTGCACGACACGAAGGTGGCGGACAACTTCTCCACCTTGAAGCCGGGTGGCGTCTTCAACTACCAGGGCGACGTCGACGTGGACGACAAGTCGGCGATCAGGGGCAACAAGCCGACCAACTGCGAGGGCAGCCCCACTCCGGTGGAGAACTGCTTCGGCTGATCACCCTCGGGTGACGTGCGGCCGGCGCCACCGGCACCGGCCCTCGACGGCGGGCTCCAGCCCGACGGCGGGCTCCAGCCCGACGGCGGGCTCCAGCCCGACGGCGGGCTCCGGCCCGACGGCTGGC
>NZ_JBEYTP010000021.1:0-113254 GCF_040643125.1 Micromonospora sp. NPDC047465
CAAAACCCCACCCCATCCGCATCCACCCGAAAAGCCCGCGTCAACCCCGCCACCTCAATCGGATCCCCCAACGGCGTCCCCGTCCCATGCGCCTCCACAAAACCCACCGACGACGCCGACACCCCCGCCACCGCCAACGCATCCGCCACCACCTGCGCCTGACCCACCGCAGACGGCGCCGTAAAACCCGCCTTACCACCACCGTCGTTGTTCACCGCCGAACCCCGCACCACCGCATGCACCACATCCCCCGCCGCCACCGCATCCACCAACCGCCGCAACACCACGACGGCCAGTCCGCTGCCGTTGACGGTGCCGGCGGCGGCCCGGTCGAAGGCCCGGCAGTGCCCGTCCGGGGAGAGGGCCATGCCGTCCTGGTGGCGGTACCCCTCCGCCTCCTCGGCCCGGACGCCGACGCCGCCGGCCAGCGCCATGTCGCACTCGCCTGCCAGCAGCGCCTGGCACGCCTGGTGGATCGCCACCAGCGAGGTCGAGCACGCCGACTGGATCGTCATCGCGGGGCCGCGGAGGTCGAACTTGTATGCCACGCGGGTGGCCAGGAAGTCCTTCTCGTTCGCCATGAGCGCGCTCATGTCGGAGATCAGCGTCGGGTCCGCCGCGACCGCCCGGAGCAGATAGGAATTGACGGAGCTGCCCGCGTAGACGCCGATGCGGCCCGGGAAACGCGCCGGGTCGTACGCCGCGTCCTCCAACGCCTCCCACGCGCACTCCAGGAACAACCGGTGCTGCGGATCCGTCATCTCCGCCTCGTGCGCGCTGAACCCGAAGAACTCCGCGTCGAACAACTCCACGCCGTCCAACCGCGCCTTCGCCGGCACATACGACGGATGCGAATACACCGACTCCGGCACCCCCGCCGCCGCCAACTCCTCCGGCGAGAAGAACGTCACCGACTCCACCCCGGCGCACAGGTTCCGCCAGAACTCCGCCACGTTCGACGCTCCCGGGAAACGACCCGCCATCCCGACCACCGCCAGGGCGTTGTCGAACTGGTCGTCGAGGTGCGCAGGCAGCTCGGTCATCGGTCCGTCCCTTCCGCGAGGCGGCGCTGTTCGTGCGCCTGTCGACGACGTGCCAGGGCGCCACCGCGCACCGCCGCCCGGCGGAGCTGCGCGCGGCTGGCCGGCGACCCCGGGTCCTGCTCCCCGTCGGCCGGTTCCGGCGTGGCGCGGATCCGGTCCAGGTGGGCCGCGAGCGCGGCCACGGTCGGGAACTGGAACAGGTCGACCACGTTCAGCTCGACGCCGAGCCGCTCGGCGAGCTGCTGGCGGGCGCGCAGGGCGAGGAACGAGTGGCCCCCGAGGTCGAAGAAGTTGTCGGTGCGGCCCAACGGCGGTACGTCGAGCACGAGGGCCCACACCTCCGCGACCGCGCGCTCGGTGGCGCCGATCGGCGGCTCCGCCGTGGCCTCCTGGCGCAGCGGCCGGCCGTCCCGCCAGGACAGCCGGTCCCGGTCGAGCTTGCCGTTGGTGGTCACGGGCAGGGCGTCCACCGCGGCGAGGACCGCCGGCACCATGTAGCCGGGCAGGTGCCGCCGGGCCACGGCCCGCACCTCCTCGTACGTCGGCGCCGGCCCGTCCTCGAGGACGAGCAGGGCGGCGAGGTCCCGACGGTCCGGGTTGTCGCCGCGGACCACGACGGCGGCCTCGCGGACGGCGGGGTGGGTCACCAGCACCGCCTCGATCTCGCTCGGCTCGACCCGGAAGCCGCGCACCTTGAGCTGGCTGTCGAGCCGCCCGAGGAAGTCCAGCCGACCGTCGGGCAGCCAGCGGACGAGGTCGCCGGTGCGGTACATCCGGGCACCGGGCGTGGCCCCGAAGGGGTCCGGGACGAAGCGTTCCGCGGTGCGGCGGGGGTCCCTCAGGTAGCCCCGGACCACCTGGAGCCCGCCGAGGCACAGTTCCCCGGGCACGCCGACCGGCACCGGTCGCCCGGCCCTGTCCAGAACGTAGGTGGTGACGTTGGCGATGGCGCGGCCGATCGGCGGCGCGTGCACCACCGGCCCGTCCTGCGGGGGCACCGGGTCGGCCGTGGCCACCACGGTGTTCTCCGTCGGGCCGTAGTGGTTGACCAGCCGGGCGCGCAGCGCGGGCGGGGGCGTACGGGTCAGCGCGTCGCCCCCGGTGAGCAGCAGCCGCAGCGCCGAGCCGGTCACGGCCTCCTCCGCGAGCACCGCCTCGGCGACCGTGGTGGGCAGGAAGGTCACGGTGATCGCCTCATCGACCAGCCAGCGCGCCAGCCGGTCCGGTGCGACCCGGACCGGCTCGGGCGGCACGTGCAGCGCCGCGCCACCGGCCAGCGCCGCCCACAGTTCCCAGGTGCAGGCGTCGAAGCCGGGGCTGGCGACGAGGGTGGCCCGGTCCTGCGGCCCGACCCGGTAGGCGTCGAGGTGCCAGTGCACCAGGTTGGCCAGGCCGCCGTGGGTGACCTCGACGCCCTTGGGACGCCCGCTGGAGCCGGAGGTGTAGATGACGTACGCGATCTCCCGTGGGTCCGGCTCCGCGGGCGCGGCCACCCCGCCGGCCCCGGCGACGGCCTCGCCACCAGCGTCGGCGTCGGCGGAGACAGCGGTGGCGGCGGCGACGTCGAGCACCGCCGTCCGCGCCGCCGCGAACCTGCCGGTCAGGTCCTCGCTGGTCAGCACCGCGCAGGCCAGGCTGTCGGCCAGCGTGAAGGCGAGCCGGTCCGGCGGGTAGCCGGGGTCGAGCGGCACGTACGCCGCGCCCGCCTTGAGCACGGCGAGGAACGCGGTCACCAGCTCCGCTCCCCGGTCCAGGCAGACGGCCACCGGCCGGCCGGGCCCCGCGCCGACGGCCCGCAGCCGGGCGGCGAGGACGTCGGCGCGGCGGTCCAGCTCCCCGTACGTCAGCGTCCTGCCGTCGGCCCGCACGGCGGGGGCGTCCGGCGCCGTCCGGGCCCACCGCGCGACCAGGTGGTGCACCGGCCCGGTCGGGTATTCGCGGACCTGCCCGCTCCAGCGGCGCACGATCCGGTCCTCCTCCGCCGGGTCCAGCAGCGCCGCCGCCGACAGCCGCCGGTCCGGGCGCGCGCAGAGCGAGCCGAGGATCGCCCGGTACTGCGCCATCAGTTGCGCGATGCGGTCGTCGTCGAACAGCTCCGTGCTGAACTCGAACTCGCAGTCGATGTGCGTGTCGCCCTCGAACGCCATCACGGAGAGGTCGAACTTGGAGACCTCGCCGACCATGTCGAGCAGCTCCACCGTCAGCGGACCGACGTGCAGGCGCTCGAACGGGGGGAGGTTCTTCATCGCGAAGACGATCTGGAACAACGGGTGGCGGGCCGGGTCCCGGACGGGGCGCAGCCGCTCCACGAGCAGCTCGAACGGGGCTTCGTGGTGCGTCTGGGCGTCCAGCACGACGTCGCGCACCCGGGCCACCAGCTCGGCGAAGGTCGGATCGCCGGAGGCGTCGGTGCGCAGCACGACGGTGTTCACCAGCAGGCTGACCAGCGGCTCCAGCTCCACCCGGTCCCGGCCGGCGACGGGCGTGCCGAGCACGACGTCCGACTGCCCGGTCTGCCGGTGCAGCAGCGCGACGAATCCGGCCAGGAGCACCATGTACGGCGAGGCGGCGTGCCGGCGGGCGGCGGCGCGGACCAGGTCGGTCAGCTCGGCGTCGAAGCGTACGTTCCGTCGGCCGCCCCGCCAGCCCAGCACGGCGGGGCGCACCCGGTCGGGCGCCAGTTCCGTCGCCGAGGCGCCGGCGAGCCGCCGCTCCCACCAGGCCAGCTGGTCGTCGAGCTCACCGGCGCCGACGCGGTGGTGCTGCCAGCGGGCGTGCCCGGCCGGGTCGACGGGCGGCCGGGCGGGCTCGGTGCCGTGCCCGGTCCCCGCCGCGTAGTAGCGGACGAGGTCGTTGACCAGGACGCTGAGCGACCAGCCGTCGACGACGATGTGGTGCAGGTCGAGGAAGAGCCGGTGGTCGTCCTCGCCGAGCCGGAACAGCCGGGTCCGCAGGAGCGGCCCGCGCCGCAGGTCGAACGGGGGCTGCCGCTCGGCGGCGACCGCCTCGCGCACGCGGTCCTCCCGCTGCGCGGCCGGCAGGTCGGTCAGGTCGGTCACGTCGAGCCGGACGGCGGGCACGTCGACCGTCCGCTGTACCGGTTCGCCGTCGACGTCGTCGAACACGGTGCGCAGGGCGGGATGGTGCGCCACCAGCCGGTCCAGGGCGTCCCGCAGGGTGTCCACGGACAGCGGTCCGGTCAGCCGCAGCACCGCCGGCACGTGGTAGGCCGGGCTGTCCGGTTGGAACTGGTGCAGGAACCACAGGCGGCGCTGCGCGAAGGAGACCGGGGCCGGGGCGTCCGGGTCCGACGGGTGTCCGTCGGCCGCGAACAGCCGTGGGCCGTCGGTGGTCGCCGCGTCGTCGGGCAGGGGGTCGACCGTCGTGTCGTTGGCGAGGAACTCGGCCCCGGCCGCCAGCCGGCTGGCCAGCCGGGCCCGGACCGCGTCGGAAGGTGTTCGGCGCACGGTACCGCTTTCTGCTGGGACGGGCGGGACGGTCAGCTCACCGGCGACGGCGCCGGTCCCGGCGGGTTCACCGCCTCGAACTGGCTCGCCCGGCGCAACCGGTCGAGCAGCTCCGGCTGGGCGGCGCTGCCGCCGGAATGGCGCAGCTGGTCGGCCAGGACGCCGTTGAAGGCGCGGACGAAGTCCTTGACCTGCTCGCCGGACATCCCCTTGCGCTGGAGGTAGAAGGTGCTCCACTGCTCGAACCCGAACTGCGGCAGCCAGACGGAGCTGGTCACGTCGACGAAGAGGTCGTCGATGATCTGGGCGGCGGTGGACCAGTCCATCGTCTGGTGGCTCCAGTTGAACGCCTCGCCCTTGATGCCCAGCTCGTCCCGGCGCTGGTAGATCGGGGTGACCGGGTCGCAGTACCACAGCTGGGCCCGGAAGTAGTCCGGCCGGCCCTGGTCGAGCAGGTCCACGGTCTCGGCGACGGTCTCCTCCGTCTCGCCGGGGAAGCCAACGATCAGCGAGGCGTACGTCGAGATGCCGTGTTCGTTGAAGGCCCCGAGCGCGTCGATGTAGTCCGCCCGGCGGGCGGTCTTGTTCATCTGCTTGAGCAGCATGTCGCTGCCCGACTCGATGCCCAGGAAGACGCCCTCGCAGCCGGCTTCCTTCATCAGCTCGATGGTCGCGCGGTCGCCGTGGTCACTGCGATAGAAGCAGTTCCACTTGAACCCGTAGTCCTTGTCGATCATCATCCGGAGGATGTCCCGGAACCGGTTCTTGGGGACGTTGAAGGTGTCGTCGATGAACGTCACGGTGTTGACCGAGGGCAGCTTGCGGATGTTGTCCAGCTCCCGCTCGACGTGCGTCACGTCGAGGTAGGTGTACTTGCCGGCCCGCTGGGGGAAGCCGCAGAAGGCGCAGGAGAACGGGCAGGACTTCGCCGTCCGGGTGGTGACGAACTCGTTGAACGCGTCGGGGCCGAAGACCTGGTAGTCGACCAGTTCGTGCAGCGGGTTCGACTCGATCTCGGTGCGGGTGTGGACGAAGTCGCCGTCCGAGCGGTAGGCCAGGTTCGGCACGTCCCCGGGGTCGGTGCCGGAGCGCAGCGCCAGCGCCAGCCGGGCCAGGGTCAGCTCGCCCTCCCGGCCGGTGACGTAGTAGTCGGCGCCGAGGTAGTCCATCAACGCGTCCAGGTCGGGGCGCTTGAGCGCGGCCACCTGGTTGGTGATGAACGGCCCGCCGACCACGATGGACACCTTCGGGTTGTGTCGGCGGACGAACTCGACGATCTCGATGATCGGCTGCGGCGAGACGTACAGGGTCGTGGTGATCGCCACGAGGCGGACGTCGCCGTCCAGCTTTTCCCGCAACTGCTCCCGCTCGTGCTGGAACAGGTTGACGAAGTCGACGCTCAACCCCCGGCGGGCCAGGAAGCTGCCCAGCACGGTGACCACCGGCCAGAGGAAGTCCGCGTTGTGGAAGTACGGCTTCGGCGCGCCCGGCGGGCTCTCGCGCAGGTGACTCAGCGCGTCCAGCGCGCGCAGCGGTCGCCCGTCGAGGTCGATGTACGCCAGGCGCAGGTCGCGGAAGGCGCCGGAGTCGGCCCCCATGAGGCGCACGTCGCTGACGTAGCTGGCGAAGTCGACGTCGTTGAAACCGACGATCAGGCAGTCTGTCATGTGCCGCTCCGTTCCGGACAAAGAGACCGGGGACCTCGTCGCCCGCTGCCGGGCCCGTCGAGTTGGCGCACCGGGGCGCTACCGGGAATCGGCCGCCAGGTCGGCGGCGATGGCCCGCACCACCCCGGCGGGGTCGGTGATGTGGAAGAAGTGGTCGCCGCGCACGCTGTGGCCGCGGTACCCGCGGGAGGTCATCCGCTGCCACCCGGCCATCGCCTCGGTCGTGGCGATCGGGTCCTGGGTGCCCGCGAAGCCGAGGATCGGCACGTCGACCGGGCCGTGCGCGGCGTCGGCGTAGCGGTCGATCCAGCCGAAGTCGGCCCGCAGCACCGGGACGAGCAGGGCGGCCAGCGCCGGGTGGTCCAGGATCTCGGCCGGGGTGCCGCCCATCCCGACGACCTCGCGCAGGAACTCCTCGTCGTCGAGGCCGAGCAGCCGGCGGGCGAGTTCCGGGAGGTCGTCCGGGGGGCGGGACCCGCCGACGACGAGCCGCCGGGGCAGCGGGGCGCCGCGGCGCTGGAGTTCCGCCACGACGGCGTGCCCGACGAGGGCGCCGAAGCTGTGGCCGTACAGCGCGTACGGCCGGGTCTCGTCGGCCAGCACGTCGGCGACCTCGGCGACGTCGAAGACGGGCGGCTCGTCGATCCGGCTCTCCCGGCCGGGCGGCTGCAGGGGGCGTACCGCGATGCCCGGCGCCGCGGCCGGGATCCAGGCCCGGTAGGCGGTCGCCCCCGCCCCCGAGTGCGGCAGGCAGTACAACGCCACCGGCGCCTCCGGGGTGTCCGGGAAGAGGAACCACCGTGGTCGTCGGTCCGCCGAGTAGTGGACAGTCACCATTGATCCTTCCGCGGAGACTCAGTTGACGACGGCGACCGCGCCGCCGTCGACGCGGTGGTTGGCCCCGTTGACGAAGCCCGCAAGGGGGCTGGCGAGGAAGACGACCAGCGCGGCCACGTCGTCGGGTGTGCCGAGCCGGCCGGTGGGGTTGTCGATCGACCCGGCGAGGACGCGCTGCTCGATGTCGGACCAGTCGGTGCCCCAGCCCTGGTCGGCGGCGAGACCGCGGACGTACGCCTCGACCCGGGGGGTGACGACGATGCCGGGACTGACGGTGTTGACGGTGATGCCGGTGCGGTCCAACGCCCGGGCCAGCCCCGTCGTGAGGTTGACCAGTCCCGCCTTGGTCGTCGAGTACGCCACCGAGCCGACCTGCGGCTGGGTGGCGGCGCCGCTGGCGATCTGGATCAGCCGGCCCCAGCCCCGGCGACGCATGCCGGGGACCAGCGCCTGGGCGAGGCGGGCCGGCGCCACCACGTTGAGCTCGTGCAGCCGCCGCCAGTCCTCGTCCGTGGTGTCGTCCCACGGCCGGTCCAGGCCGGTGGCGGCGCAGTTGACCAGGATGTCGACGCCGCCGAGGTAGCGCTCGGCCGCGACCGCCAGTCGGTGCGGGCCGTCGGCGTCGAGCAGGTCCGCCACGATCGGTTCCGCGGCGCCGCCCCGGGCCCGGATGCCCTGGGCCACGGACTCCGCGGCGGGCACGGAGCGCCCGTGCACGACGACCGTCACTCCCTCGTCGGCGAGCATCTCGGCGATCCGCGCTCCGATGCCGGACGACGATCCGGTGACGAGCGCCCGCCGACCGTCCAATCCAAGATCCACTGGTTCCCCCCGTGACATGGTTCGAACGCCGCACCCGGCGCGGGGCGGCCCCTTACCCGGACCTGACGATCCGCCCGCGGCGGCCAGCTCAGCCGCGCCGGCGCCGTCCCGGCGAGCGGGCGCTCGACGCACCGCGGCAGGCGGTCGTCCGCCGCCCACTGTCGCGGTGCTCACACACCCGGTCGACAGGCCGGATCAGCACTTGGATGTCCCCGTTCCCCCGCGTTCTCCCTGCCCCAGCGGTGTCGCCGCCACGGCGGGTACGACACCGGCGTCCCGACCTCCCGGTAGACCACCCGGGAGCACTCCGGCGCATTTCCGCCAACCCCGTCGGGACTCGGGAAGCACATCATGGAGCCCGGACGGAGTCAATCCCTACCAATAAGTTCGGGGTCACCGACGTACGCATTAGCGCGGACAGGTCCGGCAATTAACGATCCCTTGGTCGCCACGCATTATCGTGGCTAGCTGCAGTTCCACGGGATCGAGTGACACTGATCACGGACTCAGCCCGGACGGCCGTCGCGCACGTCGCGGACCGTGGAACTTCCATGTCCGAGCACGCCAAAAGTGCCTACAAAACGGGCATCGGCTGCCAAAAACTGGCGGTTCGGGTGAGGATTCGATCACGGGTGGACACATACCGGCCGGTATGCAAGGATCGAGGAAACGCTTGCAAATCGAACGAGATCATTCGGAGGCAGGCAGGCACCAACCGATCTTGCTTGTGCCGACCCTCCGAACCCCGACTCGGGGTTCGCGTCTTTATAACTGGCACCAGACCGTCAGCGCCGCCCGTACGAAGCCACCGCGGCAGACCGCCGCAGCGCCACTGGCCGCAACCCATAAACGTCCGTCGCAACATTATGCGCATTCACGGACGTCGCCGCCGACGTGCCCTTTTCGAGTACGACCGCGCGTCCGCCCGTCACGAGTGGGACCGGGCGCGGGACGGGGACGGGATGAGGAAAGGATCCGGGCATTCCATGGACATCGCGATCGTGGGCATGGCCTGCGCGTTTCCCGGTGCCTCCGACGCGGCCTCCTTCTGGGCCAACGTCGTCGCCGGCACCGACGCCGTGGTGGAGGTCGACCCCGGGCGGTGGGACGCGGACCGCTACTACTCGGCGGACGTTCCCCGCCCGGGGGAGAAGAGCCCGTCCCGTTGGGGCGGCTTCCTGGCACCCGTGCCGTTCGACCCGGTGGCCCACGGCGTACCGCCCGCCGCACTCGGGAGCATCGATCCCGCGCAACTGCTCGCCCTGATCGTCGCCGAGCGGGCACTGTCCGACGCCGGCTACGCCGACCGCCCCTTCCCCCGGGCGCAGACCTCGGTGATCTTCGGGGCCGAGCCCGGCGCCGACCTCGCGACGGCATACGGGATGCGGGCGCTGCTGCCGACGTACTTCGCCGAGCCGCCCGCCGCGCTCGACGCCCACCTGCCCCGCCTGACCGAGGACTCCTTCCCCGGCATCCTGGGCAACGTCATCGCGGGCCGCATCGCCAACCGGCTCGACCTGGGCGGGGTCAACTACACCGTCGACGCGGCCTGCGCGTCCTCGCTGGCGGCGGTCGACCTGGCCTGCAAGGAGCTGGCCGTCGGCACGAGCGACATGGTGCTGTGCGGCGCGGTGGACGTGCACAACGCGGTGCACGACTACCTGCTCTTCGGTTCGGTGCAGGCACTGTCGCCCACCGGGCGGTGCCGCACCTTCGACCAGTCCGCCGACGGCATCGTGATCAGCGAGGGCGTCGCCTGTCTCGTGCTCAAGCGCCTGGCCGACGCGGAACGCGACGGCGACCGGATCCACGCGGTGATCGCCGGCGTGGGCGGCGCCAGCGACGGCCGCGGCATGGGCCTCACCGCCCCCCGGGCGCAGGGCCAGCGGCACGCGGTCGAGCGGGCCCTGCGGGCGGCGGGCGTCGCACCCGGGGAGATCGGCCTGGTCGAGGCGCACGGCACGGGCACCGTCGTCGGTGACCGCACCGAGCTGTCCGCCCTGTCCGAGGTGTTCGCCGCCGACGGGGCCGGGCCGGGCACCTGCTCACTGGGCTCGGTCAAGTCGCTGATCGGGCACACCAAGTGCGCCGCCGGCATGGCGGGCCTGATCAAGGCCGTCCGGGCGGTACAGACCGGGGTCCGCCCGCCGACCGGGCACCTCACCCGGCCCAACTCCTACTGGGACGCCACGGCCAGCCCGTTCGCCTTCGACGGCGCGGCCCGCCCCTGGCTCGCTCCCCCGGCCCGCCGCGCCGCCGGCGTCAGCGCCTTCGGCTTCGGCGGCACCAACTTCCACGCCGTGGTCCGGGCCCACCCCAGCACCGCCGACCCCGACCAGGCGTGGGAACGCTGGCCGGCCGAGCTCTTCCTGCTCCGCGCGGCCGACGAGCAGTCGACCGGGGAGGCGGCACGGGCCCTGTCCGCCCTGGCCGCCGACGCGCCGCCCGGGGACGGGGCGCTGCACGCCCTCGCGCTGGAGTGGTTCGGCCGCACCCGCGACGACGCCCGGCCGGTCCGGGCCGCCGTCGTGGCCGGCAGCCTCGACGAGCTGCGGGAGCGGTTGCGGCTGGCCGCCACGGGCACCGCCGACCCCGGGGCCGGGGTCTACCTGGCCGACCCCGGCCCGGCGGAGCCGCCCGTCGTGGCGCTGGTCTTCCCCGGGCAGGGCAGCCAACGCCCCGGCATGCTGGCCGACCTCTTCGCGGCCTTCCCCGCCATGCGGACCGACCTGTACGACGACCCGGCGCTGGCCGCGGTGATGTTCCCACCCACCTCGTTCGACGAGGCGACGGCGGCGGCCCGGGCGGCCACGCTCGCCGACACGCGCCACGCCCAACCCGCCCTCGGGGTCGCCGAGCTGGCCCTGCTGGAGCTGCTCGGCTCCCTCGGGGTCCGGCCCGACCTGCTCGGCGGGCACAGCTACGGCGAACTCGTCGCCCTGCACGCCGCCGGCGTCCTGTCCCGCCCGGACCTGCTGCGGCTGACCGCCGCCCGGGCCGCCGCGATGCACGCGGCCGGCGGGCGGGGCGGCGCCATGGCGGCCGTCGCCGCGAGCGCCGACGAGGTCGCCGCCGCCCTCGCCGGGGCCAGCCTCGACGACGCCGTGGTGATCGCCAACCACAACGCCCCGGAGCAGGTGGTGATCGCCGGCCCCGAGGCGGCGGTGGCGACCGCGGTGACCGGGCTGCGCGCCCAGGGCCGGTCCGCCACCACGCTCGGCGTCTCATGCGCCTTCCACAGCCCGGCGATGGCCGACGCCACCGAGGAGTTCGCCGCCGTCCTCGCCGACTGCCCGGTGCAGCCGCCACAGCGACCGGTCTGGGCGAACGCCTCCGGCCAGCGCTACCCGGAGGCACCGGACGAGATCCGCCGGCTCCTCGCCGGGCAGCTCGCCGCCCCGGTGCGGTTCCTGACCCAGATCGAGGACATGTACGCCGCCGGGGCCCGGGTCTTCGTCGAGGTGGGACCCGGACGGGTGCTCAGCCGGATGATCGGCCGGATCCTCGGCGACCGGCCGCACCGGGCGGTCAGCTGCGACGCGCCGAACGAACCGGGGCTGCCCCGCCTGCTGCACGCCCTGGCGGCGCTGGCCGTCGCGGGGGTGCCGGTGGACCCGGCCCGCCTCTTCGCCGGCCCACGGGCCACCTCGGCCGCCGCCCCCGCCGTCACCGGGTGGACGGTCGACGGGCACCTGGTGCGGGGCCCGGACGGCAAGCCGGTGCCGAACGGCCTGCGGCCCGCCGACGAGGCGCCCCGGCTGGCGGCGGCGGACAGCGCCGGCAGCGGGGATCCGCGCGAGACGGCGGTGCTGGAGTTCCTGCGCAACAGCCGGGAGCTGGTCGACGCCCAGCGCGAGATCGTGCTCGGCTACCTGGACCGGGAGCCCCGGCCGCGGCGGTCCGCACCGGACCCGACGCCGGTCGCCGTGGCGTCCACCGAGCCCGCCCGCGCCGAGGTGGCCGACGCCGGCCCGACCACCGTCCTCGGCCTCGCCGTCGACCTGTTGAGCGAGCGGACGGGCTATCCCGCGCAGATGCTCGCCCCCACCATCGACCTGGAAGCCGACCTCGGCATCGACTCGATCAAGCGGACGGAGCTGGCCGAGACGCTGCTGCGCCGGTTGGCGGTGCCGCGACCGGAGACGCGCGTGTCGACCCTCGTCGGCGCCCGTACGATCGCCGACCTGGTGGCGCTGCTTCCCCCGCTCGACCCGGCGGCGACCGGCCCGGCCGCGACACCGGGCGGCGTCCCGGGGCCGGCCGACACCCGGACGGCCGGCCGGGCCACGCACGACCCGGAGACGGCCGGCCGGTCCACGCCGGACGCCGGGACGTCCACCGGGCCCGCCCCGGGCCGGGCGCCGGACCGGTACGTCCCCGCCCTCCAGCCACTGCCCGCGCCGCCCCGCGCCGCCGCCGACCTCTCCGGACGCGTCGCGGCGGTCGCCGGCGGCGCGCCCGACCTGGCGGACGCGCTGCGCCGCCGGTTGGCCCGCGCCGGGGTCTCCACTGCCGACGCCGCGACCCCGCCGGGTGAGCTCGACCTGGCGATCCTGCTGCCGGTGACGGACGCCGCCGGCGAGCCGGCCCTGCCGGCGGCCTACGACCGGCTCCGCGCGCTGCTCACCGCAGGGGTGCCGGACATCACCGTGGTCACCACGATGGGCGGCCACTTCGCGCCCCTCGACTCGGAGACCGCCCCGGCCGGGCAGCACGCCGCGCTGGCCGGGATCGGCTTCGCCGGGCTGGTCCGCACCGTGGCCCACGAATATCCGGAGACCCGGGTCCGCCTGCTGGACGTGGACCCCCAGGGCGGCGCGGAGGCGGTCGCCGAGCGGATCGTCGACGAGGTGGCCGGTGGGACGCCCCGGGGGGTGGTCGGCCTGCCCGACGGATCCCGGGTGACCCGCCGCTACGTCCGGCAGGAGCTCCCCGCCGGGTCCGAGGCGCTGGACCTGGACTCCGACTCGGTGGTGCTGGTCACCGGCGGCGGGCGGGGCATCACCGCCCGGACGGCGGTGGCGCTCGCCGAGCGGTACGGCTGCCACCTGGAGATCGTCGGGCGTACCGCCCCGCCGCAGGGCGCGGAGGACGCCGCCACGGCCGGCCTGACGGATCCGGCCGAGCTGCGCCGCGCCCTGCTCGCGGCCGGCATCACCGGCACGCCGGCCGAGGTGGAGCGCCGGTTGCGGGCCCTGCTCGCCGGGCGCGAGCTGCGTGCCGTCCTCGACCGGCTCGAGGCGCACGCCGCGTCCGTGCGGTACCACCGGTTCGACATCCGCGACGACGCCCGCCTGACCGCCACTGTCGACGAGGTCTACCGCCGGCACGGCCGGATCGACGTCGTCGTGCACGGCGCCGGGACGCTCGACGACCGGCTCATCCGGGACAAGGACCAGGCCGCCTTCACCGCCGTCTACGACGCCAAGGTGCGCAGCGCCCGGGTCCTGCTGGACGCGCTGAAGCCGGACCTGCGCCTGCTGCTGTTCTTCTCCAGCGTCTCCGGGGTTTTCGGCAACCGGGGGCAGGCCGACTACGCGGCCGCGAACGACGCGCTGGACACCCTGGCGCTGGCCGCCGCGGACCGCTTCACCGGCCGCACCCTCGCCGTGGCGTGGGGCCCGTGGGCCGCCGCCGGCGGCGGCATGGTCTCCGCCGAGCTGGAACGGGAGTACGCGCGCCGCGGCATCGCGGTGATCGACCCGGAGGCGGGCGTCGAGGCGCTGATGCGCGAGATCGCCGAGGGCCCGCGGGACGCGCACCAGGTGCTGTACGTGGCCGGCGACCCGGCCCCGTTCCGGCCCGCCGGGTTCGATGACTGAGCCGGCCCGGTCGCCGTACCCCCGCCAGTCGGGACCGGCCGTCCTGCGCCTGGCGGCGTCCTCCCCGGCGGAACTCGCGGACCGGCTCCGGGCGGTGGCCCGGGGCGCGCGCCGCCCGACGGAGCCGGACGACCCCGGCCTGCCGTGCCGGCTGGCCCTGCTGACCCCGACCCCGGACCGGCTCGCCCTCGCCCAGGAACTCGTGCTGCGGGAACGGTCGTGGGCCGGCCCGGCCGACCTCTGGTACACCACCGATCCGGTGCTGCGGCCGGGCCGCCCCGGCCGGGTGGCGTTCCTCTTCCCAGGCCTGTCCGCGCACGACCGGCCACCGCTCGACGACGTGGCCGGGGCGTTCGGCCTGCCCGGCTACCAGCCGGACCGCACCGGGACGGTGGGCGGCCGGACGTGGGACCTGCTGCACACCGGGCGCCTGCTGGACGGCGCGCTGCGGCGGATGGGCATCCGGCCCGATCTCGTCGCCGGCCACAGCGCCGGCGAGTGGAGCGCCCTGTTCTCCGCCGGCAGGTGGGCGGCGGAGGCGTTCGACGAGTTCGCCCGGCGGATGGGGCCGGACGCCTACCAGCTGCCCGACGTGGCGTTCGCGGTGGTGGGCTGTCCGGTGGTCGAGGCGAGACGGCTCATCGACGGGGTGGCCGACGTGGTCATCTCCCACGACAACAGTCCCCGCCAGACGGTGCTCTGCGGCACCGACGCGGCGATCCACACCGCGTTCGCCCGGATCGCCGACCCCTCGGTGCCCCGGACGGTGCTGCCGTTCCGGTCCGGCTTCCACAGCCCGATGCTGGCGCCCTACCTCGACCCGGTGGCCGCCATCCTCCGGGCCGTCCCGCTGCGGGCCGCGACGGCGCCGGTCTGGTCGGCGACCACGGTGGACCGCTACCCGGACGACGAGTCGGCGCTGGGTCGGCTCCTGGTCCGGCACCTGGTCTCGCCGGTCCGCTTCCGGGAACTGGTGCAGCGCCTCCACGACGAGGGCACCCGGGTCTTCGTGCAGGTCGGCCACGGCAGCCTCGCCGCCTTCGTCCGCGACACGTTGCACGGCCAGCGGCACGTCGTCGCGAGCGCCTCGGAGGGGCGCCCCGACGGGCTGGCGGCGCTGGCCCGGCTCGCCGCGGCGCTGTGGGTGCAGGGCCTGCGACCGGACTTCGCCGCGCTGCCCGGCGCCGACGACGCCGCCCACCCCACCGGCCCACCGGCACCGGGTGCCGTCGACGATCCGGTGCTCGCGGCGTTCCAGGCCGTCCTCGACGAGGTCGCCCACGCCAGCCGCGAGGTGCTCGGCGGCTGGCAGCACCGGACCCGGGGTGACAGGGTGAGTCCATGACGGAACGAGAGCTTCCCGCGCTGACCCGCGCCGAGCAGGAGCTGGTGGACCGCTACCTGCGCATCGTCGACCTGGTCGCCCGTCTCAATCCGGCCCGGGACAGCGGCCACTTCGACGTGCGGGGATGCGTGCTGGCCGCGCAGGCGCTGATGGCGGAGGCCAAGGCGATCGGCGTGACGGCGGAGACCATGCTCGAACGCGGCGAGGACGAACTGCACGTCGCCACGCTGGCCCGGGCGATGCGCGCCCTGGACGGCGAACGGCGCATCGCCCGGCTGCGGCTGCCCCCGAACTGAACGTCGCACACCCAGGGAGGGCAGGTTGCACGGTAGTGGGCAGCGGCTGGCCGTGGTCACCGGCGCGGCCAGCGGGATCGGCGCGGCGCTGGCGCGGCGGCTGGTGGATGACGGGTGGCGCGTGATCGGCTGGGACCGTCGACCGTGCGACGCGGACGGCGTGACGGGGCGGCAGGTAGACGTACGCGACTACGACCAGGTGGCCGCGGCGGCGGCCGAGGTCGAGCGGGCCGACCTGCTGGTCAACAGCGCCGGCATCGGCGGGCGCGGGTTCGCCAGCGAACTGGCGCCGGCGGCGTGGGAGCGGGTCATCGGGGTCAACCTGACCGGGACGTACTACTGCTGCCGGGCGATGTTCCCGGCGTTGCGGCGGGCCGGCGGGCTGGTCGTCAACATCGCCTCCGTGGCGGCGCACCTGGCGATGGTGGAGGGGGCCGCGTACTGCTCCTCGAAGGCCGGTGTCGCCATGCTGACCGAGGTGCTCGGGGTGGAGTGGGCCGCGCAGAACATCCGGGTCATCGCGGTCAGCCCGGGCTACGTCCGGACGCCGCTGGTGATGGACGGCATCCACCGGAACCTCCTCGACGAGGAGACCATCGTGCGGGGCACTCCGCAGCGTCGGCTGGCGGAGCCGGCCGAGGTGGCGGAGCTGATCCGGGCACTGGCCGCAGACGAGCTGCGCTACCTGACCGCCACCACCGTGCGCTTCGACGGCGGGTGGACCGCGAGCGGGGGCTACCAGCCGCACCTCGCGGGGGACCTGCTGCCCGCGCTGGGCGACCCGCCGCCCACCCCCGACAGGGCCGGCGCGACAGCGCGGGACTGACCGGGACAGGTCGACGCGACCGGCGCGGGACTGGCCCGGGGGTCGGCGCTGCACGAGCGGGACTGACCGGACAGAGCCGGCGAGGCAGGGCCGGCGGCCGGACTGACCGGGCGGGGTCGACGGGCCGGTGGCGCCGTCGACCCCGGACGGGTCAGCTCAGCTGGCCGCCATCGCCGCCGCGCTCTTCTTCCGGCTGCGCAGGATCGTGTCGACCAGCCCGTAGGCCACCGCGTCGTCGGCCGTGAGGATCTTGTTCCGCTCGATGTCGCGGGAGACCTCTTCCTGGGGGCGGCCGGAGTACTGGGCCAGCATCTCCTCCATCTGGGTGCGCATCCGCATGATCTCCCGGGCCTGGATCTCCAGGTCGGTGCCCTGACCCTGGACGCCCTCGATGGCGGGCTGGTGGATCAGGATCCGCGAGTGCGGAAGCGCCATCCGCTTGCCCGGGGTGCCCGCCGCCAGCAGGATCGCGGCGGAGGACGCCGCCTGCCCCAGACAGACGGTCTGCACGTCCGGGCGGACGTAACGCATGGTGTCGTTGATCGCCGTCATGGCGGTGAACGAACCGCCGGGCGAGTTGATGTACATGGTGATGTCCCGCTCGGGATCCGTCGCCTCCAACGTGATGAGCTGCGCCATCACGTCGTTGGCCGCGGCGTCGTCGACCGGTGTGCCGAGGAAGATGATCCGGTCCTCGAACATCTTGCTGTACGGGTTGGTCTCCTTCATGCCGTACGACGTCCGCTCAGCGAACGACGGCAGGACATACCGCGCGTCCACGGACAGATTCGGCTTCCGGATCATGTTCGCCCTCTCTCCCTCGGAAATTGCTCCCCCGGCAAATTCACCCGTCGACCGGGCGACGCAGCGGAGATGATCCTCTGTCGACCCTATCCGCTTCCCGAGCCGAATGCCGCTCCCAAACAGGGGTGTTTACGCGAGCAGCAGAAGGCTCCACTGCGGACGGTCGGCGCTACCGGCTGCGCCGCGCCCACAACGGTTCGAGCGGCGACCGGGAGCGCCGGCGCGTCCGTGCGGCAGTGCGGTCGGTCCGGGCCCCGGAGACGCCGGTCGCCGAGGACGAGGGACGGCCACACAATTCGTCCGTCCAGTTCGGCGCACTTCCCTGACATGGGAATTCCGTGAGAGCACGTCGGCGAGTTACTCAGCGCTGATCGACGATGGTCAAATGCAGAAGCGGCGCCCGGCAGGCGGCGCCGATCGCCGGCGGGCCCCCGCCGGGCCCGGGCGGCGCACGCTGGCTGCCCCATCAGCCACGCAGAGCCGCGCCCGGCGGCGTGCGGCGGGCTTCGCCGCTCACCGACGCACCCGAGGGGCGATCCAGACGCCGATGCCGTCGCCGTGGCACTGGCCGAGGCTGGTGGTGCTGACCTGGAGGGACACGTGTGTCGCGTCGCTGATGTCCACTCTGACCGCGCGGGTCTTCCCGAGGCCGAGGGTGGTGGCGAAGACCGCCTTGCGGTCGGCCAGCACGGTGAACCGGAGCGGCAGCGCTTTCGCGGAGTCGTCCGCGATCCCCACGGTCGCCTCGAGGACCGCGTACTGCCGGCTGACCACGAACGTGGCCGTGAAGTTGTCGTTCAGCCAGCACGGAGACGCCGCGAGGACGGTCTCGCGCTGCTCGCCGGCCACGAGTCGCGGCTCCTGCTCCCAGCCGTCGAAGTCGTCCACCTCGGGCATCTCCGTCAACGAGCGCACCTCTGCCTCGCCGGCCGGCGCGGCGGGCGGAGCACTCGTACCGGGCACCGGGGACGGGCTGAGCCCGGTGGTGGCCGCCGGTGTGGTGGGCTGGGGCTGCACGGCGGACGGGGTGCCCTGTACCGACGGCGCACCGCCACGGCTGCCGGTGTCGCGGGTGAGCTCGAGCGCGACCGGGAGGGCCGCCGCGACCACCGTGGCCACCGCGGCGATGACCGCGCCGACTATCGCGGGAGGAAACCACCGACGCCGTCTCGGGATCGACACGGTCCGATTATGGCAACGCCCCGCACCACGGGCTGCCCTGGACGGCGCGCGGTGCGCGGTGGAGCGGGCGCGCTCGACGAAGACGGCGGGGCGGTCGGGCAGGCGGGACGAGACCGGCGGAAGGCTACGCCCACTCCCCTGCGAACAGCGGCTCGACCGGGCGATCCCGGCGTCCGATCCGCAGGTCCCCGAAGATCGTGCTCCGCGCCGCCCGCTCGACCTCCGCGTCCAGGTCGATCCGTAGCTCCTCGGAGGCGTCGTGGGCCGCGCCGACGAGGACGAGTTCGGTCCCGGGATGGTCGAGGAAGTCCGGCGGGTCGAGCGGGGCGAAACGACGGCCGTGGAACTTCCCCTGCAACTTAGCGGGCAGTTTGACCTTCTGGTCCCCGCGCAGTCCGACCCTGGGCGGGGAGGGTGCTTGCGGGTTCTTCACCGTGATGATGTAGCTCGCCTCCGGCTCGATGCTCAGCTCGTGCTGCGGCGCTCCGAGGCGCAGCGGGAGTTCGAGTTCGTACGCCAGATGGGTGTGGTCGTCGTGCCGGGCGATCACGTACGCCCCCTCCGCCACCGGCCGGGCCGGCGGCTGCTCCCGTCCGCCGCGGGTCTTTGTCCGGTACGCGCGCGCCTGGAGGGCCTTGTGCAACTGCTCGGGCCGGTCCACCACCTCGTCGACGAACGCCCAGAAGCGGTCGTGCTGGTCGATTCCGGGCAGGCGCTTGCGCCCGACCACGAGCAGCCGCAGGTGTCGTCCCCGCCACGGGTGCATCACGACCAGCAGCCGCTGCACCTCCTCCAGCGAGTCGACGTGCTCCTCCTCCACGCGTGGCCGGTAGAGGAAGTAGATGTCCCCGTCTTCAAGTACCTCCGCCATCCGTGCCGGGTACCCGCAACCACCGCCGGGCAACGCCGGCTCCGCACACAAGCCTCCGCACCGGTCCTTCGCAGGAACAGGGGTGCGGAGACCAGACCATCAGGTAGGCGAGTACGGACCGGCAAGGCCATGCCGAGTCGCCCAACCACATCCAGAGCAGTGATCCACCGGTTTGCGGCGGGTCGGCCAGGGTAGCCCCGGACAGCGGGTTGCCGCGACGAGGAGACGTGGATGCAACGCGGATGGCCGGCGGTCCAGCTCAGCCTGATCACGGGAGGCCTCTTCCATGGTCCAGAGGTTGCGCCCAGGCATTTGGCGGATCTCCGAACATTCTCGCGTCTCCACCGCAGAGCTCTTCTTCGACGTGGTGTTCGTCTTCGCGTTCATTCAGGTCACCACGCTGATGACCGCCGACAAGGGTGGGCTCGGTGTCGTGCACGGGCTGCTTGTCCTGGCCCTGCTCTGGTGGTTGTGGTCGCTCTTCGCCTGGCTGAGCAACCGGGTACGGGGAAACTTCGGCCTGGCCAGGCTCACCCTGCTGGCGACAACGCCGGTGTTGTTCGTGCTGGCGGCTGTCACGCTGGACGCGTTCAGGGATGTTCCCGGCGGCGTGGCAGCCCCTGTCGGGTTCGTTGGCTGCTACGCCACAGTCCGGCTTCTGTACCTGGGACTACGCTGGTACGCCACGCCGAGCCTGCGGGGCCACGAGATCGTGTCGCTCACCGTGCCGGCGCTCGCCGCCATCGGCCTACTGCTCAGCGCCGCGTTGCTGCCGCTGGGCGAGCTCGGCAGCACGACAACGCTGGCCGGCCAGATAGCCCTGTGGGTACTGGCCATCAGTATCGACTACGGCGCCGGGATGGCGCTGCCCGTGCGTCGGCAGATCTTCTCCGCCCGGCACTGGACCGAGCGACACAACCTGATCATCATCCTGGCCTTAGGCGAGGTGCTGGTGTCGATCGGCGTCACCGGCAGCTACCTGCACGCCACAGCGAGCTTCCTCATCGCCTCGGCGCTCGCCGCCGTCATCGCCTGCTCCCTCGAATGGATCTACTTCGACCTCTCCGCGCTCGTCGGAGAGCACGCACTGCGCACCGCCGACCCGCTCCACCGGGTACGACTCGCCCGGGACGCCTACACCTACCTGCACCTACCCATGATCGCGGGGATCATCCTGCTCTCCCTCGGACTGAAACACACGCCCGGCCTCATCGAGAGCGCCAACTCATACAACCGCGGCGACCCGCTCGACCGGACCGGCCGGTACGCGATGTACGGCGGCGTCGCCCTGTTCCTGCTAGCCCACGCCGCGTTCCACGGGCGGCTCGGTCACGGCATCCTCATCGTCATCTGGCCCCGACTCGCCGCCGCCACACTCCTACTGGCTCTACTGCCGGTCACCGCCTGGCTGCCCGCTCTGCAGGCCCTGGCCTGCCTCGCCGGGGTCTGCCTGGTGACGGCTGTCACCGAGTTCCTCATCAGCCGCCGGCACCGGTGGCGACTGCGCCAGACGCTCTTCGAGGAGGCGGAGGGCGAACCCACAGTCAGAGGCAACAGCGACTCGGGCGGAGGGGCTGTCCCGTAGGAGCTGACGCGGGCCGCCACCGGAACGCGTCGCTGACCATCAGCCGAAGCATCGAAGATGCTTGACAGACCTCGACGCGGCCTGGCTTGAATGCGCCTCCATGATCTACGTCCGCGCAGAGGTGACCCGGCAGTCCCAGCGGTCGACCACAGACAGGCCCGGTCGTAGGGGTCATCAAAAGGCCTCAGGGCCGGTCTGCACGACCGGCCCTGAGGGTGTTACTGCTGGTGCGCCGCCAGGGACTCGAACCCCGAACCCGCGGATTAAGAGTCCGCTGCTCTGCCAGTTGAGCTAGCGGCGCTCGCTGGCAACGGGGAGAACATTAGCACGGCCTCCGAGCCGGGTTCCAATCCGATCCCCGGCTCCCCCCTTCGGTCGAGCTTAAGGGGCATCCAAGGGCAAAACCACCAGTCGTACGACGACAGGGGCCTGAGGAGCGGGGTCCATGCGGCACGATGTGCGCCAGGTACGCGAGAACAGAGGTGGGGATGGGCAGGTTCGCGCGGGCCGGGGCGATGGTGGGCGCCCTCGGTCTGGTGGCGTCGCTGGCACTGACGGCCTGCGGCGACGAGCAGAAGAAGGCGGAGTTCGTCGGCGGCACCGCGCCGGCCACGGCGAGCGCGGCGGCCGATCCCGCCACTCCGGCGGCGCCGAGCGGTCCGCCGCTGGCGCTGAGCCCGGCCGACGGGGCGAAGAACAAGCCGGTCAGCTCCGAGATCAGCGCGGAGCTGCCCGACGGCGGCAAGGTGTCCGGCGTCACGCTGACCACGGCCGACGGCAAGCAGGTCGAGGGGCGGCTGCGCGCCGACGGCTCGTCCTGGGTGCCGTCGAAGCCACTGAAGTACGGCACCCGCTACACGGCCACGGTCACCGCCACCGGCGCCGACGGCGGGACCAGCCAGGGCACCAGCACCTTCACGACGATGGCGAAGCCCAAGTCCATGATCAGCTCGGGCCTGTACCTCTTCGACGACAAGACGTACGGCGTGGCGATGCCGGTGGTCGCCGAGTTCCACCCGGGCATCCCGAAGAAGGACCGGGCCGCCGTGCAGAAGCGCATGTTCGTGCACACCGACCCGCCGCAGCCGGGCGCCTGGCACTGGGTCGACAACGGCACCCAGGCCTACTACCGCGCGCCGGAGTACTGGAAGCCCGGCACCACCCTCACCGTCCGGATCGCGCTGGCCGGCATCCCGCTGAGCAACGGCCGTTACGGCAACGTCGACCGGGCGGCCACCGCGAAGATCGGCCGGGCGTTCGAGATGAAGGTCGACAACGCGACCAAGAAGATGACGGTGTACGAGGACGGCCAGGTGGTCCGCACCCTGCCGGTGAGCCTCGGCAAGAAGAAGACGCCCTCCTCCAGCGGCACGATGGTGGTGATGGAGAAGAAGGAGTCCACCGTCTTCGACACCCGGGACGACCCGGATCCGGAGAACCGCTACGTCACGGAGATCGACTTCGCGCAGCGGCTCACCTGGGGCGGCGAGTACATCCACGCCGCGCCCTGGTCGGAGCACGTGCAGGGCCGGCAGAACGTCTCGCACGGCTGCGTCAACGTCTCGACGGCGAACGCGAAGTGGCTGTTCGAGAAGACGAAGGTCGGCGACCCGATCACCATCAAGGGCACCGAACGCCAGCTGGCCGCCGGCAACGGCTGGACGGCGTGGAGCGTGAGCTGGTCCGAGTTCGTCAAGGGCAGCGCCCTGCCGGTGCCCGAGGGCGGTGCGGGGCCGGCGTTCTGACGCACCTCCACCCGACGATCCGGCGACCGGTCCGCACCCGCGGGCCGGTCGCCGCGTTCCGGGCCGGGTCGCACCCGACTCCGCCGTTCGTCACGACCCCCGACCGCGACGTCGTCGACCGAGTCGCCGCCCCGGCCGGCCCGCCGCCTTGTCGCCTCGTCGCCCCGGGGAACACGAAACCCCAGGGAACACGAACCCGCCTCGCAAAACCCTCGTTTTTATCAATATTCGGACAGGCTGCCCGACGTGTTTCGGTTCACCCTGAGGAACGGGTATCTGTCCGGATGCGTCAGTGAGGGACGATGGGCAACCGGGGACCACGACTGTGAGGGAATCATGCGAGCTGTCCAGGACCAGCTGATCCGGCGTGGGGACGACCGGCGGGGCGGGCGACGCCGTGGGATCGCGGCGGCGGTGCTCGCTGCGGCACTCGCCCTGACCTCCGCCTGCACCGACGGCGACGCAGGCAAGCCGTCCGGCTGGCAGGACGGCGGCGGCCAGCCCGCCGCGCCGAAGGCCGCGGCCACGATCGTCGAGCCCAAGGCCGACGCGAAGGACGTGCCCGCCTCGACCGGCATCACCTTCACCACGAAGGACGCCCAGGAGACCAGCGTCGAGCTCAAGGACTCGGCCGGCGAGGCCGTCGAGGGCAAGCTCGCCGCGGACGGCACGAGTTGGCTGCCCGCCGGCGCGCTGGAGTACGGCGAGACGTACACCGCCACCGTGACCGCGACCGGCGACGACGGCCGGCCCGCCACGGCGACCAGCACCTTCACCACCATGGCGAAGCCCGGCAAGCAGGTCCGGATCACCAGCTTCCTCGGCGACGACCAGGTGGTCGGCGTCGGCATGCCCCTGATCGTCAAGTTCGGCCGGGCCATCCCGAAGGACTACCGCGACGACGTACAGCGCCGGATGACGGTCACCTCCACCCCGGCGCAGGAGGGCATCTGGCACTGGGTCAGCCCGACGGAGATCCGCTACCGCCCGAAGGAGTTCTGGCAGGCCGGCAGCACCGTCTCCTACCGCGTCCAGGCCGGCGGCCTGCCGCTGGGTGACGGCTGGTACGGCCGGGCGGACCTCACCGTCGACATCAAGATCGGCGCCGCGGTGATCATGACTGTGGACAACAAGACCAAGCGGATGACCGTCACGAAGAACGGGTCTGTGGTCAAGACCATCCCGGTCAGCCTCGGCAAGAAGAGCACCCCCTCGTCGAGCGGCACCATGGTGGTGATCGAGAAGCTGCGCAAGACGGTCTTCGACACCTTCGACGAGCTGGGCCCCGAGGAGGGCTACCGCACGAAGATCGACTATGCCCAGCGGCTGACCTGGGGTGGCGAGTTCATCCACGCCGCGCCCTGGTCGGAGGGGCAGCAGGGCAGCGTGAACGTCTCGCACGGCTGCGTGAACGTCTCGATGGCCAACGGCGCCTGGCTGTTCGCCAACACGCGGATCGGCGACCCGATCACGGTCAAGGGCACCGAGCGCAAGCTGCAGAACGGCAACGGCTGGACCGACTGGAACATGAGCTGGGAGGAGTACGTCAAGGGCAGCGCCCTGCCGTACGAGCCGGCCGGGGCCGACCCGGACGCCAGCGGCGAGCCCGCGCCCAGCCCGACCGCCTGAGCACCGGAAACGCCGAAGGCCCCCTCCGCGAGGAGGGGGCCTTCGTCAACCGGGTGACTGATGGGAATTGAACCCACGACAACCGGGACCACAACCCGGTGCTCTGCCAACTGAGCTACAGCCACCATGCCTTCCGCGCCCGGTCGATCGCCCCGGGCGGGGTGCGGACCAATAATAGCCCCACCCCCGCCCGCCGCGTCCAGCGGGTTCTCCGCCCCGAAATCAGAGTTGGGCGGCGATCGCCTTGGCGGTCTCCACGTCGGGGCCGGGCAGCGGCACGAAGAGGGTCCGCCGGTAGTACTCCAGCTCGCGGATGCTCTCCCGGATGTCGGCCAGCGCCCGGTGCGCGAGCCCCTTCTGCGGCTGGCCGAAGTACACCCGCGGGTACCAGCGGCGGCACAGCTCCTTGATCGAGGAGACGTCGATCATCCGGTAGTGCAGGTGCGCGTCGAGGCGCGGCATGTCCCGGGCGATGAAGCCCCGGTCGGTGGCGATCGAGTTGCCGCACAGCGGCGCGGTGCGCGGGTCCTTGACGTGGCTGGCGACGTAGTCGAGGACCATGTCCTCCGCCTCGGCCAGGGTCACCGTCGAGCGCCGGACCTCCTCGGTCAGCCCCGACTTGCCGTGCATCGTGCGGACGATCTCCGGCATCGCCTCCAGCGCCGCCTCGTCGGCGTGGATCACCACGTCGACACCCTCCCCGAGCACGTTGAGATCGGGATCGGTGACGAGCGCGGCGACCTCGATCAGCTTGTCCCTGCCGAGGTCCAACCCGGTCATCTCACAGTCGATCCAGACGAGAAGATCAGCCACCGGCCCAGACTACGCGCAGCCCCGCCGGCCGCGCGCCCGCGCACCGTGGCGCGACCCGACCGCTAGGGTTTCCCCGTGCCAGCCGAACCCGCCGCACCGCCCGCCGTCACCGACGACGACCCGGGCGGCCGTACGGTCCGTCGGCTCGCCGCCGTGCTGGCACTGGCCGCCGTGCTGCCGGCGCTCTACCTGCCCGGGCTGGTACACGACTTCTTCGACCTGAAGATCTACATGCGGGCGATGGACTGGTGGGCGGCCGGCAACCCGCTCTACGACTACGTCCAGCCCGACCGGGTGCAGGGCGAGCTCTACTTCACCTACCCGCCGTTCAGCGCGCTGCTGCTGCGCCCGTTCGCGTTGCTGCCGCTGGGCGCCACCGTGACGATCTTCACGATCCTGACCGCGCTCGCGGTGGTGGTCACCACCCGTTGGCTGTCGGCGCCGGTGATCGCCCGGCACGGCCTGCCCCGTGTGTTCACCCTCACGGTGGCGGTCCTGCTCGTGCTGGCCGTGGAGAGCACGCGGGAGACGATCACCTTCGGTCAGATCAACATGCTGCTGGTCGTGCTGATCCTGGCCGACCTGCTCTTCGCCGTACCCCGGGCGGCTCGGTGGGCCGGCGTGGGTGTCGGGCTGGCGACGGCGCTCAAGCTCTTCCCGGGCATCTTCATCGTCTACCTGCTGGCCACCCGGCGGTGGCGGGCGGCGGCGGTGGCGAGCGCGACGGCCGCCGCCGCGACCCTGCTCGCCGCGGCGGTCGCGCCGCGTGACTCGTGGCGGTTCTGGACCCACGAGCTGTGGGCGACCGACCGGGTCGGCCGCACCGACTACACCGGCAACCAGTCGCTGTTCGGGCTGCTCAGTCGCATCACCGCCCCGGAGAAGCCGGACCGGATGCTCTGGCTGCTGCTGGTCGCGGTCGTCGCCGGGTACGGGCTGTGGCGGGCGGCGCGGGCCGCCCGGGCCGGGGACCCGCTCACCGGGCTCGCCCTCACCGGGCTGGTCGGCGCGCTGGTCAGCCCCATCACCTGGACCCACCACATCTACTGGTTCATCCCCGCGGTGGTGGTGCTGGCGGACGCGGCGATGAGCGCCGACCCCGGCACCGGCGAGGGCCTCCGCCGCCGGAACTGGCTGGCCGCGCTCGCCGTCGGCACGACCGCCCTGATCGTGTACGGCGTGGTGACCTTCTACGACTGGGGCGTCGCCCCGGTGCGCACCGACTCGCCGGGCGAGTTCCTGGTGCGCAACACGTACGTGCTGCTGAGCCTGCTGCTGCTGGTGGCGCTGCCGGTCGGGCGCCGGGCCGGGAAGTCACACCAAATGGACAGTCTTCCCGAGTAGCCCCGTTCACCGCTAATCTGGTCACAA
This sequence comes from Micromonospora sp. NPDC047465, assembly GCF_040643125.1. Classification (NCBI taxonomy): domain Bacteria; kingdom Bacillati; phylum Actinomycetota; class Actinomycetes; order Micromonosporales; family Micromonosporaceae; genus Micromonospora; species Micromonospora sp. NPDC047465. The sequence continues at coordinate 26,126 of NZ_JBEYTP010000021.1, forward strand.
CTACCTCAGGTGTCTCTCGGGTAGCACCGATCCCCCGGTGAAGGTGGCCCTCCGCGTCGGCAGCGCGGAGGGCCACTCGCCGTCCGGGCCGCCCGGGCACGGTCAGCGCGCGGCGTCCGGGGAATCCGGGGCCGCCGGGGAGGCCGGGGTGGGCGGGGATTCTGGGGCCGCCGGGGTATCCGGGGCGGCCGGGGAATCCGCGGTGGGCGGGGAGTCCGCCGTGGTCGGGGAGTCCGGGCGGGGCCGTCCCTCTGTCGGGGCCGGCGCGGCCGTCGCCTCGGCAACGGTCGGCGGCCAGGCCAGGCTGAGGGTCACCTCGGGCGGGCGGACCGCCGGGTCGCCGCCGGCGAGGTCGGCGAGCGTCGCGGGGCGGCGCGCGGGCACCGGCCCGATGGCGGCCCGGGACGGCGCGGGGCCGGCGCCGACCGAGGCGAGCTGACGCCCGACGACCCGGGACCGGTCGCTGTCCCGGGTCGGCTGGGCGCCCAGCCCGCTGAGCGAGGTCACGCCGAGCCGCCCAGCCAGCACCGGCACCTGGTCCGGTTCGACCACGAAGACCACCTCGCGCGGGCGTACCGGGCGCAACAGCAGCAGCACGGCGAGCACCACCGCCAGCACCCCGCCGGCCAGCAGGCCCGCGGTCGCCGGGGCGGTCCAGCCGGCCCGCAGCCCGGCGCGCAGCTCCAGGGTCAGGTCGGCCCGCCCGTCGGGACGCAGCACCACCAGGCTCAGCCGCCGGTCGGCCAGCTCCTGCGGGGACCACTCCAGCGTGCCGATCCCCTCGCGTACCCAGAAGGGCTGACCGATCGGCGTGACGGCCGGCGCGGTGCCGGCGGCCGGTGTGGAGCCGGCGGCCGGCGCGGCGGGCTCCAGCCGGACCGGCAGCGGGCCCCGGGCCAGGGCCACCCGGCGGACCTCGGCGTGCGGCACCGGGTCGAGCCAGCGCCGCACCTCGTCGGCGGGGGCCAGCCCGACGAAGGCCGGGCCGTCGGCCGTGCGGGCGTCCAGCCGGAGCCGGGCCTGCCCAACCCGGGCGAACGGCGCCTCCGCGCGCAGCAGCTCGTCGAGGTCCCGGACGACCACCGCGTGCCCGGGGGTGTGCACGGTCTCGAACCGGGCGCTGAAGGCGCCTGCCGGGTCGGCGTGCCGGGTGAGCATCCCGAGCACACCGCCGGCGAGCAGCGCCGGAATCCCGATGGTCAGCAGCAGCACTCCGCCGAGCGCCCGCACGAACCGCATTCGCCTCGTCCCCCTCCGTAGCCGGATACCCCGGCCGACCTTACCGACGAGGACCGACTGATCAGCGGATATCCACGGCACCGGCCCGGAAAGCCGCCGGCCCGCCGGGTACGCCGACGGGCCGGTAAAGGGTGGGAAGAGGCTTACGCCTTCGGCGCGGGCTCCCGCCGGCTCCGCGCGAAGGCGAGACCGCCGAGCAACAGGCCCCCCGCCCCGGCGACCAGGCCGGCGATGCCGAGCCCGGTGGCCAGGCCGACGCCCTCGGCGTCGTCATCGTCGTCGGCCTGTGCCGGGGCGGCGCCGCCGGTGGGGGCGGCCGACGGCGAGGCCGCGGTGAGGGTGAGCACCGGGGCCGGGCTCTCCGGCTCCTCCCCGCCGGGGGTCGGCTCCTCGATCCAGCGCTGCACGTTGCCGTCGGAGTAGGTCTGCAGCGTCTTGAAGACCATCGTGTCGACCTGCGGCAGCGGACCCATCGAGACCGGGAACTCCTGGAACTCGCCGGGCTTGACCCCCGCGTTTCCGGTCGCCGTCCAGGTGAGCTTGGCGACGACCTCGGTGAGCTGGCTGCCGTGCACCTCGACCGGCGGGTCGACCTTGCGCTTCTCCACCGCCACCGTCCAGCCCGGCACCGGCATGGTCGACACGGAGCCCACCGGCGCGTTCTCGGGCAGCACCACCTCCACCTTGGTCGTGGAGGCGGTGTCGCTCTCGTTCGGCACCCGGAAGGCGAACCGGCCGTAGCCGCTCTGGGTCGCCTCCTGCGGGTTGACCGAAACGTGGGCGGAGGCGGGCGCCGCGAAGCCGAGGACGGCGGTGGCGACGGCGCCGAGCGCCAGGGCGGCTGCGGTACGCCGGAGACGGATCATCTGGGAGCCTTCCTGTTACCTGATCGGCACGGTGGCGGTCACCGTGGCCTGGTCGATGTCGGACGTGCGGACGGTCACGCGCAACTGCCACTCCCCCGCCGCCGGCAGGTTGATCTCGCCGGTGGCGTGGTTGTCGGTCAGCGGCAGCAGCGGGACCTCGATCGCTTCGATCCCGGCCGACGGCAGGGCCGCCGTGGCGCGCCACTCCACCACCGGCTGTGGCCGGTTGTCCTTCGTGTACGCGTAGAAGTGCACGGTGTTGTTGCCCCGCTCGGCCGGGTCCAGCTCCACCTGGAGGGAGTAGATCGGGCTGGACAGCGTCGTGGAGAAGTAACCGGGGGAACCGCCGGTCACGTCGGAGCCGGCGGTGCGGGCCGGGGTGGTCTGCACCAGGACGGCGGTCAGGCCGAGCACCACGGCGGTGATCGCCAACTCCGCCCAGACCGCCCGCCGCATCGGCGTCGGCCGCCCGGCCGCCGTGCGGCGCACCAACTGCCGGGAGTACGCGGCCACCACGATGACCAGCGCGAACAGCCCGATCTTGCCGAGCAGCAGCCGCCCGTAGGTGGTGTCGACCAGCGCGCCCGGCGTGGCGACCTCGATCAGCGCCTGGACGGTGCCGGCGAGCAGCAGCGCCGAGACGGCCAGCGTCGCCCAGCGCGACCAGATCGGCAGGATCGCGCCCAGTTCCCGCTCGTCGGCCCGGCGCAGCAGGAAGGCGGCGAGCATCACCAGCCCGCCCAGCCAGACGGCCATGCTGCCCAGGTGGACCGCGTCGACGACGACGGAGACCGCCGGGGCGGGCGAGGCCGCCGGGTGCCCGGCCAGCGGCCAGGTCAGCAGGGCCGCCACCCCGAGGATGCCCAGGATCACCAGGTCGGCGCGGCCGACCGGCCCGGCCAGCAGCGGCCGGAGCAGGAACGCCGCCGCGGCCAGCAGGCCCAGCCGCACCAGATGCGCCGCGCCGAAGGTGCTGCCCAGCACCGCGCTGAGCCCCTCGCCGGTCACGTCGAACACGCCCCCGCCGGCGGTGTAGGGCACCTGGAGCAGCAGGTTCGCCACGGTGGAGAGCACCACCAGGCCGAGCCCGGCCCAGGCCAGCCGCGCCGGGCCCTGCCGGGGCAGCCGCCGGGGCCACAGCGCGGCGAGGACCATCGCCGGGCCGACGAGCAGCAGCAGGCCGGCGTAGCCGACGTACTTGGCGACCTTGACCGCGTTGCCGACCACCGGGTCGGCCCGGCTGTCGTCCCCGGTGTCGACCGGGGGCGTGGAGGGCGCGCCGACGGAGTAGGTGAACGCGCCGGAGACCGGATGGCTGTCGGCGGAGATCACCCGGTAGCTGACCAGGTAGGTGCCGCGCCCCCCGGCCGAGTCGACCGGGATCGTGACCACGCTGCCGGAGAAGCTCGGCTCGCCCCGGTCGGCGCGGGAACCGTCCGGCGCGATCACCCGGATCTTGCCCGGCACCTTGCGGACGGACTCGCTGAAGGTCAGCACCACCTCGGCCGGCCCGCTCGACACCACCGCCGAGGCGACCGGGCTGCTGCTCACCAGCACCGCGTGGGCGCTGGCGGGGCCGGCGGGGGCGATCAACAGGGCGACGACGGCGATCAGCAGGCCGACGGCGGCGGTCAGCCGGGCGAACCGGCGACGGTTGGCGACACTCATGCCGGTCATGCTCGCGGACCCGACCCGCCGGGCGCGAGTCCGACCGTGCGGAACTGCCCGAGGCCCACCGGCCCGCGCGACTCCCTGCTCGGGCGTGCGTGCCCGGGGCGGAGCGTGGTCAGCCATGCCGGGCCCGGAGTGACGTCGACACCGGGCTGCCGGACTCGCCGCCGACCCGGCCCAGCGCCCACAGCAGCCCCGCCTGCACCACGGCGGCCAGGTGGCCGACCTCGTGCACGAGGGCGGTGGTGGAGTTGGCGATGTCGACGGCGCTGGTGCCGGCCAGGCACACCGCCAGCACCAGCGCCACCGGCACGAACGCGCGGGCCCGCTCCGGCCGCCACGCGGCCAGCGCGAAGCCGACGGCCAGCGCCACGTCGAAGGAGGCCATCTCGCGGCTGGTGTGCGGGTCGACGGTCACGTCCAGCCCGGCCAGCAGCACCGGCAGCGCGATCGACAACTGGGCGGCGGCGGCGACCGCGACGGCGACCCGCAGCACCTGACGGCGGGCCCGCCGGGTCGCCTCCGGCGCGCGCCGGGCCGCGACCGGGTCGGCGGCGACCGCCGCGAGCACCGAGGCCGTCAGGTCGGGCACCGCCACCGCCCGCACCCGGGCCAGCCGGGTCACCTGCTCGGCCCGGGCCAGCCAGGCGCGGCAGCCGGGGCAACGCGCCGTGTGCGCGTCCAGCACCGCCGACGCCGCCTGCGGGTCCTCGCCGTCCAGCCGCGCCGACAGCGCCGTGCGTACGTCGTCGCATGTCATGAGCGGGTAGTCGTGCGGCGAGCCGGGAAAGTTCCCGGCGTGGCGCAGGCCATGGAAGGGCCGAAGGACCCTGCCCCCTCCTGCCGTGCCGCGTAACCTGGGTTGTCGTGATCCCCGCCCCGCGCGACACCTCCGCCGTCGGTCCCACCGACGCCGCCGCCGCGCGCGAGTCGGCGACGGTGTGGGCGCTGGCCGCCCGCGACGGGGATCCCGTCGCCCAGGCCGCCTTCGTCCGGCTCACCCAGGCCGAGGTGTGGCGCTTCGCCGCCGCGCTGGTTGACCCGGACAGCGCCGACGACCTGACGCAGGAGACCTACCTGCGGGCGTTCCGGGGGCTGCCGGCGTTCGAGGGGCGGTCCAGCGCGCGGACCTGGCTGCTCGGCATCGCCCGGCGGGCCTGCGCCGACCACCTGCGCACGGTCGTGCGCCGCCGGCGGCTCGACGAGCGGCTCGCGGCCGACGCGGGGGCAGGCCGGTCGCACCCCGACCCCGCCGGCCAGCTCGGCGCCGCCGACCTGGTCCGCCGGCTCTCCGCCGAGCGGCGCGGGGCGTTCGTGCTCACCCAGTTGCTCGGCCTGTCGTACGCCGAGGCCGCCGCCGTGGAGGGGGTGCCGGTGGGCACCATCCGCTCCCGGGTGGCCCGGGCCCGCAACGACCTCGTCGAGGCGGTCGGCGACGCCCTCGCCGGATGAGCGGGAACGTGGCCGGGAACTTCCGTGGCGGACGCGACGTCCAATGATCGTGACCGCCCCCCGTACTCCGGCCGCCCGCTGGCCGGCCGTCCGCCCCTGGCTCGGCGTGGCCGCCCGGCTGGGCCTGGCCGCCGTCTGGCTGATCGCCGGCGGCAGCAAGGTCGGTGACCTGGCCGCCTCCGGTCGCGCCGTCAACGCGTACCAGGTCATGCCCTACGACGTCGCCACGGTGGTCGGCGCGGCGCTGCCCTTCGTGGAGCTGGCGTTGGGCGTGCTACTGCTCCTCGGGCTGGCCACCCGGCTGAGCGCCGCGGTCTCCGCGGCGCTGCTGGTGGTCTTCGTCGCCGGCATCGCCTCGGCCTGGAGCCGGGGCCTGGCGATCGACTGCGGCTGCTTCGGCAGCGGCGGCCAGCTCGCCGAGGGGCAGGCGCCGAGCTACCTCCCGGAGATCCTCCGGGACCTGGGATTCCTGGCACTGGCCGGATTCCTGCTGATCTGGCCCCGCACGCCCGTCTCCGTGGACGGCTGGCTGACGGGGGACGTACCCGTGGAGGACGAGAATGAGTAGTCGCAAGGGGCAGAAGGGCGCCGCGCGGGTGGTCCGCGAACAGCTCGCCCGGGAGCAGCGGCGCAAGCGGACGCTCTGGGTCTCCGTGGCCGCCGTCGCCGTCCTGGTGATCGCCGGCCTCATCGGCTGGAGCATCTACTCCAGCCAGCGCTCCGACGACTTCACCCCGCCGACCGGCGCGAACGAGGCCGGCACCGGCGTCGTCGCCGGCTCGGGCCCGGTCACCGTGGACATCTACGAGGACTTCCTCTGCCCGGCCTGCAAGCAGTTCGAGCAGGTCAGCGGCCCGACGATCGACCAGCTCATCAGCGAGGGCAAGGTCCGGGTCGTCTACCACCCCGTGGCCTACCTCAACCGCTTCTCCACCACCCAGTACTCGACCCGGTCCTCGGCGGCCTCCGGCTGCGCGGCCGAGAGCGGCCGGTACCGGGAGTACGCCAAGGCACTGTTCGACCGGCAGCCGCCGGAGGGCGGCGCCGGGCTCAGCGACGACGAGCTGGTGGACATCGCGGCGGGCGCCGGCGTCGACCGGGACGGGTTCGCCTCCTGCCTGCGGGAGGGCACCTTCAAGCCGTGGACGGAGCACGTGACCGACGAGGCCAGCAAGGCCGGCATCACCGGCACCCCGACCATCGTGGTCGACGGCCAGGAAGTCGCCGACCGCAGCCCGGAGGGGATCAAGGCGGCGGTGGAGGCGGCCGGCAAGTGATCCGTGACCTGCTGGCCCGCGCCGGCCTGGTGCTCGCCGCCGCGCTGGCCGCGACGCTCGCGCTCGCCGGGCCGGCGGCCGCGCACGGGGCGGACGCCCCCGACGGCACCGACTACCGCACCGAGGTGACGGCGGTCACCCCGGCCCGGGCGGGGCTGAGCGTACGGGTGGTGGAGGCGGGCGCCCGGCTGGAGCTGACCAACACCGGCGACCACGCCGTCGAGGTGGTCGGCTACTCCGGCGAGCCGTACCTGCGGGTGGGTCCCGACGGGGTGTACGAGAACGTCCGCTCCCCCGCGACGTACCTGAACCGGACCATCGCCGGGGACACCCGGCTGCCGGCCGAGGCGGACCCGGCCGCACCGCCGGACTGGCGGCGGGTCGACGATTCGTCCACGGCGCGCTGGCACGACCAGCGGGCGCTCTGGCGCGAGTCGGCGCCGCCGCCGCAGGTGCGGGCCGCCCCCGACCGGGAGCACCGGGTGCGGGACTGGGTGGTGCCGCTGCGCGCCGGCGCCGAGCCGATGGAGATCCGCGGCACCCTGGACTGGGTGCCGCCGCCGGACGCGTACGCCTGGTGGGTGGTCGCCACGGTCGGGCTGCTCGCGGTCGGCGCGCTGGGGCTGCTGCCGGCCGGGTCGGCGCCGGGCGCGCGGGCGCTGGCCGGGCTCGGCGGGCTGCTGGTGCTCGGCGGGGTGGCCGCGGTGGCGTTCACCGTGGGCCGGGAGCTCGACGCCGGGGCGCGGGGCGTCGGCGGCGTGCTGACCGGCCTGCTCGGCGGGCAGGTGTGGGCGCTGCTGACCGGGCTCGGCGCGATCGCCGCCGGGGTGTACGCGCTGGCCCGACGGCCGGCCGCCGACTTCGCGCTGGCGCTGGCCGGCGCCTGCCTGGCGCTCTTCGCCGGGGTGGCGAACGCCGCGGTCTTCGCCCGCGCCGTCGCCCCCGTCCCGTGGCCGGCGACGGCGGCCCGGATCCTGGTCGCCGTCGTCCTGGTCACCGGCGTCGGTGCCGCGGCGGCCGGCGCCCTCCGCCTCCACGCCGCCTCCCGCCGCCCCTCCCCCTCTCCCACCCCCAGCCCCACGGCGCCCCGCCCCTGACGACTCCGGGGCGGGGTGGGGGTCAGCGGGGCATCGCCAGCGTTTCCCCACGACCTCCCACGCATCGGCGGTCCGTCCGCGCCCCCCGCGGGGTCAGCGCATTTCCCGTACATCACTGTTTGCCGATATCCGGCAACCGCGCATGGCATCGATCACCGTCCGCCGCACGGACGTCGGGCCGGAGCGCACCGGACGCGGGCCGGAGGTACCGGACGCCGGGCGCGGTGCCGGCGCGTCGCCCGGGGCCGGCGGGCCGGCACCGGCGGTAGGGTCGTGACCATGACCGCGCCCGACCGCCTCTCCCCCGGTGACCCCGCCCCCGACTTCCGCCTGCCCACCGACACCGGCGAGACGCTCTCGCTGGCCGACCTGCGTGGCCGCAAGGTCGTGCTGTACGCCTACCCGGCGGCCATGACGCCCGGCTGCACGAAGCAGGCCTGCGACTTCCGCGACTCGCTCGCCTCGCTCCAGGCGGCCGGCTACGAGGTCGTCGGCATCTCGCCGGACAAGCCGGAGAAGCTGGCGAAGTTCCGCGAACGCGACGCCATCACCTTCCCGCTGGTCGCGGACACCGACAAGTCGGTGCTGATCGCGTACGGCGCGTACGGCGAGAAGCAGTCGTACGGCCGGACGGTGACCGGCGTGATCCGCTCGACCTTCGTGATCGACGCCGACGGGAAGATCGAGCGCGCGCTCTACAACGTCAAGGCGACGGGCCACGTCGCCAAGCTGCGCCGCGACCTCGGGCTCGACTGAGTCCGGCCGCCCTCGACCGGCCGCGGGGGCGTCTCGCCACCCGGCCGGCGAGGCGGGCTCGGCACCGTCGTGACCCGACGCTCTAGACTCAGCGGGTCGGCGGGAGTGGCGTAACGGCAGCCGCGGTAGGTTTAGGTCCTATTGTCCGAAAGGACGTGGGGGTTCGAATCCCCCCTCCCGCACTTCGGGGTCCACCCCGCCCGCACCACCGGCTGCGCTGTTGGACGCGTCACGATCGCGGGTCGGCGCGGGCCCAGCGCGGTCAGGATTGCCCGGTGACCCTGCGCTTCGTCCTCGACCCCGAACTGACCCCCGACCTGCGCGAGGCGATCGTCGCGCTCTGGGTCGACGTCACGAACGCCGGCGGGGCGGTCGGCTTCGTGCCGCCGGTCACCGCCGCCGACGTCCGGCGCACCGCGGAGCCGACGTTCGCCGGCATCGTCGATGGCCCGGACCGCCTCCTGCTCGGGTACGCGGGCGACCGCCTCGTCGCGGCGCTGATCTTCTGCGACAACCGGTTCAACCTGAAGGCGCACTGGTGCGTGCTGAAGCGGGTGATGGTCCACCCGGACACCCAGGGCCACGGGTACGGCCTGACGCTGATGCGCGAGGCCGAACGCCTCGGCCGCGAACTGGGCCGGGAGGCGCTGCACGTGACGGTCCGGGACGGGCTGGGGCTGGACCGCTTCTACCGGCGGCTCGGTTACCGGGAGATCGGGCGCCTGCCCGGCGCCCTGCGGGTCGCGCCCGGCGACGACCGCGACGAGATCCTCATGTGGCTCGACCTGACCGCCCCGCACGCGCCCGCGCGCTGACCGACCGCTTCGCCCACGGCCGCGCGCCGAGCCGACGGCTCAGCCGCGCCCGGTCACCAGGCCACGCCGATGCCGTCCCCCGGGTACCAGTGGTTGGCCGGGGTCTCCCGGTAGGCGAGGAACTTCCGGCCGGTGCGCTCGGCGTGCTCGGCGAGGACGTTGGTGGCGGTCACGTTGTCGGTGAGCAGGATCGCGCCCGGCGCGAGCTTGCCCTCGACCGCCTCGAACTCGCGCTTCTCGTGGGCCCGGCTGTGGTCGCTGTCGTGCAGGAAGAGGTCGACCGGCCGGTCCAGCGCGGCGATGGAGGCGATGGAGTCGCCGATCACCAGGTCGACCACCTCGGACCAGGGCGCGGTCCGGGCGAGGTAGCCGGCCTCGGGGTTGATGTCCAGCGAGGTGACCCGGCCGGGGTGCCCGTCGGCGGCGTTGCGCAGCAGCGCGGCGGCCAGGACGCAACTGCCGAGCCCCTTGTCGACGCCGGTCTCCACGACGTGCTGCGGTCGCGTGGCGCGGACGATCGCGTACCAGCCGATCCGGCGGGCGTAGCGGACGTGCCGGTCGGCGAGGCCCCGGCGGGCCGCGCCGGCGGTGGCGGACTCGATGTGCCGGCGCAGCACGTCGTCCGACTCGATCTCGCCGAAGTACGCGCGGACCTGCTTGACGGGCACGTCGCAGACCACGCTGACGAACCAGGCGAGGTGGTGCCGGCTCAGCTTGGTCAGCTCGTACGTGTAGTTGTGGTGCTCCCGGGAGGTGAACAGCCACCGGGCCGACGTGCGCAGCACCTTGGCGTCGTGGCGGGCGACCCGGGCCAGGCGCTTGGGGAAGGCGGCGACGGGGGCGACGGGGGTGCGGGCGATGGCTCGCCGGAGCTTCGTTGCGTCCACGAGAGGGTTCTACCAGGCGAAGGGAAACAGCCGCGGAAAAAGTTTCATCCATGGCCTTGGACGGCGGGGACACGAGGGCCAGCCGTCTCCATAGCGTTCTGACCGGTAGGAGGAGGGGCCATCCCCGGAGCGGATGAGGGTACGCGCGCACTCGCTTGCGTAAGTAGCATCGCGCCATGCCAGGTGCACACCAGTTCGTCGAGCCGGACCCCGTCGCTGACAACGCCGACACCCCGCGGGGAAGGCATGGCAAGCCGCGTCGTCGATGGCGGCGGATCGCCCTCATCAGCCTGCTGGTGGTGGCACTGCTCGGGGGTGCCGGCATGATCGCGGGCGGGCTCTACCTGCGCTCGGTGGAGTCGGACATCGAGCGGGTCGACGCCTTCGCGGGCGTTCCGGAGGAGGGCCGCCCGCAGGCGGTGGCCAAGGGCGCCATGAACATCCTGATCCTGGGCAGCGACACCCGCGATCCGGAGAGCACGTCGGGTTCCCGCACGGACACGATCATCCTGGCCCACCTGCCGAAGGACCGGTCCAGCGCCCAGCTCATCTCGATCCCCCGGGACACCTGGGTGGCCGTGCCCCGCGCCAAGGACGGCAACCACGGCGGCCGGGACGCCAAGATCAACGCCGCGTACGCGTGGGGCGGGGTGCCCTTGATGGTGCAGACCGTCGAGAAGTTCACCAGCGTGCGGATCGACCACGTCATGATGGTCGACTTCGCGGGATTCAAGGAGATCATCGACGCGCTGGGCGGCATCGACATCAACTCGGAGAAGAACTTCACCTCGATCCACCCTCCGTTCCGGACATTCCGCCAGGGCATGCAGCGCATGGACGGTGAGACGGCGCTCGACTACTCACGGCAGCGCAAGCAGTTCCCCGATGGCGACTTCGCGCGCATCCGCCACCAGCAGCAGGTCATCAAGGCGATCCTGGACCGGGCCGTGTCCGGGGGCATCGTGACGAACCCCGGCAAGCTGAACTCGTTCGTGAAGGCGACGTCGAACGCGGTGTCGGTGGACGAGGACATGTCGCTGCTCGGAATGGCGACCGACCTGCGCGGCCTGCGCGGCAGCAACCTCGTCTTCATGACCAGTCCGACGAAGGGCACGGGACGGGTGGGCAGCGAGAGCGTCGTGTTCGCGAACACGGAGAAGGCGAAGACCTTCTACGACGCGGTGCGGCGTGACGCGGTGCCGGAGATCCTGAGCACCGGAAAGTAGGAGGTCGGACTGACGTACCGGCTCTGGTGAGGCGACTGCCTCGGTCGTATCCTTCGTTCGCCTCGGGTCTGTCATGCAACGTACGGGGCAGTCAACGGGGGAAGGACCAACCATGTCCAGCCAACAGGCGACGGGCCCGGACGCCACCGCGGCGTGGTTCGATGACGCGCCGGCACGACGCGTGGTGACGACGGTGGCCGACGAGGACGCCGGCGCGACCGCCACGCCGAGGTCGGCTCCGCCGGCAGGTGGGCAGGTGGACGACGGCGCGTCGCGTCCGGGTCTCGACGTGACGGCGGTGCTGCCCTATGCCGGCTCCCGCGCGTCCACCCGCACCCGTGGGCTGCGGGCCTGGATGATGACGGCTCCCGTCGACGTCGCGGCCCTGCTGACACCCTTGCTGCTCACCCAGCAGTACTGGCGCGGGACGCTGGCCATGGCGGCCCTGACCGTGACCGTCTTCGCTGCCGGCGGGCTCTACCGCGCCCGCCGCCACGTGAGCATCCTGGACGAGCTGCCGAGCCTCTGCGGACGCCTGCTGGCCTGCGCGGCGGTGGTCACCATCATCGCGGCCCTGCGTCACGACTCCGCGGCGTACGTGGGCGGCTTCGCCCGCGGCGTGACGCTCGCGGCCGGGCTGGTCCTCGTCGGGCGTGCCTTCTCCCGGGAGTTCGCGACCATCGCGCGCAAGCGTCGGTGGGTGGAACACAACGCGGTCATCATCGGCAGCGGGCCGATCGCCGTGGAACTCGCCCGCCTCCTCCGGCGCTACCCCCAGTACGGGCTCCGCTTCGTCGGCTGCGTCGATTCCGCGCCCCCGCAGGCGCCGACGGCGCTCCCGCTGATCGGCACCCTGGACCAGCTCGAACAGCTCGTGCGGATCGTCGAGTGCGACGTGCTCATCATCGCGGACCCGAGTTGCCCGGAACTGACGCTGATGGAGTTCCTCCGCCGTCCGGGCAGCGCGAGCTGCGACCTGTGGGCGGTGCCCCGGCTCTGGGGCTCCCGCTCGCACGGCGACCACATCGGCGCGATCCCGATCGTCAAGGTCGGTGACATCACGCTGTCGGGCCCCCGGTGGGCACTCAAGCGCGCCTCGGACATCGTCTTCGCCGCCACGGCGCTGCTCGTACTGAGCCCGGTGCTCGCGCTCTGCGCGATAGCGACGTTCATCGACGGTGGTCGAGGCATCTTCTTCTACCAGGAACGGATCGGCCGCCACGGCAAGCCGTTCCACATCATCAAGTTCCGCTCGATGCGTCCCGTGGACGAACACGAGTCGCAGACGAACTGGTCGATCGCAAACGACCGGCGGGTTGGACCGATCGGACGCTTCATGCGTCGCACCTCGCTGGACGAACTGCCGCAGCTCTGGAACATCCTGCGCGGCGACATGAGCGTGGTCGGACCACGGCCGGAGCGGCCGTACTTCGTCGAGAAGTTCTCGGCCGAGTACCCCAACTACGCGATGCGCCACCGGGTGGCGGTGGGGCTGACCGGGCTGGCACAGGTCAGTGGCCTGCGGGGCGACACCCCGATCTCCGACCGCGCCCGGTTCGACAACTACTACATCGAGAACTGGTCTCTCTGGCTCGACGCCAAAGTGCTGATCCGCACGGTGGCCGAGGTCTTCCGCGGCGGTGGTCGCTGACCGGTTGGTGGGGCCGGTGAACCGCCGGCCAGACTGATCGACGAGTGCTACCCGCCCCGCAACACCACCTGCTGTCCCCCTTCTGCGCGCTCGCCGTCGACCGCGCGCCGACCGCTTGGAGAGTCGATGCCGGACGTTTCGGTCGTGATTCCGACCACGGGCAGGCCCAGCCTCGCCGAGGCGGTGCTGTCCGCCCGCGCGCAGGAGGGGGTGTCCGTACGCATCGTGGTCGTCTGCGACACGGCCGGGATACCCGCGTCCGTGCAGGAGCTGCGGGGGCAGGTGGACGAGATCGTCTGCACCGGCGGCGGACGACGCGGCTCCCACGCGCGCAACCTCGGGGTCGCCCACGCCGCCCCGGGCAGTCACGTGGCGTTCCTCGACGACGACGACGCCTGGCTGCCGACGAAGCTCGCGGTCCAGGTGCCGGTCGTCGACCGCCTGGCAGCCGCCGGCAGGCGGCCCGTCGTGTCGTCCCGGATCCTGCAACGCAAGGCCGGTGCCGCGCCGCTGCCGACGGCCGCCCCGGAGACGCTGATCGCCGAGGGCATGCTCCCCGAGGACTACCTCTTCCGCCGTCGGCACCTCGGCGTGGGCCGTCAGTCGTTGCCCACGTCGACGCTGCTCACGACCCACGAGCTGGCCACCCTGTGCCCGTGGGACGAGACGCTGCCGCGCCACCAGGACTGGGACTGGCTGGTGCGTGCCGCCCGCATCCCGGGCGCCACGATCGTGCAGGTCGAGGAGGCCACCGCCGTCTACACCGTCGGCAGCCCCGGCTCGATCTCCGCGCGCGCCGACTGGCGGCAGTCGTGGCAGTGGGCCAAGCGGTGGGAAGGGGTGTGGTCGCCGGAGACGTTCTCCGACTTCATCGCCGCGCAGACCCTCCGGTACGCCCTCCAGGCCAGGGACGGCGAAGGCGTACGGGAGATGGTGCGCGCGATCCGGCGGAACTCCGCCCCGTCGGCCCGCAACGCGGTGCTGGCCGCGCTCGGTCTCGTGCCGCGTGCCACCCTGGAGCGCGTGGCGATGCGCAAGTCCCGTGCGTCCGCCAGCTCACTGCCGACCGACGGAGCCCACTGATGCGTCTGCACTTCGTGCTGCCCCAACTGGAGCCCCTCTACGGCATGGAGCTGGCGGCGGCCCTGCTCATCCGTGGTCTCCAGGCGCACGGCGTGGAGGTTTCGGCGACCGTCCTGTCGCGGGGTGTCCCGGCCGGCCTGGAGGACCTCAGCATCGACACCCTCAACCTGGGCTCCAGGATCACCCGGCTGATGGAGGCTGTCCCGCCGTTGCGGCGACGGTTGCAGGCCCTGCCGGCGGACGTCGAGATCGTCGCGAGCGGGCTGTGGGGAAGCGTCCCGGTGGGCGCGGCGCTGGCCGGCGCCGGGCGGAGCTTCGTCGCGTGGGAGCACTCGCTGCTGCCCGAGCGGCTGCGCATCGACCGCCGGGTGCGGACGCTCGCCCGGATCACCCGGGTCGGCGCGCTGCGCCCCCGGCTCGTCGTCGCGGTCTCCGGGGGCGTCGCGCGGACCGTCCGGCAGCTCGTGCCGGGGCAGCCGGTCGTCACGATCACCAACCCGCTGCCGCCGCGTCCGTTCGTCGCGCCCCGCGACGTCGTCGACCGCCGGCGCATCCAGCTCCTCACCACTGCGGCCTTCCGCCCGTACAAGAACCATTCCTGCGCACTCTCCGCCCTGGCCCTCCTGCCCGACAACTACCACTTGACCCTCGCCGGCGACGGCGAGGAGCGGGAGCTGCTCCAGACGCAGGCGCGTGACCTGGGCCTGGAGGGCCGCGCGACGTTCCTCGGCAGGGTGCCGGGAGTCGGCGGGCTCCTCGCCGAAGCCGACCTGCTGGTACACCCCTCGCGGGCCGAGACGTTCGGGTTCAGCCTGGTCGAGGCGGCCGAGGCCGGTCTGCCCGTCGCCGCTCTGCCGGTGTCCGCGCTGGACGAGCTGATCCCGGCTCTGGTGCCGGGGGCGCTGGCGGCGGACACCACCCCCTCGGCCCTGGCCGAGACGGTGCTGAGGTTGACGCGGGGCGGGCGCCCCGGCCCCGCCGACTTCGAGAAGGCCTGGCACGCGCGCTGCGCCGCGCTCGATCCCGCCGAGGTCAGCCGCCAGTGGGTGGAGGCGTTGCAGCGGTGACCCTGGCTCAGGGAACGGCCGGCCCGGCGCAGGACCAGGACGACCGACGACGACGGCCGGGGTCACACCGGCGGAGGTCCGCCGTCGGGGGCCGGGGGGACAGCTTCCTCCGCAAGTCCGGCAAGTTCTTCACCGGCACGCTGCTGCGGACCGTCGCGCAGGGCGTGCTCTTCGTCCTCCTCGCGCGGGAGATGCCGATCGGCACCTACGGGCTGTTCGTCGGCGTGACCGCGCTCATCGCCCTGGTGTCGCCGTTCGCGTCGGCCGGCGCGCCGAGCCTGATCTTCCAGAACTACGCCGACTCGCCGGCCGAGTGGCCCCGGCACCTCGCCCGGGGCCTGCTGCTGTCCACGGTCTTCGGCGCGGGCGCGACGGTGCTGGTGACCGCCGCGGGTGTGGCCATCTGGGGCGCCCAGGTGAGCGTGGTCGACGTGGCCTGTCTCGCCTTCGCGGACCTGGTGGCGTGGCGTCTCGTCGAGGTGGTGGCGGCCTCGGTCCAGGCCCGGGGTCGGGTCTTCGTCGCGTCGGTCATCCCCGCCGTCCTGCACGTGGCGCGGCTGGCCGGGGCGGTGGCCCTGGGCCTGGCCGGCCCGGACCCGATGACGCTGCGCACCTGGGCGGTCACGTCGGCCGCGCTCTCCGCCGTCATCGGCCTGTTGGTGATCGGGTACGGGCTGCGCGGATCGGGAGGGTTCCCGTTCGACAGCCGCGGCGCATTCGCGCAGGCACGGGCAGGAATGCTCTTCGCCGTCGGCCTGTCGGCCCAGACGGTCTACAACGACCTCGACAAGGTCATGCTGTCGCGGCTGAGCACGCCGGAGAGCGCCGCCATCTACGCCGCGGCGTACCGGGTGGTCGACTTCGCCTACACGCCCGGCCGGTCCATGGCGGCGGTCGCCTACCCCAAGTTCTTCGAGGCCGGGCGGGGCGGTCCCCGCGCCGCGTTCGCGCTGACCCGGCGGCTGCTGCCGCGCTACCTCGGCTTCGCGGTGCCGGCGAGCCTGTCGCTCGTCGCGTTCGCCTGGGTGATGCCGTACGTCTTCGGGGCCGAGTTCGCGGCGGCCGAGACGGCGCTCCAGGGGCTGAGCGCGCTGCTCGTGCTGAAGGCGATCCACTACCTCGCGGCCGACACCCTGTCGGGAAGCCGGATGCAGGGCCGTCGGACGGTCTGCCAGATCGCGGTCGGCGTCGTCAACGCGGGGCTCAACGTCTGGCTCATCCCGGCCTACGGCTGGCAGGGCGCCGTCGTCTCCAGCCTGGTGTGTGACGCGCTCCTCGGCATACTGCTGTGGGGCTGCCTCCTCGCCTCGCTCCGCGGGCACCCGGGCGCCCGCGCGGCGACGGACAGTGAAAGGGTCTGAGTTGGTCAGCCTCTTCGGTTTCCTGTTGACGGCGAGTGGTGTCGCGGTGGCCGTCTGGCTGGTACGCGCCCGGCGGCGCGTCGCCGCGTCGTTCGGCGAAGGCGCCGTGGCAGTCGCGCTCATCGGGTTCGCGGTGCTCACGAACGCCGCGCCGGTGCTCGCCGGGGAACGCAGCTCGGCGCTCATCGGGCTGCTGGTGCTCTGCCTGCTGGCGTGGCTGATCGTCTCGGGCCGCCGCAGCCTGCGTGGCCCCGCCGACATCTGGCTCCGGATCTCGCTGCTGATGATCGGCGCGCTGCTCGCCTGGTGCTTCGCCGTCGACAGCCTCGTCGGCGCCGGCCTGTACGGCTCGCGGATCGCGGCGTACGCGGCCTCCGGGCTGCTGCTGCTCGCCCTGCTCCTGCTGTCCCGCCGTACCGCCCTGAACACGCGGGCGCTGGCCTTCACGGGGCTGGCCGTCCTGGCGGTGATGACGATCCCGACGCTGTTCACCGGGCAGGCGTGGCGGGCCTGCACCGCCGGGAAGCTGGAGAAGTGCTCGGTGGCGGGGGCCCTGTTCAAGAGCTTCTACGACTCCGAGAACTACGTGGCCATGCTCGCGTCGTTCACACTGGTCGCCAGCCTGTGTGCGATGCGGCGGCTGGAACTGCTGGCGACGGCCTCCTTCTGCCTGCTGATCATCGTCGCCACGGGCTCGCGCACCAGCTACCTGGCGATCGCCGCCGCCGGCGTCTGGGTGCTCGGCAGCCTCGTCCTCGAACGGCGGCGGCAGTTCCTCCGGATCAACTTCGCCCTCTGCGTCGCCCTGGTGGTGTCCGCCCTCGGGCTCGCCACCTACCTGACGTGGAGCGCGTCCAAGACGACCCTGAGCAACCGCGGCAACATCTGGATGGCCGCCCGCGAGTACATCGCCGGCGCCGAGGCCACCGGCGCCGGCGTGTCCAAGTGGTACTACCTGCGGGACATCGGCGAGGCGCCCACCCACTTCTTCCACTCGGGCTACGTCCTCGTCATCTTCTCCGGCGGTCTGGTGGCGCTGACCCTCTGGGGCCTCTGGGCGGCCACCCTGCTGCACGGGCCCGTCACCGACGGCCGGGCCTTCTCCGCGAAGGCGCCCGTCGTGCTGCTCGTCGTCTACTCGTTCACCGAGGTGGTCTGGAACCCGCTCTCCGTCGACGGGCTGTCGTGGATCTACGTGGCGCTCATGCTGACCACCTCGGCCTCCGCCACGGCGGATCCGGTCCCCGCTTCCGGGCCCGTTGACGCGGCCGACCGGCCGGTCGGCCGGCGGGCGGCGCGACGCCGACTGGCGTCCTAGACAGCCGCCGATCGGGCGCGCGGCGGTCTCCGTGGTCACCGAGCCGTCCGGCTGGGTCGGCCGGGGGCTGGCCGACCCGCCGCCTGAACCGGTGCCGCGGTAGCGCGGTGCCGTCAGCCTCAGGAGCCGGCGGCTGGCGGAGCGCTGCCGGCGATCGGCAGGTTGTGGAAGGCCAACAGTCCGGCGCCCGTCGAGGTGGCGATCCACGGTCCCGCCCCGGAGTGGCCCAGGTAGCTCACGCCGGTCGCGCCGGCGGCCGGGCCGGAAAGGGTCAGCACCAGTCGGCCGCCGTCCCGGTACGCGATGCCGGTGACGGTGACGGTGCTGCCGTTGATGCGGAAGTCCGCCTGCGCCCCCGGCTGGACCGTGAGCGGGTCGTCGTCGCGCAACTGGACGACCACCTCGGTGCGCTCGGCGTTGGCGAAGGCCGCCGCCCGCGGGTCGGGGGACGCCACCCCGTCGCCCGGGCCGCCGTACAGGTCGTGGGCCAGCACGCTGAAGACCCGATCGCCCAGCTCGCGGTAGCCCTGCTCCCAGGCGAAGTGGCAGCCCTCGTGGCCGGACAGGCCGTTGGTGGACAGCACCGTCACCCCGAGGCTGTCGCGCATCCGCCGTTGGGCCTCCCGCAGCCGTCCGGTGCTGCTGTCACCGCAGGGCGAGGTCCGCACCTGGAAGACGTAGTACCGGCTGCCGCCGGGGATGTCGATGCCGATCTCCCGCCGCCAGTCGCTGAGCAGGGCGGTGACGCCAGCCACGTGCCTGGTGGCGTTGTCGTTGTCCGACTCGCCCTGGTACCAGAGCACGGCCCTGACCCGCCCGATCACCCCGGCGGCTGTCAGGCGTTGCCGCAGCCGACCGTAGTTGGTGGCAATGTCGCCGGGGTTGGCGTCGTTGCGCTGGAAGAACGAGATGGGCTTCCCGTTCTCGGCGCCGTTGAGGACGGCCACCGGCACCTGGTAGGTGTCCGAAAGCCGGTGGGCCATCCGGATCCCCCACTGGCCGACCGAGCCTGGTTGCCGGATCGCCTCGCTGACCGCGTAGTTCCACCCCCGGTCGGACGCCGAGAACGTACGGTCCGCCGTGGACGATCCGTAGCTGCGGACGAAGGCGGACTCCTCCCCCGCGGACGATCCCCGGTACTTCGCCGAGACGGCGTTCGACTGGCCCTGGATGACGTAGACATCACCGGCCACGACGCCGTCCCAGAGGCCGACCCTTCGGCTCAGTCCGTCACCCAGCACGTGCAGTTCGAAGCGGTACTCCCGTAGCGCCGCGACGATGCGCCGGCGGAAGGTGAAGTCACCGCCGGTGGTGACCGGCAGGGTGTCCTCCCACCCCTCGGCCCCGCTGGTGACCTTCAGCCGTACGGCCCTGACCCGGGCGTCGTGCACCTTGCCGACAACGGGGACCACGGCGCCGCTCTCGGCGTCCCTCGGGTACAACTGCCGGTCGCGGGGATGCTGGTCGAGGGTGAGCACCGACGGCCGCGCGTACACCGTCAGCCGTCGCTCCGTGAAGGCGCCCGCGTTGTCGGACAGCGTCCAGTCGGGGTGGCCGTCCGGCGCGGTACCGATGCCGACCGACAACGGGTTCTTCTGCGAGGTGAACCCGTTGACCGCGAACACCGTCTGCGGCGGGACGCTGGAGGGGCGGGTGGGGGCGACCAGGTGGACCTGGAACGAGCCGTACCCGAGAGCGCCCCGCAGGTCGTCGTCGGCGTCGAAGCGGCCGTCGGAGGCGCCCGGTATCTGGCCGGACGCCCCGGCGTTGTACGAGTTGGGCCACATCTCCAGGTAGCCGGGAAGCCCCGTGCCGGCCGTCAGACCCTCGACGTTGGACGCGATCTCCAGGTCGCTGACCCGCTGCCGCACGATCTGGCCGCGCCGGGTCGGCAGCCCGAGGCGGCTGGCGTCGGCGGCGAACGGCGCCATCGCCGTCCACACCCACTGCCGGCCGGCCGGGCCGGTCAGCTCCAGGCAGTAGCCGACCCGGTCGAAGCCGCGGGCCACCTCGGCGGTGCGGTCGAACGCGTACGCCGGGTTGCGGTTCGCCCAGTTCGCGCGGACGGGCAGGTCCACCGCCGCGACCGGGGTGAAGTCGGCCATGCCGGGGACGTTCGCCGCGCAGCTCGTGCCGTCCACCGGGGCGACCGTCGGCCGCGCTGGGTCGCCGCCGGACGTCGACCACGCCGCCTGCGGTGTCCCGATCGGCGACGGGGGCCAGGCGACCACCGCCAGCGCGCAGACGAGCAGCCCGACCGTCCCCACGGCGATCCAGACCTTCCGGGGTACGGACCGGAGGCGCTGGAACGGGGAGAGAGGATCGGACACCCTCGGACCTCCACTGGTCGGGCGGTTCGTCGCGGCAAGGCTATGCGATGCGCGGCGACGGATCGTCCGCGCCCGGGACCCGCGGCCGCACCGCGCCCGGGCGTCATCGTCGGCGCCCGTCAGGAGGCTCGGCGGTCGGCACGGGGCGCGACATGACCGGACGTCGTTGTCTGCGATGATGCGCGCCATGGCCGCTACCACCTCCACGCCCACGGTGGGCACCCGGTCCGTCGGGATCGACACCCTCCGGATCGTCGGACTCGCGGCCGTCGTCGTCGGTCATGTCTGGATCGACGACACCACGCGGGCCGTCATCTACACCTGGCACGTCCCGTTGTTCTTCATCCTCACCGGCTACTTCTGGTCGGCCGGCCGCCCGATGGGCGGCGAGTTGCGCAAACGGTGGCAGACCCTCGGCGTGCCGTACCTCACCTGGCTGGTGCTCCTGCTCGCGATGCTCGCGGCCGTGGCGGCGGTGAAGGGTGGCGTGGGACCGGACGCCTTCAGTGGAGCGCTGTACGGCGGCACCGCCGCCGTACGGCCGTTCTCGGCGTTCTGGTTCATCTCGGTGCTGTTCCTGATCGCGGTCGCCTACCGGTGGCTGGAGCGGTTCGGGACGGCCGTCAGCTGGGGGGTGGCCCTGGTGGGGCTGCTGGCCGCCTACCTCGCCCCGGACGTGGTCACGGCCGGTCCCCTTGGTGTGTTCCTCGTCCCGGCCTGCCTGCTGTTCGTGCTCTGCGGTCGCCACCTGCGTCAGCTGCGGCCGCGGTTGTCCGCCGGGATGGGCGCCGGCATGGTGTCGGCTGGCGCCGGTCTGGTGCTGATCGGTGCGAGCGGCTCGCTGGACATCAAGGCCGGCGACTTCGGGAAACCGGTGTTCGGTGTGCTGACCGCGACCCTGCTCAGCTGCGGGTTCATTCTGCTGGCCGAGGCTCTCGACGGACGCGTCGGCGTGCCCGCGGCGCGCGCCGTCGGCCGACTCGCCGCGTGCGGCATGGCTGTCGTGCTGAGCCACGCAGCGGTGCTGTGGGTTCTGCGCACAGGCCCGAACGGCGGCTGGGTCGACCTGGCCGCGGCCCTCGTGCTGCCCTGGGCGTTCGCGCTGGCCGTGCTGCGGACGCGCTTCGGTCCCCAGCTGACCGGGGCGGGCGGACGCCGGCCGTAGGACGCGGTGCGGGGCCGCCGGCCCGGACCGGCCAACGTCCTGTACGCGGCGGGCTCGGCCCTACGCCTGGTTCCCCCGTCGGCTGAACACCATCGCGATCAGCGCCACGAGCCCGATCACTAGTACGACACCGGAGGCGACGAGCAACGGCACCGCCCAGGCCGGCCGGTCCGACGAGCCACCCTCGCCCCCGCCGCTGTCGACGGCCGCCTGACGGTACGCCTGCGCCAGCAGGTTGACCGGGGACTTCTCCGTCACGCCGTCGAAACGGGAGATCGCGGTGGACTCGTCGCCGGCGAAGTACGCGTCCAGACCGGAGCGGTAGAGAGTGTCGGCCTCACCGAGGCTGTTCTGCACCCCCGCCGCGTCGAGCAGACCGGTCATCGTGGAGACCGGCACGACCAGCCGGTTGGCCTTGTCGGGCCGAAGGATGTCGTTGTCGAGCAACCCGACGACGCGACCCTGCGGGTCGATCGCGATCCCGCCCCGGGAGTAGAGGCCGATGTCCTCGCTGATGCGGTACGCGTTGACCGGCGACTGGGCGTCCACTCCGGTCACCCGCACGGGCTTGGACAGCACCGTGTAGGTGGCGGACCGGAAGCTGGCGTCGGTGGTGCCGTAGCCCAGGATCAGCAGCGGAGTCTCCGGGCTGACGGTGGCGGAGGGGTTCAGCTCGGCGGCGGGCAGGTTCTGTTGGGCGAGCTTGACCAACGCGAGGTTTCCCTCTTCCAGGCTGAGTGCCTGGACGACGGTGCCGGGGATCGCCGGGCTGTCGGTGACGTCTCCCTTGGCCGCGTTCAACTGCCCGAAGATCTTGACCTCGGGGGCCGTCGTGGCCTCCGTGCCGGTGAAACGGGTCGTCTTCATCCTGGCCCGGGTGTAGCCGGGCACGTCCGCGGCGCCGAGCTCCTTCTCGCTGACGAGGACGTTGGCCAGGGCGGAGAGGGCACCCGCGAGCACGATGTCCTCGGTCGGCTGCACGCACTGTCCATTGGTGAGGACATGTCCGTCGTGGTTGACCACGAACCCGCTGCAGCGCCGGCTGAACGTGACGGGCGCCTCCCGCAGCAGGGCGTTGCTCTGCTTGTTCCTGACATAGCCGGTGAAGATGACCTCCACGAAGACCATGGACGGCGCAGCGGTCGCCAGCGCCCGCTCCTCGGCGCTGTAGAGGGCCGCCTGGGCCCAGGGCTTGAGGCCCGGGTTGACCGGGGTGGCGGTCGGGAAGGCGGTGGAGGCGGCCGTGGGCCGACTCGCCGGCTCACCCGAGCCGCCGGCCGTGACCGCCCAGGCCCCGACTCCGCCGCCCAATGCCGCCACCAGCAGAAGCGCGGCGACGGCGATCCAGCGCCCGGTGCGGCGCGGTGGCGGGCCGGAGGACTGGATCCGACGGACCGGTGCGGCGAACGGGTCGTGCGGTGGGACCTCGACCGGACCGCCCTGGGCGGCCTGCGGCTGGGCCGGGTCGGCGGCCGGCGCCGCCGAGGCCACGGTGTCGGCCCCGGCGGGCGAGGCGGGCGCGGCCGAAACGGGATGCGGGGCCGCCGACGCCGGCTGGGCGGAGACCGGGCTGGTGTGCATCGCCCACGGCACGTGCGGCAGTCCGGAGACCGGGTGCGGGACCCCGGACACCGGGTGCGGGACCCCGGAGACCTGCTGGGGAGGGGCCGAGACGGGGGGCGCGGCGGCCGGCGCGGGCTCGTACTCGACGCCGAGCGCCCGGAAGAGTTTCTCGGCCCCCGGACCCACCTCCGAGGAGTACGCCACCCAGGGCGAGGCGGCCGAGAAGTCCGCGTACGTGTACGGCAGAGCGTTCGGCGCCTGTGCCTGCGCGAGGGAGTTGGCGATTCCCGCGAACGCCTCCCGCCACCCGGGGGCGGCGGCGACGGTGGCGTCCAGGACTGCCACGGTGACGAGGCGGCCCTGTCCGTCGATGGCAGCCCAGGCCTTTCCGACCGGAGATCCGCCCAGCATGTGGGTGAACCTGTAGGGGCCTTCCGGCTGCATGTGCACTCCTCCGCTCAACTGCCGTGGGGATAGTACCGATGCAGGGCCAACTCTTCCCCTGCCGGTCGCTGGCCCGACACTCAGCGGGACGGGCGGCTCCCGCAGGGCCTCCGCGACGACGGGTTGCCATGTGAAAGTTTTCATGCATAGAGTCGCCGCGTGAATGAAGGAGCTGTCGTGGCGCCCACCGAGCAGGTGCTGGACCTGTTCCAGGGGGTCCGGCTCACGCCGACCCAGCGTCGGATCGCGCACTGCCTGGTGCAGCACGCGCCGACGGCGGCGTACCTGTCGGCGGCCGAGGTGGCCGAGCTGGCGGGGGTCAGCCAGCCGTCGGTGACCCGCTTCGCGGTGGCGCTCGGCCACGACGGCTACCCCGCGCTGCGCCGCCGGCTGCGCGAGCTGACCGCCGGCACGCCGGGCGGCCCCGCCGGCGCGGGCAACGAACTCCAGCAGGCGGTACGCGCCGAGATCGGCAACCTCGACCGGCTCGCCGGGCAGCTCGCCGACCGGGACCGGATCGCCGAGACCGGGCGGCTGCTGGCCGCCAGTCGCCCCCTGCCGGTGCTCGGCCTGCGGGCCGCCGCGCCACTGGCCGCGTACTTCGCCTACTTCGCGGCCAAGGTGCACCCCGACGTGCGGGTGCTCGACGACGGCGGCAGCCTGCTCACCGACCGCCTCGAACAGGCTGCCGCGGCCGGGGCGGGCGCCCTGCTCGCCTTCGTGCTCCCCCGCTACCCCCGGGAGACCCTGGACGCGCTGCGCGAGGCGCGCGCCGCCGGCCTGCGTGTCGTGGCCATCACCGACTCGCCGGTCAGCCCGGCCACCGAGCACGCCGACGTGGTGCTGCCCGCCGCGGTCGGCGCGCAGCTCGTCTTCGACCTGCACACCGCCCCGATGACCCTGGCCATGGTGCTGCTCCAGGCCATCTGCGACGCCGACCCCGCCGACACCCAACGCCGGCTGGAGGCCTTCGAGGCGTCCGCCGCCCGCCGCCAGTTGTTCCTCGGCTGAGAGGAGACCCGAGATGTCCCAGCCCGTCCGCGCCGCGCGCGGCACCGAACGCACCGCCCGTGGTTGGCCGCAGGAGGCCGCGCTGCGGATGCTGATGAACAACCTCGACCCGGAGGTGGCCGAGCGCCCCGAGGACCTGGTGGTCTACGGCGGCACCGGGAAGGCCGCGCGGGACTGGCCGTCGTACCACGCGCTGGTGCGTACCCTGACCGACCTGCGCGACGACGAGACCATGCTGGTGCAGTCCGGTCGGCCGGTGGGCGTCATGCGCACCCACGAGTGGGCACCCCGGGTGCTGCTGGCCAACTCCAACCTGGTCGGCGACTGGGCCACCTGGCCGGAGTTCCGCCGCCTGGAGCAGCTCGGCCTGACCATGTACGGGCAGATGACCGCCGGCTCGTGGATCTACATCGGCACCCAGGGCATCCTCCAGGGCACCTACGAGACGTTCGCCGCCGTCGCCGCGAAGCGGTTCGGCGGGACGCTGGCCGGCACGCTGACGCTGACCGCCGGGTGCGGCGGGATGGGCGGGGCGCAGCCCCTCGCGGTCACCATGAACGGGGGCGCCTGCCTGATCGTGGACGTGGACCGGAGCCGGCTGGACCGCCGGGTGCACGACCGCTACCTCGACGAGGTCGCCGACTCCCTCGACGACGCCGTCGAGCGGGCGCTCGCCGCGAAGCGGGACCGCCGCGCGCTGAGCGTCGGCGTGGTCGGCAACGCGGCCACGGTCTTCCCGGAGCTGCTGCGCCGGGGCGTCGCCGTCGACATCGTCACCGACCAGACCAGCGCGCACGATCCCCTGTCGTACCTGCCGGAGGGGGTGGAGCTGGCCGACGCCCGGGACTACGCGGCGGCGAAGCCGGCCGAGTTCACCGACCGGGCGCGGGCGTCGATGGCGAAGCACGTCGAGGCGATGGTCGGGTTCCTCGACGCCGGGGCGGAGGTCTTCGACTACGGCAACTCGATCCGGGGCGAGGCGAAGCTCGGCGGGTTCGAGCGGGCCTTCGACTTCCCCGGCTTCGTGCCCGCGTACATCCGGCCGCTGTTCTGCGAGGGCAAGGGCCCGTTCCGGTGGGCGGCGCTCTCCGGCGACCCGGCCGACATCGCCGCGACCGACCGGGCCATCCTGGAGCTGTTCCCCGAGAACGAGTCGCTGGCCCGGTGGATCCGGATGGCCGGCGAGCGGGTCGCGTTCCAGGGCCTGCCGGCGCGGATCTGCTGGCTCGGCTACGGCGAGCGCGACAAGGCCGGCGTGCGGTTCAACGAGATGGTCGCCTCCGGTGAGCTGAGCGCGCCGGTGGTGATCGGCCGGGACCACCTGGACTGCGGCAGCGTGGCCAGCCCCTACCGGGAGACCGAGGCGATGGCCGACGGCTCCGACGCGATCGCCGACTGGCCGCTGCTCAACGCGCTGGTCAACACCGCCAGCGGGGCGTCCTGGGTGTCGATCCACCACGGGGGCGGGGTCGGCATCGGGCGGTCGATCCACGCCGGGCAGGTCTGCGTCGCCGACGGCACCGCCCTGGCCGGGCAGAAGATCGAGCGGGTGCTCACCAACGACCCGGCGATGGGCGTGATCCGGCACGTCGACGCCGGCTACGACGCCGCCCGCGAGGTCGCGGAGGCCACCGGGGTGCGGGTGCCGATGGCGGAGGGTGCCGCGTGAGCGCGAGGAGTGCAGCGCAGCGGAGCCCCGCAGTCGCGAACAACAGGGGTGCCGCGTGACGGTGCAGCGGCGCGACGTCGGTGGCGGTGGTGAGCACCTCGCCGAGGCCGACCTCACCGACCGGTTCCGGACGCTGTGGGACGAGATCGCGCCGATCGGGCGGGACGACCGCAGCGGCGGCTACCTGCGGTACGCGCTGACCGAGCCGGAGCTGCGGCTGCGGGAGTGGTTCCGCGACCAGGCCGGCCGGCGCGGCATGCCGGTCACCGAGGACGGCAACGGCAACCTGTTCGCCTGGTGGGGTGAGCCGGAGGCCGGCGACGCGGTGCTGACCGGCAGCCACTTCGACTCGGTGCCGCACGGCGGGGCGTACGACGGGCCGCTCGGCATCGTCAGCGCGTTCCTCGCCGTGGACGAGCTGCGCGCGGCCGGTGTCGCGCCGGCCCGCCCGCTGGTGGTCGGCGCGTTCGTCGAGGAGGAGGGGGCGCGGTTCGGCGTACCGTGCCTCGGGTCGCGGCTGCTCACCGGGGAGATCGCGGTGGACCGCGCGGCCGGGTTGCGCGACGCCGCCGGGGTGAGCTTCGCCGAGGCGCTGGGCGCCCGACCGGCGGGCGCCCGACCGGAGCTGGTCGGCCGCTTCGCCGCCTTCGTGGAGCTGCACGTCGAGCAGGGCCGCGCGCTGGTCGACGGCGATGCGCCCGTCGCGGTCGCCAGCGCGATCTGGCCGCACGGCCGTTGGCGCTTCGAGTTCACCGGCGAGGGCAACCACGCGGGTACGACCCGGATGGCCGACCGCCGCGACCCCATGCTGACGTACGCCTTCACGGTGCTGGCGGCGAACAAGGAGGCCCGGCTGCGCGGCGCCCACGCCACCGTCGGCCGGGTGTCGGTGGAGCCGAACGCGACCAACGCGATCCCGTCGAAGGTGACCGGGTGGCTGGACGCCCGCGCCGCCGAGCCGGACACGCTGACCGGGCTGGTCGACGCGGTGCGTGCCAAGGCCGCCGAGCGGGCCCGCCGGGACGGTACGGAGGTGGCGCTGACCGAGGAGTCGGCCACCCCGCTGGTCGCCTTCGACGGCGGCCTGGCCGGCCGGCTCGCGGCCCTGCTCGACGCGCCGGTGCTGCCGACCGGGGCGGGCCACGACGCCGGGGTGCTCGCCGCGCACGTGCCCACGGCGATGCTCTTCGTGCGCAACCCGACCGGGGTCTCGCACTCCCCGGCGGAGTCGGCCACCGACGCCGACTGCGCCGCCGGGGTGACCGCCCTGGCCCGGGTCCTGGAGGAGCTGGCATGCCGGTGAACCTTGCGCCGGCGGCGGGGCGGCCCCGCCGGGACGCGCGACGGACGGCCGGGACGCCGGGGCCGGTGGTCTCATGGACGGGGCAGCTCGACAGGGGGCGAACGAGATGACCGCGACCCGCTGGCTGGCCGAGTACGCCTGGTTGCCCGAGCACGCCGAGCCCACCCCGGACGTGCTGATCGAGACCGCCGACGGGCGGATCACCGCCGTCACGCCGCTGGTCGGGGACGGCGCACCGACCGCCGGGGTCGAGGTCCTGGCCGACGCCGAGCGGCTGCCCGGGCTGACCCTGCCCGGGCTCGCGAACGCGCACTCGCACGCCTTCCACCGGGCGCTGCGTGGGCGCACCCACGGTGGACGCGGCGACTTCTGGACCTGGCGCGACCGGATGTACGCGGTCGCCGCCCGCCTGGACCCGGACTCCTATCTGGCCCTGGCCCGGGCGGTCTACGCCGAGATGGCGCTGGCCGGCATCACCTGCGTGGGCGAGTTCCACTACCTGCACCACAACCCGGACGGCACCCCGTACGCCGACCCGAACGCGATGGGCGGGGCGCTGGTCGAGGCCGCCGCGCAGGCCGGGATCCGGATCACCCTGCTGGACACCTGCTACCTCACCGCCACCGTCGACGGGCAGCCGCTCGCCGGGCCGCAGCGGCGGTTCGGCGACGGCGACGCGCTGCGCTGGGCGGAGCGGGTCGAAGCGTTCACGCCCGCCGGCGACCACGCCCGGGTGGGCGCGGCGATCCACTCGGTGCGGGCGGTGCCGGCCGGGCAGCTCGCCACCGTGGCCGGGTGGGCGGACCGGCAGGAAGCGCCCCTGCACGTGCACCTCTCCGAGCAGCCCGCCGAGAACGACGCCTGCCGGGCCGCGCACGGCCGCACCCCGAGCCGGCTGCTCGCCGACCACGGGGCGCTCGGCCCGCACACCACGGCCGTGCACGCCACCCACCTGACCAGCGGCGACCTCACGCTGCTCGGCGACGCCGGCACCGGCGTCTGCCTCTGCCCGACCACCGAGCGGGACCTGGCCGACGGGATCGGCCCGGCCCGGCGGATGGCCGATGTCGGGCTGCCGCTCAGCCTGGGCAGCGACAGCCACGCCGTGATCGACCTCTTCGAGGAGGCCCGCGCGGTGGAACTGGACGAGCGGCTGCGTACCCGCCGCCGTGGCCACTTCAGCCCCGCCGAGCTGCGCGACGCGGCCACCGTGGGCGGTCACGCCGCGCTGGGCTGGCGCGACGCCGGGCGGCTCGCGGTGGGGGCCCGCGCCGATCTGGTGACCGTACGGCTGGACAGCCCGCGCACGGCCGGCGTACCGCCGGTGGGGATGTGGTTCGCGGCGGGCGCCGCGGACGTCACGCACGTCGTGGTGGACGGCCGGACGGTGGTGCGCGACGGCCGGCACCTGACGGTCGACGTGCCGGCCGAGCTGACCGCGGCGATCGAGGAGGTGACGTCTTGAGCAGTCTGCTGGTCGACGACATCGGCGAGCTGGTGACCAACGACTTCGGGGGCGAGGCCGGACCGCTGGGCATCCGGCGCGACGCCGCCCTCCTGGTCGAGGAGGGGCGGGTGGCCTGGATCGGGCCGGCCCGCGACGCGCCGGCCGCCGACCGGCGCATCGACGCCGGGGGCGCCGCGGTGCTCCCCGGCTTCGTGGACAGCCACGCCCACCTGGTCTTCGCCGGGGACCGGGCCGCCGAGTTCGCCGCCCGGATGGCCGGGCAGCCGTACACCGGCGGCGGCATCCGCACCACGGTCGGCGCCACCCGGGCCGCCTCCGACGACGAGCTGCGGGCCACCGTGCGCCGGCTGCGCGACGAGGCGATGCGGCAGGGCACCACCACCATCGAGATCAAGAGCGGGTACGGGCTCACCGTCGCCGACGAGGCCCGCTCGCTGGCGATCGCCGCCGAGGTCAGCGAGGAGACCACCTTCCTCGGCGCCCACGTGGTCCCCGCCGAGTACGCCGACCGCCCCGACGACTACGTGGGGCTGGTGTGCGGGCCGATGTTGGCCGCCGCCGCCCCGCACGCGCGCTGGATCGACGTGTTCTGCGAGCGGGGCGCCTTCGACGCCGACCACACCCGGGCGATCCTGACCTGCGGCCAGGCCGTCGGGCTGGGCGTACGGGTGCACGCCAACCAGCTCGGCCCGGGGCCGGGCGTCCAACTCGGTGTCGAGCTGGGCGCGGCGAGCGTCGACCACTGCACCCACCTGACCGACGCCGACGTCGACGCGTTGGCCTCCAGCCGGGTCGACCGCACCTGCGCCGGGGGCGGGCACACCGCCACCGTCGCGACCCTGCTGCCGGGGGCCGAGTTCTCCACCCGCTCGCCGTACCCGGACGCCCGCCGGCTGCTCGACGCCGGCGTCACCGTGGCGCTGGCGACCGACTGCAACCCCGGCTCGTCGTACACCTCGTCGATGCCGTTCTGCATCGCGCTCGCCGTACGCGAGATGCGGATGACCCCGGCGGAGGCCGTCTGGGCCGCGACCGCCGGCGGTGCGCGGGCGCTGCGCCGCGACGACGTCGGGGTGCTCAAGCCCGGGGCGCGGGCCGACCTGATGATCCTCGACGCCCCGTCCCACCTGCATCTGGCCTACCGGCCCGGTGTGCCACTGATCCGCCAGGTTCTGCGCAACGGAGTGCCGCAATGACGACCGTGACCATTCTGCCCACCGGGATCTCCCCCGCCGACGTGCTCGCCGTGGCGCGCGGCACCGCCAAGGTCGTGCTCGACCCGGCCGCCGTGGACGCGATGACCGTCAGCCGGTCCATCGTGGACGGCATCGAGGCCGCCGGCCGGCCGGTCTACGGCGTCTCCACCGGCTTCGGGGCCCTCGCCAACACGTTCGTCGCGCCGGAACGGCGGGCCGAACTCCAGCACGCGCTGATCCGTTCGCACGCCGCCGGGGTGGGCGCGCCGATGCCGCGCGAGGTGGTGCGGGCGATGATGCTGCTGCGGGTCCGCTCGCTGGCGCTCGGCCGCTCCGGGGTCCGGCCGCTGGTCGCCGAGGCTTTGGTCGACCTGCTCAACCACGACGTGACGCCGTGGGTGCCGGAGCACGGTTCGCTGGGCGCCTCCGGCGACCTGGCGCCGCTCGCGCACTGCGCGCTGGTGCTGCTCGGCGAGGGCTGGGTGCTGGGCCCGGCCGGCGAGCGGATCCCCGCCGCCGACGCGCTGCGCCGGGCCGGTCTGCAGCCGGTCGAGCTGGCCGCCAAGGAGGGGCTGGCGCTGATCAACGGCACCGACGGCATGCTCGGCATGCTGCTGCTGGCGATCCACGACGCCGCGCACCTGTTCACCATGGCCGACGTCACCGCCGCCCTCGCGATCGAGGCGATGCTCGGCTCGGAGCGGCCGTTCCTGCCGGAGTTGCACGCCATCCGGCCGCACCCCGGGCAGTCGGCCTCGGCGGCGAACATCCACCGGCTGCTCCAGGACTCCCGGGTGATGGACTCGCACCGCGACGACCTGGCGCACGCGGTGCAGGACGCGTACTCGATGCGCTGCGCCCCCCAGGTGGCCGGGGCGGCCCGGGACACGCTGGACTTCGTCCGCACGGTGGCCGACCGGGAACTGGTCTCGGTGGTCGACAACCCGGTGGTGCTGCCGGACGGCCGCGTCGAGTCGACCGGCAACTTCCACGGCGCGCCCCTCGGCTTCGCCGCGGACTTCCTCGCCATCGCCGCCGCCGAGGTCGGCGCGATCGCCGAGCGTCGGGTCGACCGGCTGCTCGACGTCACCCGGTCCCGGGAGCTGCCGGCGTTCCTCTCCCCCGACGCCGGGGTCAACTCCGGGCTGATGATCGCCCAGTACACGGCGGCCGGGATCGTCGCGGAGAACCGTCGGCTCGCCGCGCCCGCCTCGGTGGACTCGCTGCCCACCAGCGGCATGCAGGAGGACCACGTCTCGATGGGTTGGGCGGCGGCCAAGAAGCTGCGCACCGTGCTGGACAACCTGACCAGCCTGCTCGCGGTCGAGCTGCTCGCCGCCGTACGCGGTCTCCAGCTGCGCGCCCCGCTCGACCCGTCGCCGGCCGGTCGGGCGGCCGTCGCGGCGCTCGGCGGGATCGCCGGGGAGCCGGGGCCGGACGTGTTCCTCGCCCCGCTGATGGAGGCCGCCCGGGACGTGGTGGCCGGGCGCGAGCTGCGCGCCGCGATCGAGCGCGAGACCGGCCCCCTCGCCTGAGTCCTGGGGAGATGACGGACGGGCGGGCCGGTGGCCCGCCCGTCGGCGTTCAGGCGGTGGTTGGGGGCAGCACCTTCGCCACCAGCTTGGCCAGCTCGCGCAGCGCCTTGCCGCGGTGGCTGACCGCGTCCTTCTCCTGCGGCGTCAGCTCGGCGTTGGTCCGCTCCTGCCCGTCGCCGAGGAAGATCGGGTCGTAGCCGAAGCCGCCGTCGCCACGTGGCGAGCGCAGCAGCCGACCGGTCTGCCGGCCGTCGACCAGGTGCTCCTTGCCGCCGGGCAGCACCAGCGCCACCGTGCAGACGAAGGACGCCCCCCGGTGCTCGTCGCCGAGGTCCGCGATCTGGTCCAGCACCAGCTGGAGGTTGGCATGGTCGTCGCCGTGCCGGCCGGCCCAGCGGGCGCTGAACACCCCCGGCATGCCGTTCAGCGCGTCGACGGCGAGGCCGGAGTCGTCGGCGATCGTCGGCATTCCGGTGCGCCGGCAGCCCTCCCGCGCCTTGATCAGGGCGTTCTCGCCGAAGGTGAGGCCGGTCTCCGGCAGCTCCGGGTATTCCTCGACGTCGTCCAGGCCGACCAGGGCGACGCGGTGCGCGCCGAGCGCGCCGTCGAGGATCCGCTGCAGCTCGATGAGCTTCTTGCGGTTACGGGTGGCGAGCAGCACCTTGTTCATCAGACCTCACCTTTGTTCGCGACTGCGGGGCTCGCAAGCTCACTCCTCGCGCTCACGACCCGAGAGCCTTCCGCTGGGCTTCGGCCAGTTCCACGCAGCCGGCGACGGCCAGGTCGAGCAGGGTGTCGAGCTGCTCGCGGGCGAACACGCCCGCCTCACCGGTGCCCTGCACCTCGACGAACTCCCCGGCGCCGGTGCAGACCACGTTCATGTCGACCTCGGCGGTCACGTCCTCGGCGTAGTTGAGGTCCAGCCGAGGCTCGCCGTCGATGACCCCGACGCTGACGGCCGCCACCGAGCGGTGCATCACCTTCTCCGGCTTGCCGGCCAGCGCCTTGCGCCCGGCCAGCCAGGTCACCGCGTCGTGCAGCGCCACGTACGCGCCGGTGATCGCCGCGGTGCGGGTGCCGCCGTCGGCCTGGAGCACGTCGCAGTCGAGCACGATGGAGTTCTCGCCGAGCGCCTTCAGGTCGATCGACGCCCGCAGGCTCCGGCCGATCAGCCGGGAGATCTCGTGCGTACGCCCGCCGACGCGCCCCTTCACGCTCTCCCGGTCGGAGCGGGTGTTGGTGGCGCGGGGCAGCATCGCGTACTCGGCGGTGACCCAGCCGAGCCCGGAGCCCTTGCGCCAGCGGGGCACCCCCTCGGTCACGCTGGCGGTGCAGAGCACCCGGGTGTCGCCGAACTCCACGAGCACCGAGCCCTCCGGATGGGTGCTCCAGCCCCGGGTCAGCGTCACAGGTCGGAGTTCGTCGGGTCGCCGCCCGTCAGGTCGTGCCATGCCTGCACCCTATGCGGTGCGATGGCCGGCCCGTTGCGGGGTGTCCGGGTGCCCGCCGTGGGTGCGTCCCTCCTCAGTCGCACTCCCGGATGCGGACGTTGAGCACGAGCGGTCGGTCCCAGCCGACCGGCACCTTGTCCAGCCCGGTCGTCGTCGCCGTCGCCCGGCACGCCTTCACCCGCCACGTCCAGGTGCAGGTGGGGCCGCCGTACTGGAAGCCCTGGGCCACGCAGCGCGTCACGTTTTCGATCTTCGCGTCCTGCGCGCCGGCCGCGACGAGCCACTCGTGCACCCGTTCGCCGAGGTCCACCGGGCACCGCCCCTGCGGGCAGGTGAACCGGTACACCTGCAGCGTCGCGTCGTCGCCCTCGACGAGGCCGTCGGAGGTGAAGCTGTGCGGCCGCCCCCAGTCCGCGAAGATCGCCCTTCGCTCGGCCATGTCCTGCCGGGGCGCCCACCAGCCCACGTACCCCGCGATGCCGCCACCGGCGCAGAGGCCCATCGCGAGCAGCCCGGCGAGCACCACGAAGAACGCCCGCAGCCCGGTGGACCGGCGCGGCGGCGCCGGGGCGGGCCCGGCCGCCGGAAGGGGGGTCGCCGCCGGGTACGCGACCGGCTGGCCGGCCGGCGGGTAGGGTCCGGCGGCGATCGGCGCGGACCCGGGAACTCCACCGGCGGCGGGCGACGGCGGGTACGGCGCGGCGACCGGCTGCGCCGCCGGCGGATACGGGTACGCGTGCGCCGGGGGTGCCGGCGGGTGCGGTCCGGCTGCCGTCGGCGGCTGGTGCGCCGGATGGCCCGGCCAGGACCCGGCCGGGCCGGGCGGGTACGGCGCGCCGGGCGGGCCCGCGGGAGGGGTCGGCGGGCGGGGCTGCCAGCCGGCCGCGCCGGAGGGGGAGTCGCTCACCGGCGAGATCCTAGGGGGACGACGTGTTTTTCGGGGGCCCCGCCCGCCGGACCACGGAGCGGCCGGGACGACGGGGCGCCAGGTCAGACGTCGTACGTCGCGCCGGCGCGGACCACCTCGAGCGGGCCGGCGTACGCCGCGCCGGCCGCCTCCACGGTCATCGCCTCGCTGCCCCAGGCGGCCACGAGGTGGGTCAGCAGCAGCCGGCCGACGGCCGCCTTGGTCGCCGCCTCGCCGGCCTCCCGGCCGGTCAGGTGCAGGTCCGGTGGGTTGTCCACGCCGTCGAGGTAGCTCGCCTCGCAGAGGAAGATGTCGGCGTCCTGGGCGAGCCGGAGCAGCGCGTCGCAGGGCGCGGTGTCCGAGGAGTAGCAGAGCACCCGGCCGCCGTGCTCCAGCCGGACGCCGTACGTCTCGACGGGGTGGTTGACCCGGTCGACGGTGACGCTGAACGGGCCGATGGGGAAGGTGCCGGGCTGGAGGGCGTAGAACTGGTAGACGTCCTCGACCGTGCTGTCCTCCTGCCCGTACGCGGCCGCCAGCCGGTCGGGCGCGCCGGACGGCGCGTAGACCGGCAGCGGCGGGTAGGGGCCGTCCGGGGCGTAGCGGCGGACCACCACGTAGGACGCGGCGTCGAGGATGTGGTCGCAGTGCAGGTGGGTCAGCAGGATGGCGTCGGGGGCGTGCAGCCCGGCGTAGCGCTGGAGGTTGGACAGCGACCCGGAGCCGAAGTCGACCAGGAGTCGGAAGCCGTCCGCCTCGACGAGGTAGGCAGAGCAGGGGGACTCGGGGCCGGGAAAACTGCCGGCGCAGCCCAGCACAGTCAGGCGCATCGAGCGGTCTCGCTGTCACGCTGCGTAGCGATCGCGCCGACGGTCGCTCTCTCGATGATCTTTACCGACGCGTGCGCCACGCTGCGCAGCCTACGCCGGCACGCGGGGCGGCAAGAGTCATCCACAGGAAGTTGTCACCAACGTGACACCCGCCCCGGGCCCGCCGCGCCACGCGCGGCCGGCGCGTGACGAGCCGAGACCCGACGGTAGCGCTGAGTGAGCAGGGGGCTCACCGTGGCCGGCAGCCGCCCGCAGGGCCACCGCGCGGGGCGGTGACCCTGCGGCGACGTCCTCAGGCCCAGAGCTGACCCTCCAGCGCCGCCTCGGCGTCGGCGAGGGTGCCGCCGTACGCGCCGGTGGAGAGGTATTTCCAGCCGCCGTCGGCGACCACGAACGCCACGTCGGCGCGGCGGCCGTCCCGGACCGCCTCGTGCGCCACCGCCAAGGCGGCGTGCAGGATCGCACCGGTGGAGAAGCCCGCGAAGATCCCCTCGACCTCCACCAGCTGCCGGGTCCGCAGCACGGCGTCCCGGGTGCCGACGGAGAAGCGCCGGGACAGCACGGTGGCGTCGTAGAGCTCCGGGACGTACCCCTCGTCGATGTTGCGCAGCCCGTAGACCAGCTCGCCGTACCGCGGCTCGGCCGCGACGACCTGGATCCCGTCGACCTTCTCGCGCAGGTAACGCCCGGTGCCCATCAGCGTCCCGGTGGTGCCGAGGCCGGCCACGAAGTGCGTGATGGTGGGCAGGTCGTGCAGCAGCTCGGGGCCGGTGGTCTCGTAGTGCGCCCGGGCGTTGGCCTCGTTGCCGTACTGGAAGAGCATCACCCAGTCGGGGTGCTCGGCCGCGATCTGCTTCGCCGTGGCCACCGCCTGGTTCGAGCCGCCCGCGGCCGGCGAGAAGATGATCTCCGCGCCGTACATCCGGAGCAGCTGCACCCGCTCGGTCGAGACGTTCTCCGGCATCACGCAGACCAGCCGGTAGCCGCGCAGCTTCGCCACCATGGCCAGGGAGATGCCGGTGTTGCCGCTGGTCGGCTCGAGGATGGTGTCGCCCGGGCGGAGCCGGCCGGCCTCCTCGGCCGCGCGGACCATGAACAGGGCCGCCCGGTCCTTGATGCTGCCCGTCGGGTTGCGGTCCTCGAGCTTGGCCCAGAGCCGCACCGGCGGCGCCCCCGCGGGCACCGTCGGGGAGAGCCGGGGCAGGCCCACCAGGGGCGTGCCCCCACAGGCGTCGAGGAGGCTGTCGTACCGCGTCATCGCGGCCGCCTCAGCCGGCGGCGACGGACGCGCGGTGGCCGGCGATCGCCGCGGCGGCGGCGAAGCCGAACGCGCCACCGGCGACGGCCGGCAGGATGGTCACGCTGTCGCCGTCGTTGAGCTTGGCGTCGAGCGCGCCGAGGAAGCGGACGTCCTCGTCGTTGACGTAGACGTTGACGAAGCGGTGCAGCGCCCCGGTGTCGGTGACCAGCCGGGCCCGGAGGCCGGCGTGCCGGGAGTCCAGGTCGGCGAGCAGGTCGCCGAGCGTGTCGCCGGCGCCCTCGACGACCTTCGCGCCGCCGGTGTAGCTACGCAGGATGGTGGGGATGCGAACCTCGATGGCCATGGTGTCGTGCTCCTCGGTGATGATCGGGTGTGCCGGAAGGTGACGGGACGTGGACGGGTGGTGCGGCGCTGGGTCAGCGGCCGGAACACTCGTAGTCGACCGTCGCCGGGCTCTGCCCGAACATGTAGGACTGCACGGCGTGCGGGTCCACCCCCGCGTCGAGGATGCGCACCGGCTCCTCGGTCACCACGCCGTCGACGATCCGGAAGGAGCGGATCTCCTCCGTGTCGGGCTCCCGGGTGGAGACCAGCAGGTAGTGCGCGCCCGGCTCGCCGGCGAAGGAGATGTCCGTCCGGGACGGGTAGGCCTCCGTGGCGGTGTGCGAGTGGTAGATGACGACAGGCTCCTCGTCCCGGTCGTCCATCTCGCGCCACACCCGCAACTGCTCCATCGAGTCGAACTCGTAGAACGTCATGGAGCGGGCGGCGTTGTCCATCGGGATGTGCCGGGTGGGGGTGTCGCTGCCGGCGGGACCGGCGACCACGCCGCACGCCTCGTCGGGGTGGTCCCGACGCGCGTGGGCGACGATCGCGTCGACGATCGACCGGTCGATGCTCAGCACGTGCTCCAGCCTAACGCGTACGGGGCACCAGCTTAAGGTGGTGCCGGTCACCCCTAGTCGATCAAGGCGTTGAGCAGGGACTCCTGGAGGTACCCGAGGTACGCGTAGACCGACAGTTGGAACACCCGGCTGGAGGTCGGGTCCTCGGCGACCGCGTCGTCGAGCTCCTCGCCGAGATCCGTGCCGTCCTTGATCTCCAGCCGTACGCCCATCGCCAACCGGGCGTCGTTGAGCGCCCGCAGCCACGCCTCGGCCGCCTCCGCGTCGAGGCGCACCTCGCCGCCGGCGGAGTCGGGCAGCGCGGCGAGGATCGCGCCGGCCTGGTCGATCTTGCCGGTCTTGAGGTCGCCCTCCGTGTAGCGGCGGAACTCGGCGGTGCCGGACGGGTCCTCCGGGTAGACGTCGGGGAAGAGCCGGCCGACCACCGGGTCGGAGTGGTCGAAGCCGTCGGTGAGCAGGCCGACCACCTCGGAGGCGACCTTGCGCAGCACCCGGACCTCGTCGACGGCGAAGGTGGCGACGTAGCGGTCGCCCTGGCGACGGAACATGCTCACGACCGGTCCACCGTCGCCCACAGCCCGTACGCGTGCAGCTGCGACGCGTCGTGCTCCATCCGCTCCCGGGCGCCGCTGGAGACGACGGCGCGCCCCTTGTGGTGCACGTCGAGCATGAGCTGCTCGGCCCTCTCCCGGCTGTAGCCGAAGAGCTTCTGGAACACCCAGGTCACGTAGGTCATGAGGTTGACCGGGTCGTCCCACACGATCGTCACCCACGGCCGGTCGGACGCCGGCACCTCATCGGTGTCCGGCGTCTCGACCGGTGCAACCTGCGGAGCCGCCATGCCCCCCATCGTGCCACCGGATCCGGCGAACCGAGGAACCGGAACGCCGGCCCGCCGTGGAACACCGCGTCCGGCCTGGCCGGGCGCGTCGGAGGCAGCCCGCGGCGGCCCCGGCGCGGGGCCGGCGGCGCGGACGACACGGTCGCCGTCAGGCGAGCAGGATGCCGTGGTCGACAGCATCGGAGAGCACCCCGTCCAGCGAGAGGCGGACCACCTCGAGCCGCCGGGACACCTCCCGGGACAGCTCCAGCTCGATCTCGCGCAGTGCGCGCTGGGCCCAGGCGCGGGCGGCGTTGGGATCGTGGTTGCCGGGGCTGCGCCAGTGCTGCCAGCAGCCGCCCGAGAGGGCCACCGCGACCGGCGGGAGCACCTCCTCGCGTTCGCCGCCCGGGCAGCTCGCCAGCGCGTCGGTGGCGCCGGCGCCGGTCAGCCCGGCCACGCCGCCGGTGCTGGTGACCAGCAGCACGCGGTCCAGCTCGTGGCCGGCCCGGTGGTCGGCCAGCCCCCAGCGCACCGCGAAGCAGAGGCGCCGGCGCACGCCTGCGGACAGCGGCGCGCCGAGGACGCGGCCGGCGGCCTCCTCGACGAGCCGGTGGACCGCGTGGTCGCACTGTGCGGTGGCCAGCAGCGACAGCGCCTCCATCTCCCGGTCGAGCAGCTGCGGCAGGCCGGCGCAGCCGACGCCGAAGACGATCTCCTGCACCACGCGCAGGTGGGCGTTGGCCAACTCCAGGGCGAGGTGCTGGCGGATGCGCTGGGCCCAGGAGCGGGCCTGGCCGTCGAGTCGCTCGGACCAGTCGCCCGGGTCGGCGGCCACCGGCACCCGGCCCTGCGCCCCGGGCAGCACCGGCGGGTCGGCGCTGGCCCGCCGCAGCCCCTCGTCGGCGGCCCAGCCCACCAGGGCCCGGCGCAGGTCCGCCCCGTCGCCGTCGGCGACCGCGAACCAGCGGGCGCGGGCGAGCCCCGGGACGGCGGCGAGCAGGGCTGCCCGGTGCGCCTCGACGGTGACCGCGACCGGATCCACCGGGGCCGGCGCGGAAGCCGACCCGACCGGCGCGACGGACGCCCCCGTGCCCTCCGTCGCCGCCGGGACCTCGGGCACCGGCGCCCAGCCGGCCGCGCCCGGGGTGACCGCGAAGAAGACCTCCACGCGGGCACGGGCCACCTCGGCGAGCAGGTTCAGCTCGACGGCGGTGAAGGCCTGGTCGGCGGCGGTGACGAAGAGCACCGCCCCGGCCCGGCCCGCCGCGTCGAGCAGCAGCCGGGTGCCGGCCGCCCCGAGGGCGCCCGTGTCCGGCGTGTCGACGAGGCTGAAGTGCCGCAGCAGCGGCTCGGGCACGCTCAGCTCGACTCGGCGCGGCGGACGGGCCAGCGCCGGGCCGGCGGCCAGCAGGTCGGCTCCGTACGAGTGCGGCTGGCGGTAGCCGGGCACGTAGGCGGCCCGGGTCGGCACCCGGGAGTGCCGGACCACCAGCCAGCTCCCGGCCGGCACGGTGAGCATGCCGGGATCCAGCCGGAGCACGCCGGCGAGCACCTCGGGCCGACCCGCGCCGGCCGGGCCGACGGCGACCACGGCCAGCGGTTCCTCCGGCCCCGGCTCGGTCACCCCGAGCCTGGTGGGCAGGGGACCGCGGTGGGGCAGCTTCGCGGCGCCGGCCATGTCATCGGGCACGTCGACCGCGGGGAGAGGACCGGGCTTCATTCGAGGGCGGCCTCCCGTGGCAGGCGACCGGCGGTGGCAGGCCGCGTGGAATCGTCCGGGTCACACCCCCGGATGCCGGAAAGACTACGGGCGACCAGGGCCCCTACCCGAACACCTCGGATACTTAGGAGTAATCACGGGATTACTCAACTTCGCTGCGTGACGATGCGGGCGCGGACGGATTTCGATGGATATGCTGCCTCGATGAGTCGGTGGAGTTTCGTCGGCAGAAGGGATGAGCTCAGCCGCCTGCTGTCGGCGGTGACCGGCGCGGAGGGGCGGGGCCTTCTCTTCAGCGGGAGCGCCGGCATCGGCAAGAGCCGTCTGCTGCGCGAGGGGGTGGCGGCGCTGCCCCGCGACGGGTACGCGGTGTGGTGGATCGCGGCCAGCGCCACCACCGCCGCGCTGCCGTTCGGCGGGCTGGTCCAGGTGCTCCCCGCCGAGCAGCCGCAGGGCCTGTCCCCCGCCGGCATCCTGCGCTGGGCGGTGGACGTGCTGCAACAGCAGGCGGCCGGCCGCCGGATCGTCCTCGCGATCGACGACGCGCACCTGCTCGACCCGCCCTCGGCCGCGCTGGTGCACCTGGTAGCCCGCGCGGAGAACGCCACGGTCATCGGCACGCTGCGCGACAGCGAGCAGCTCCCGCTGCCCATCCGCGCGCTGTGGACCGACGACCTCGTCGACCACGTCGAGCTGAACCCGCTGGCACCGGCCGAGACCACCCGGCTGCTCTCCGAGATGCTCGACGGCCCGGTCGACGCCACCTCCGCCGACCGGCTGGGCCGGCTCTCGGCGGGCAACCCGCTGCTGCTGCGCGAGCTGGTGTTCGCCGCCGACCGCGGGGAGCTGACCCGCACGTACGGGGTCTGGAAGTGGACCGGCCGGCTGGAGCTGGCGCCCAACCTGACCGACCTGATCGACACCCGGATCGGGCAGCTCACCCCGGGCGTACGCGCGGTGGTCGAGCTGGTCGCCTTCGGCGAGCCGCTCGGCCTGCACCTGCTCAACCAGGCCGTGGACCCGGCAGACGTGGAGTACGCCGAGGAGCGCGGGCTGATCGTCGTGGTGCGCGACGACCGGCGCGCCAACGTGCGGCTGGCGCACCCGCTCTACGGCGAGGTGATGCGCCGCCGCTGCCCGGTCAGCCGGACCCGCCGCCTGGAGGCCCGCCTCGCCGAGCTGCTGGAGCAGATCGGCAAGCGACGCCGCGACGACCTGCTCCGGGTGGCGGTCTGGCGGCTCGACTCCGGCACCGCCCAGGACCCGACCCTGCTGCTCGACGCGGCCGGGCAGGCGTTCGCCCGCTACGACGTACCGCTGGCGACCCGGCTGGCCCGCGCGGCGCTCGACGCCGGCGGCGGGTTCGACGCCGCGGAGCTGCTGGCCACCATCCTGATGTTCGCCGACCGGCCGGAGGAGGCGATCGCGGTCCTCGACGCGGTCTCCGCGGAGATCCACGGCGACCGGCGGCTCAGCCGCTGGCTGACCGTGCGGGGCATGGTCAGCTACTGGGGCCTGAGCCGGGAGTCCACGGTGGAGGAGATCGCGGCCCGCGGCTCGACGCTGGAGGACTCCGCCGACCAGGCCCGGGTGCTGGCCTTCGAGGGCATCATGCGGCTGCACCGGATGGACACCGGCCTCGCGCTGCGGCTCGGGCAGACGGTGCTGGACCGGCCGGCCGCCAGCGTCTCCGCCCGGGAGCTGGCCCGCAGCACCATCGCCTACCTCCAGGCGGCGCAGGGGCAGCTGCACCGCAGCGCCGCCGCGATCGACCAGGTGCAGGCCGAGGCGGGCCGCTGGCGGGCCGACATGCCGTACCTGCAACTGGCCCTGGAGCTGGCCCGGGGCACCCGGCTGGCGCTCGCCGGCGACCTGGCCGGAATCGACGCGATCGTGGCCGACGAGTTCGCCGACCTGGCCGGTGCCGGGGACTTCCGGCTCGGCACCGGCTACCTGGCCATCCTCCAGGCGTACGCGGCTCGGCTGCGCGGCCAGAGCGACGCGGCGCTGCGGACCAGTCTCGAGGCGTGCGCGGTGCTCGCGACCAGCCGGGTCTACGCCGGCCTGGCCCAGGCCGAACGGGCCCAGGCGGCGGCCCTGCGCGGCGACGCCGCGCAGGCGGCCGAGGCGATGGCGGAGGCCGACCGCACCCACGCCCCGGGCATGGCCGTGCTGTACCCGTGGCTGGAGCAGGCGCGCGGCGCGGTGCTCGCCGCCGGCGGCGACGTTCCCGGCGCCGCCAAGCACCTCGTCCAGCTCGCCGACCGGCTCCGGACGGACGGTTTCGCCGGTCACGAGGTGCACGTGCTGTACGAGCTGGTCCGGCTGGACCGGGCGACCGCCCCGGTCGGCCCGACCTGTTCCGACGGCAGCCGGCGCACGGTCGCGCAGCGGCTGGCGGAGCTCTCCGAACGGGTCGACGGGCTGCTGCCGCCGCTGCTGGCCCGGCACGCCCGCGCCGCCGCGGCGGGCTCCGCCGACGACCTGCTGGGGGTGGCCGACGGCTTCGAGGCGCTGGACCTGGCCGTCTACGCGGCGGAGGCGACCGCCGCCGCCCTGGACCGGCTGCGCCGACAGCGGTCCCCGGCGGCGGGCGCGGCCCGGGAACGCCTGGCCGCGCTGCTCGGCCGCTGCGACCTGATCCGCACGCCGGCGTTGCAGGCCGGGGCGCCCGCGCTGAGCGAGCGCGAGTGGCAGGTGGCCCGGCTCGCGGCGGACGGGGTGACCAGCCGGGTCATCGCGGAGCGGCTCTATCTCTCCGCCCGCACGGTGGAGAACCACCTGCAACGGATCTACAGCAAGCTCGGCGTGACCGGCCGGGCCGAGCTGCGGGCCGCGCTGCGGGCGATCCCGGGCCACGAGGGCGGCCTGGCGGAGTGAACTCTAGGCTGGGGCGGTGAGCACCCTTCGCCCCGCGCTGCTGACCGACCACTACGAGCTGACGATGGTCAGTGCCGCCCTGCGCGACGGCACCGCCGACCGCCGCTGCGTCTTCGAGGTGTTCAACCGCCGGCTGCCCGCCGGCCGCCGCTACGGGGTGGTCGCCGGCACCGGCCGGCTGGTCGAGATGATCCGCGACTTCCGCTTCGACGCCGACGAGATCGACTTCCTGCGCCGCACCGGGGTGGTCGACGAGCGGGCCGCCGACTGGCTGCGCGACTACCGCTTCACCGGCGACGTCGACGGCTACGCCGAGGGCGAGCTGTGCTTCCCCGGCTCGCCGATCCTCACCGTCTCCGGCGGCTTCGCCGAGTGCGTCGTGCTGGAGACGCTGGTCCTCTCGGTGCTGAACTACGACAGCGCGGTGGCGGCGGCCGCCGCGCGGATGGTCACCGCGGCGCGCGGCCGGACGCTGATCGAGATGGGCTCCCGGCGGGCGCACGAGGAGGCGGCCGTGGCCGCGGCGCGGGCCGCGTACCTGGCCGGGTTCCGGTTCACCTCCAACCTCGCCGCCGGGCAGCGGTACGGCATCCCGACCGCCGGCACCGCCGCGCACGCGTTCACCCTGCTGCACGACGACGAGCGGGCCGCGTTCGCCTCGCAGGTCGCCACGTTCGGCAAGGAGACCACGCTGCTGGTCGACACGTACGACATCAGTGAGGGCATCCGCAACGCGATCGCGGTGGCCGGGCCCGACCTGCGGGCCGTCCGGATCGACTCGGGCGACCTCGCCGTGATCGCCCAGCAGTCCCGCGAGCTGCTCGACTCGCTCGGCGCCACCGAGACCAAGATCATCGTCTCCGGCGACCTCGACGAGTACGCCATCGCCGCGCTCGCCGCCGAGCCCGTCGACATGTACGGCGCGGGCACCGCCGTCGTCACCGGCTCCGGCGCGCCCACCGCGGGGCTCGTCTACAAGCTGGTCGAGGTCGACGGCCGGGCGGTGGTCAAGCGCTCCGAGCGCAAGGGCACCATCGGCGGCCGGAAGGTGGCCGTACGCCGGCACAAGCCGACCGGCACCGCCACCGAGGAGGTCATCGTCCCGCAGGGCGTGCCCGACCGGCAGCCCAACGACCGGCTGCTGCAGCGGCCGTTCCTGGTCGGGGGCGAGCCGGTGGACCTGCCGACCCTGGACGAGTCGCGGGAGCACCTGCGGCAGTGCCTCATCTCGATCCCCTGGGAGGGGCTGAAGCTCTCCGGTGGCGACCCCGCCATCCCCGTCACTGTCGTACCGGCCGACTGAAAGGAGCCCTCCAGTGGGCAACGCGCTGATCATCGTGGACGTGCAGAACGACTTCTGCGAGGGCGGCTCGCTGGCCGTGGGCGGCGGGGCCGGCGTGGCGGCCGGCATCACCCGACTGCTCGCGGCCGAGCCGGGCCGCTGGGACCGCGTGGTGGCGACGAAGGACTACCACGTCGACCCGGGCGCGCACTTCGGCGACCCGCCGGACTTCATCGACTCCTGGCCCCGGCACTGCGTGGTGGGCACGCCCGGCTCCGAGTTCCACCCGGAGCTGGCGACCGACCGGATCGAGGCGATCTTCCACAAGGGCGAGCACGCGGCGGCGTACTCGGGCTTCGAGGGGCACGCCGACGACGGCGAGTGCCTGGCCGACTGGCTGCGCCGGCACGGGGTGGACACGGTCGAGCTGGTCGGCATCGCGACCGACCACTGCGTCCGGGCCACCGCCCTGGACGCCGCCCGGGAGGGCTTCGCCACCACCGTGCTGCTGGACCTGACCGCCGCCGTCGCCCCGGCGACCACCGACGTGGCGCTGCGGGCGATGGAGGGCGCCGGAGTCACCCTGCGCGGGGAGCCTGTGATCAGGGCCGCATGAGGCGGTAAATCGTTGGCGGGTGTCGTACCCCGGGCCGAGGATGTCCGGCGGAGGTACGCACCGACATGAACCTGAAGCCTTACCGGGAGGCGCTCGCCCTGCCCGGTCTCCGGTCGTTGCTGCTGGTGTCGGTGCTCGCCCGCGTCCCGCTCACCGCGACCGGGGTGACCCTGACGTTCTACGTCGTGCTCGACCTCGGGCGCGGCTACGGGGCGGCCGGGCTCGTCGGCGCGGCCATCACCGTGGGCGCCGCCATCGGCGGCCCGCTGCTCGGCCGGCTGGTCGACCGGCGCGGCCTGCGGCCGGTGCTCGTGCTGACCGGGATCGCCGAGGCGCTCTTCTGGTCCACCGCCCCGATGCTGCCCTACCCGCTGCTGCTGCCGGCCGCGTTCCTGGCCGGCTCGCTGGCCCTGCCGATCTTCTCGGTCGTCCGGCAGTCCATCGCGGCGATGGTGCCGCCGGAGCGGCGCCGCCCCGCGTACGCGCTGGACTCGATGTCGGTGGAGCTGTCGTTCATGGTCGGCCCGGCGCTGGCCGTGGCGGCGGTCACCGCGATCTCCGCCCGGACGACCCTCTATCTGGTCGGCGCCGGGATCGTCGCCTCCGGCATCGCGTTCTGGCTGCTGAACCCGCCCGTCCGGGGCGGCGGTGAGCCGACCGGG
Organism: Micromonospora sp. NPDC047465; assembly: GCF_040643125.1. Taxonomy (NCBI): domain Bacteria; kingdom Bacillati; phylum Actinomycetota; class Actinomycetes; order Micromonosporales; family Micromonosporaceae; genus Micromonospora; species Micromonospora sp. NPDC047465. Next base: position 70,913 of record NZ_JBEYTP010000021.1, read on the forward strand.
CCGCAGCCGAGGGTGCCCCGTCGGGCGTGGCTCACCCCGCGGCTGCTCGCCGTGCTGGCGATCAGCGCCGCCGGCACGCTGGTGCTCGGCGGCACCGACGTGGCCGTGGTCGCCGTGCTCCGGGAGAGCGGCGACGTCGGGTGGACGGGCGCCGTACTCGCCGTGTGGGCGGTCGCCTCGCTGGTGGGCGGCTTCGCGTACGGAGCCGTCAGCCGTTCCTTCTCGCCCCTGGCCCTGATGGCCGCGCTCAGCCTCTGCACCATCCCGGTCGGGCTGGGCGGGGCGCACTGGTGGCTGCTCTGCCTGGCGCTGATCCCGGCCGGGGCGCTCTGCGCGCCGACCCTCGCGGCCACCGCCGACGCGGTGAGCCGGCTCGTTCCCGCGTCCGTCCGCGGCGAGGCGATGGGCCTGCACGGCTCGGCGGTCACCGTCGGCATCGCGGTGGGCGCCCCGCTCGCCGGCGCCGTGATCGACGCCTCCGCCCCGGCCTGGGGCTTCGCGGTCACCGGCGCGATCGGCGCGCTGGTGGCGCTGGCCGTGCTCCCGATCGAGCTGCGTCGCCGCCGCGCCACCACCCCGGCCACCCCCGAATCCGAGCCCGAGCTGGCCCCGCTCGCCGCCACCTGACCCCGCCCTCGCCGACATCCCTGCCCTGCCGTAGGTGGCGTGGGCGGCGTGGGCTTCCGGCGCAGCGGTTCGTGGTTGCTCGGTGCTGGGCGGTGCGGCACGTCGCGGCCCCACCGTTCGGCCGGCCGCCGGCACGTCGGGCAGTTCGTCGACCAGGCCGGTGCCTTCTGGACGCCTCGGGGGTCCGGCTACGGGCCGTCGGACGGGATGCCCACCGGCGGCCAGCGCCGAAATCGGCGTCGACGCGCCTGACGTCCATCCGGCCGGGGCCGCCCCGATCCCGTCAGTGGATCGGTGCGGCCGGCCGGCGTCCCGGCCCGCCTGCCCGGTCCCGCCGCCGGCCGGCGCCGCGGACCCGTACCGCTCTCCGCGCCCCGGTCGGAAGGCGACCGGACGGCGTCACCCCCGACAACGGCGACGGGCGCCGCCCCTTGTGGGGGCGGCGCCCGTCGTACGTGGTGCGTGAGCGTCAGCGGCGGTCGACGTTGGAGGCGACGTCCTCCTGGTAGCTCGCGCCGCCGTCGGACTCGCTGGTCAGCGGCTTGGCGCCGCCCTCCGGCGGGCCGGCCAGCGTCTGCCCGGCGGCCAGCTCGGGGAACTTGAGGTCGAACGCCGGCCGCTCGGAGCGGATCCGCGGCATCCGGTCGAAGTTCCGCAGCGGAGGCGGCGAGCTGGTCGCCCACTCCAGCGAGTTGCCGTGGCCCCACGGGTCGTCGACCTCGACGACCGGCCCGGCCTTGTACGACTTCCAGCAGTTCCAGATGAACGGCAGCGTCGAGATACCGGTGAGGAACGCGCCGATCGTGGAGATCATGTTGAGGTTGGTGAACCCGTCCTCGGGCAGGTAGTCGGCGTACCGACGCGGCATGCCCTCGTTGCCCAGCCAGTGCTGCACCAGGAACGTGGTGTGGAAGCCGATCATGGTCAGCCAGAAGTGCACCTTGCCCAGCCGCTCGTCGAGCATCCGGCCGAACATCTTCGGGAACCAGAAGTAGATGCCGGCGAAGACGGCGAACACGATCGTGCCGAAGAGCACGTAGTGGAAGTGCGCCACCACGAAGTACGAGTCGTGCAGGTGGAAGTCGAGCGGCGGGCTGGCCAGCAGCACGCCGGTGAGACCACCGAAGAGGAACGTCACCAGGAAGCCGATCGAGAAGAGCATCGGCGTCTCGAAGCTGACCTGGCCCCGCCACATGGTGCCGATCCAGTTGAAGAACTTCATACCGGTCGGCACGGCGATCAGGTAGCTCAGGAAGCTGAAGAAGGGCAGCAGCACCTGGCCGGTGGCGAACATGTGGTGCGCCCAGACGCTCATCGACAGCGCGGCGATGGCGATGGTCGCGGCGACCAGGCCCTTGTAGCCGAAGATCGGCTTGCGGGAGAAGACCGGGATGATCTCGCTGATGATGCCGAAGAACGGCAGCGCGATGATGTACACCTCGGGGTGACCGAAGAACCAGAACAGGTGCTGGTAGAGCATCGGCCCGCCGGTCGCCGGGTCGTAGACGTGGGAGCCCATGATGCGGTCCGCGGCCAGCGCCATCAGCGCGGCGGCCAGCAGCGGGAAGACCAGGATCACCAGGAGGCTGGTGACCAGCATGTTCCAGGTGAAGATCGGCATCCGGAACATCGTCATGCCGGGCGCGCGCAGGGTCAGGATCGTGGTGATCAGGTTGACCGCGCCGAGGATCGAGCCCAGACCGGAGATGACCAGGCCGATCACCCACAGGTTGCCGCCGACGCCCGGGGAGTGCTCGACGCCGCTCAGCGGCGCGTACGCGGTCCAGCCGAAGTCGGCGGCCCCGCCCGGGGTGATGAAGCCGACCATCGTCATCGAGCCGCCGAAGAGGAACAGCCAGTAGGCGAAGCTGTTCAGCCGGGGGAACGACACGTCCGGCGCGCCGATCTGCAGCGGCACGATGTAGTTCGCGAAGGCGAACACGATCGGCGTCGCGAAGAACAGCAGCATGACCGTGCCATGCATGGTGAAGAGCTGGTTGTACTGCTCGGGCGACAGGAACTGCAGCCCGGGTCGGGCCAGCTCGGCCCGCATGATCAGGGCCATCAGGCCGCCGATCATGAAGAACACGAACGCGGTGACCATGTACATGATCCCGATCTGCTTCGCGTCCGTGGTCCGCAGCAGCCGCGCGATGGCCGACCCCTTGACCGGCGCTCGGACCGGCCAGGGCCGGGTCACGACCGGCTTGGGTGCGACGGTGGTCACGAGTGGCCTCCGGTTCTGGGTTGTCCCGCTCGGCACGCGCTGGTTATCTGCGGGCCGTCATCCGCAAGGAGGATAGTCCCCGGCAGGTGGCTGCGCCGCGTGGGGTGGTCGGGTAACCTGCGCCACCCGCTCTGGTGGGCGGCTCGCCGCGATCTACAGCGGGCCGAGCAGCAGTCGGTAGTGCTCGCCGAAGATCCGCCCGCCGCGCCCGCGCAGCAGCGGGTCGCGCAGCGCCGGCGGCACGTCCCGGGTCCGGTTGCGGTCGCGGGTCCGGTCCCGCACCCATCGCGTACGGGGGCGACGACGACTCTCGTACGCGGCCAGCGCGGCCTCGACGTCGCCGGCCGCCCGGAGCGACTCGGCGAGCACGACGGCGTCCTCCAGTGCCATCGCCGCGCCCTGGGACAGCGTCGGGGCGGTGGCGTGCGCGGCGTCGCCGACGAGCAGCACCCGCCCCCGGGACCAGCGCCCCAGCTCCACCTCCTCGGTGACCCCGACGTGCACCCGGTCCAGCACCTCCAGCACCTCCGGCACCGGCCCGCCGTAGTCGCCGAACAGCTCGCGCAGCCGGGCCAGCGGGTCGGCCGGCGCGACCGCGCCGGCCTCGTCGGCGTAGCAGTGCAGCCGCCCGGCGCCGAGCGGCACGGCCAGGAAGCCGGCGCGCTGGCCGAGCAGGGCGGTCCACTCCGCGATCCGGGGGCCGCCGCGCACCACGCTGCGGTAGACGACCTGGCCGGCGGGCTGGGGCGGGCCGCCGAGCGCGGCGAGGGCACGGACGGTGGAGCGCAGCCCGTCGGCGCCGATCACCAGGTCGTACTCGGTGGCGGTGCCGTCGACGAAGGTGACGCCGACCGACCGCGGCAGCAGGTCGAGGGTGCGCACCTCGACGCCGTGCCGGACGGCGCCGCCGGCCCCGGTGAGCAGCACCCGGTGCAGTTCCGACCGGGGCAGGGCCCGGCACTCCCCGACGCCGGCCCAGAGCGCGTCCAGGTCCACCTCGCACAGCGGCGCCCCGGCCGCGTCGAGGAACCGCTGGCGGTGGATGACCTGCCCGAGCGGGCGGACCGGCCCGTCGAGGTCCAGTCGGCGCAGCGCCCGGGCGGCGTTGCCGGGCAGGTAGAGGCCGGTCTCGGCGTTCTCGCCCGGGGGCAACCTCTCGGTGACGTCGGGCCGGAGGCCCACCATCCGTAGCGCCCGGGCCACGGACAGGCCGGCGATGCCCGCGCCGACGACGAGGATGCGCAGGGAGAAGCCACCCATGGTGGTGTACGCCTCCGGAGGGGTGCGGAACGCGTTGGAGGCAAGACACTACTCGGCGCAATCGGCACACACCAGAGTCAATCGTTCCACTCCGAAACATTCCTCGGCGGGCCGATCCCGTTGCGCGGTGGACCGCCTGCCCACCGCGGGGCCCGGGCGTGGCAAACCTCACCTACCTCTCGAATGCCCCGGGCCCGTTCCGCAGGGCAGATCACCAACACCGGGTCGAGCGCGGTCAACGGCTGGACGCTCGCCCACACCCTGCCCGCCTCCTGAGCACCGCGCGCGGACGCGCGACGTCCGCCAGGCCACCCCGGGAACCTGGCGGACGTCGTTACGGATCGGACCGGCGGTCAGACCCGGGTGAGTCGGACGGCGTCGGCGATGACGAGGCCGCTGGCGGAGCTCCACCGGCTGACGGCGACCCGGTTGGCGTCGCCGGCCGGCAGGGTGAAGGTGCCGAGGGTGCGCCACTGCCCGCCGGTGGCCCGCTGGTCGACGATGACCGTGCGGTTGCCGGTGGTGGTGGAGATGATGTACGGCGCGGCGGCGTTGTAGCCCGCGTTGGCCGGCCACCAGGCGTCGACCTGGTAGTTCGCGGTCGCCGGGACGTTGAACTTGTACCAGGCGGCGTCGCTGGCGGCGACGGGGTCCGCGAAGCGGTAGTCGGCCCCGTAGCGCTGGCCCGAGTACGTCGAGGTGCCCCAGCTGGAACTGGCGGTGAACCGGCCGGCGGTGGAGTTGTCCACCACGGAACTCCAGGTGGTGCCACCCGCCATCTTCGCGGCGACGTCGGAGCGCATCTTGTTCAGGTCGATGAACGACGGGTCGATCTTGCCGGTGGTGCTCGTCTCCCGGTGCCCGCGCGCGTAGCTGGAGTCCCGGCCCAACCGCTTGAGCACAGCCGCGGTGGCGGCGATCGACGCGTTGTACTGCGCCGCCGTCATCTGCTGGCTGACCCCGTTGTAGTCGATCTCCCAGCCGATCATCAGGGTGTTGCCGTCCCCGGCCGGGATCGGCCCGCTGCCGCCGCTGACGCCCGCGTGGTTGCAGCGGCCGGCGGAGATGACGTGGAAGACGCCGTGGTAGTCGACCAGGGCCTGGCAGAGCGGGCCGGGCAGGTCGGAGCGGCCGTTGATGCAGACGTTGAGCGCCGGGTGCGGGTTGGTGGCGCTGGAGGTCGCGGCGGTGTGGTGCCAGAGCACGCCGATCGGGTTGAAGTCGCCCGGGCGCATCCGGTTGAGCCAGTCGCCCTCGACGACGACCTGGACGCCCGCCCCCCGCAGGACGTCCACCAGCCAGGGAATGGTGGCCATCAGGACTCCCCGAACAGGTCGGCGAGGCACTCGGCCTTCGGCGCGGCGATCGGCGCGGCGCTGGCCGCGGCGGGCTTGGCGGCGACGACCACCGCGGTGGCCGCCAGGGCCGACATGCCCAGGAGCCTGCGGCGGCGCAGGCGGGCGGGTCGTGGCGCGTTCATGGGGGCTCCTTCAGCGAGGGCGGAGGGGTTCCGACTGACCGATGAACTGGTGACGCGCACGCTATATCGTCACGAGCATCTATGTCGATACCCTTCATCGTCCCTATCCGGGCTGAAGGAATTTGGCAACGCCGAACGCTGTCCGGGCCCCGCCGACCCCGCGACCAAGGGTCGCCGAGGGGGCTGTCAGGGGTTGCCGAGGGCGTCGATGTCGCGCATCTCCTCGGCGGTGAGCGAGAAGTGGAAGATGTCGGCGTTGGCGCGGATCCGGTCCGGGGTCACCGACTTGGGGATGACCACGATCTCGTGGTCGACGTGCCAGCGGAGCACCACCTGGGCCGGGGAGACGTCGTGCGCGGCGGCGATCCGGGTCAGCACCGGGTCGGCGAGGTCACTGGTCTTGAACGGGCTGTAACCCTCCAGCACCACGCCCCGGTCCCGGTGCTCCCGGTGCCGCTGCCGGTCGTACAGCGACGGGCTCCACCGGATCTGGTTGACCGCCGGGTTCTCCTCCGTCGCCTGGATCAGCTCGTCGATCTCGGCGGTGCTGTAGTTGCTCACCCCCACCGCCCGCGCGAGCCCCTCGTCCCGGGCGGCGAGCATCTCCCGCCACATCGGGATGCTGTCGCCCGGGTTCGACGGCGGCCAGTGCACCAGCCACAGGTCGACGCAGTCGGTGCCGAGCGCGGTCAGGCTCGCCTCGAGGGTCTCCCGCTCCCGGCCGACCCGGTCCGGCGGCAGCTTCGTGGTGACGAAGACGTCCTCACGGCGCAGCCCGCTCTCCTGTACCGCCCGGCCGACCTCCTCCTCGTTGCCGTACATGGTGGCGGTGTCGACGTGCCGGTAGCCGGCGTCCAGCGCGGCGAGCACGGCTTCGTACCCGGCCCGGCCGGTGGCCTGCCACGTGCCGAAGCCGAGCAGAGGCATCCGCACCTCGCCCGGGAGCGGAACCGTCGGCTGCTCCTGGTGGTCCATGCCGACGGGTCTACCCGTGCTGACCCCCGACATGCTCCGCCGATCCGGACAACCGGGCGCCCAGCGGGCCGACGCGGTTTGCCGGAGAATGCGGGAGTGGCTGACCGGCTGGAGGAGTACCGGCGCAAACGGGACGCGGCGCGCACCCCGGAGCCGGTGCCGAAGCGGCCCCCACGGCGGAAGAAGCCGGCCGAGGGGACGGCCCGGTTCGTCATCCAGCAGCACCACGCCCGCAGCCTGCACTGGGACCTGCGGCTGGAGCACGAGGGCGTACTGGCCTCCTGGGCGGTGCCGCGCGGGCTGCCCCGCGACACCGGCCGCAACCACCTCGCCGTGCACACCGAGGATCACCCGATGGAATACCTGGACTTCCACGGCGAGATCCCGGCGGGCGAGTACGGCGGCGGCCGGATGACCATCCACGACCGGGGCACGTACCGCTGCGAGAAGTGGCGCGACGACGAGGTCATCGTCGTGCTCAACGGGGAGCGCACCGCCGGGCGGTACGTGCTCTTCGCCACCGGCGGCAAGGGTGGCCGGGACTGGATGGTCCGGCGCACCGACCCGCCGCCAGAGGGCTGGACGAGCATGCCGGAGCTGGTCCGCCCGATGCGTCCCACGCCGGCGGCGAAGCTGCCGAGGGACCAGGCGGAGTGGGGCTACGAGCTGCGCTGGGACGGGGTGCGCGCGGTCGCGTACGTCTCCGGGGGACGCCTGCGGCTGCTCTCCGAGGACGACGAGGACATCTCCGGGACGTACCCATGGCTGCGCGAGATGGCCGAGGAGCTGGCCCCGGCGGAGGCTGTGCTGGACGGCGTCCTGGTCCGCATCGACACCGCCGGGAGGGTACGCCCCGCCCGCGGCGGACGCCGGACCCCGGACGCGCAGTACCTGATCTTCGACCTGCTCTGGCTGGAGGGCGTGACCAGCACAGACCTGCCGTACGCGCAGCGCCGGGAGCTGCTCGACGGTCTGGCGCTCGCCGGCCCGCACTGGCAAACTCCGCCCTGGTTCCCCGGTGCCGGCCCCGAGGCGCTGCGGACCGGGCGGGAGCAGGGGCTGCCCGGGGTGGTGGCGAAGCGGCTGGACTCGGCCTACGAGCCCGGCCGCCGCAGCCGGCGCTGGCTGAGCATCGACGCGGGCTGAGAAACGGGGCGGCCGGAAGCCGGGACACGAGCGGGACCACGATCCGCGACACGAGTCGAGACGGCGAGGAGCAGCGTGTACCTGACCCACCTGGAGTGCCCGCGCTGCGGGCGGGAGCACGACGCCGGCAAGCTGGTCAACCTCTGCGACTGTGGCTCGCCGCTGCTGGCCCGCTACGACCTGGCCGCGGTGGCGAAGGTGCTCACCCCCGAGCGGTTCCCGCTGCGCCCGGCCGACCTCTGGCGCTACCGGGAGCTGCTGCCGGTGGCCGACCCGCGGCACACGACCACGCTGGGCGAGGGCTGGACGCCGCTGCTGCGTACCCCGGCCTACGGCGCGGAGATCGGCATCCCGGACCTGCTGGTCAAGGACGAGGGGCTGACGCCGACCGGCTCGTTCAAGGCGCGCGGCGCGGCGGTGGGCGTCAGCCGGGCCCGCGAGCTGGGCGTGGAGCGGATCGCCATGCCGACCAACGGCAACGCGGGCGCGGCCTGGGCGACGTACGCCGCGCGGGCCGGGCTGGGCGCGACCATCGTCATGCCGCTGTCCGCGCCGGCCGTCTGCCGGCGGGAGTGCGTGGCCGCCGGAGCCGACCTGCGCCTGGTCGACGGGCTGATCGGTGACGCCGGCCGGCACGTCGCGCGGCTGGTCGCCGACTCCGGCGGCGCGGTCTTCGACGCCGGCACGCTGCGCGAGCCGTACCGGCTCGAGGGCAAGAAGACGATGGGGTACGAGATCGTCGAACAGCTCGGCTGGCAGGTGCCGGACGTGATCGTCTATCCCACCGGGGGCGGGGTCGGCCTCATCGGCATCCACAAGGCGCTGCACGAGCTGCGCGAGCTGGGCTGGATCGAGGACAGGCTGCCCCGCCTGGTCGCGGTGCAGTCGACCGGCTGCGCCCCGATCGTCCGGGCCTTCGCCGCCGGTGAGGAGCGGGCGCGGCCCTGGGCCGACGCGCACACCGTGGCGTTCGGCATCACCGTACCCACCCCGCTCGGCGACGAGCTGATCCTCGACGCGCTGCGGGCCAGCGCCGGCACCGCGATCGCGGTCGACGACGCCGAGATCCTGGCCGACCTGCGGGACTTCGCGGCGCGGGAGGGGCTGCTGCTCTGCCCGGAGGGGGCCGCCTGCCTGACCGCCGCCCGGCACCTGCGCGCCGGCGGCTGGATCCGGGCCGGCGAGCGGGTGGTGGTGCTCAACACCGGGTCCGGGCTGAAGTACCCGGAGACCGTGGACGTCGCCGACGTGCCGGTGCTGCCGGCCTGACGGGTCGCGCCTTCCTCACCGCCGTCAGTCCGTGGTGGGGTCGGTGAGGCGCCAGGCGGCGCTGACCAGGCCGATGTGCGACAGCGCCTGCGGGGTGTTGCCGAGCTGCGCGCCCGTACGCGGGTCGATCTGCTCGCTGAACAGGCCGACGTCGTTGGCGTGCCCGAGCACCCGCTCGAAGAGCGCCTCGGCGCGCCCCCGCTCGCCGGCCATCACCAGGCACTCCACCAGCCAGAACGAGCAGAGCAGGAAGCCGGCCGGGTCGGTGCCCCAGCGCCGGAGGAGACCGTCGCCGGCGTCCAGCTCTCGCTCGACCGCCTCGATGGTGGCGCGCATCCGCGGGTCGGTCGCCGGCAGGAAGTGCACCAACGGCAGCAGCAGCGCGGAGGCGTCCAGCTCGGGCGAGCCGAACGCCCCCGTGTACGCGCCGACCCGCTCGTCCCAGCCCTCGCGCAGCACGGCGGCCCGGATCTCGTCGCGGATGCCCGCCCAGCGCCGCGGGTCGGCCCGGTCGCCGAGCCGGGGCGCGAGCCGCACCGCCCGGTCGATCGCCACCCAGCACAGCACCTTCGACGACAGGTAGTGCCGGTCGGCGTCCCGGGTCTCCCAGATCCCCCGGTCGGGCAGGTGCCAGGTGGCCGCCACCTGCTCGGTCAGGCCGAGCACCATCTCGCGCAGTTCCTCGTCGAACGTCTCGCCCAGGTGGTCCCGCAACCGCCAGACCGCCGAGATCACCTCGCCCGGCACGTCGAGCTGGCGCTGCCGCCAGGCGTCGTTGCCGACCCGGACCGGCAGGCTGTCGGCGTAGCCGCGCAGGTGGTGGCACTCGTACTCGGAGATGTCCCGCTCCCCCTCCAGCCCGAAGAGCACCGGCACGGGAGCGGGGCCGATCCGGCCGATCGACCGGGCCGCCCAGGCGAAGAGGCGGGACGCCTCCGACGGGCACGCGGCCACCCAGAGGGCGCGCATGGTCATCGCGAAGTCGCGCAGCCACGAGTAGCGGTAGTCGTAGTTGCGGTCGCCGCCGGTCCGCTCCGGCAGCGACGTGGTCAGGGCCGCGGCGACCGCGCCGCTGCGGGCGTACGTGAGGCCGGTGAGCACGGTCGCGCTGTGCCGGACCTGGCCCGGGTAGCGGCCGTCGTAGTGGTGCGCCTCCCGGTACGCCTGCCACGCCCGCACCGTCTCGGCGAGCGCGGTCACCGGGTCCAGCCGGACCGGCGCCGCCCCGTACGCCCGCCCGTACGCCACGTCGAAGCCGACCACCTGCCCGGCGGCGACCTCGAAGTCCTGCCGGACGCGGTCCCGCTCGACGGTCAGCGGGAGCCCGCCGGCGCGCAGGCTCAGCACTACCGGGCCGGCCGCGGCGAGCACCCCGCCGTCGGGCCGCTCGTGCAGGTAGGGGGTGAGCAGGCCGTACTCCGGGCGGGGGCGGAAGTCCAGCGACATCCGCACCCGCCCGGTCAGCCCCTCGACCACCCGCAGCAGCACCGCCGGCGAGTTCATCCCCAGCTCGTGGCCCCGGGCGCCGAGTTCGGCGGCGAGCGCGTCGGTGACCGCCACGCTGCCCTCCGGGGTGTGGTGCACGGTGCGCAGCACCAGCGTGTCGGCGAGGTACGCCCGCTCTGTCCGGTGCCCGGGCAGCCCGGCCGCGACGGGCGCCAGCCGCCAGTGGCCGGCTGTCGGGTCGAGCAGCCGGCCGAAGACCGACGGGGCGTCGAACCGGTCGGGGCACCACCAGTCGATCGATCCGTCCCGGCCGACCAGTGCGCCCGAGCGGCAGTCGGAGAGGAATCCGTAGTCGGAGATCGCCGGCTGGTCCACCCGCTGCGGGTACCCCGTTCGGCCCGCCTCAGACAGCCCCGCCGGGGCACGGGGTCAGGAGGTGGGCGGCTCGTCCTCGCCGGCCTCCTCCGCCACGTCGGCCTCCTCCTTCGTCCGGTGCACCGCCTGGTCGGCGTGCTCCGGCGGACCGTAGACGGTGTAGAGCACCAGCGGGTTCGGGCCGGTGTTGACGAAGTTGTGCTTCGTACCGGCCGGCACCACCACCAGGTCGCCCTGGACGACCTCGCGCTTCTCCCCCGCCACCCGGGCCTCGCCGGTGCCGCTGACGAAGGTGAGAATCTGGTCGATGTCCTCGTGGACCTCCTCGCCGATCTCGCCACCCGGCGGGATCGTCATGATCACCAGCTGGGTGTGCTCACCGGTCCACAGCACCCGCCGGAAATCCGGGCTCTTCTCGGCGACGGTCGCGATCGTGTAATGCTCCATGCCGACGCACATACCCGCTCGGGCGCGACGCCACGCCGAGACGTGCAGATGGTGGAATTCCCCACTGATCCCAGGTTTGGTGCCTCCGTGGGCGGGGATCGAGACAGGGACGGGCGCACGGCGCCGGTCGAGCCAGGTCCCCGCTGACGTACTGCCGTACGGCTGCGGTGGTGGGAGACGGCCAGAGCGCGGCGACGTTCCGATCCCGAGGGGTCTGAGCGGCGCCGCGCGCTCGTGTCCCGCGCCAGGGCGGCGGAGCGCCGTCGTCGCGCGCTCCTCGATGGCGGTGGCGCGCTCAGTCGTCGTCCGCGGCCGCCACGGGCTCCCGGCCGACGCAGCGCACCTTCAGCTCGAACTCGCCGGCCGGGCCGGCGAACGCGACCTCCACGTCGTCGTCCGGCCCCCGGTCGACGTCGGAGACGCGGTAACCCTGCGCCGGCGCCCAGGAGACCAGCCGCACCCCGTCCGGCCCGCACTCGGCCACGGCCGTGCCGCCCGCCGTGACGAAGGCCCGGCGCTCGCCGTGCGGAGCGGAGCCGGTCGGTGCCGGCGACGACGGCCCCGCGCCGGAAATGGTCGGTGCCGGCGACGACGGCCCCGCGCCGGTGGCGGTCGACTCGGGCGAGGCCAGGGCGCGCTCGACCTCCTCCTGGCTCAGCACGACGCCGCCCGGGGTGCCGGCGATGCTCTCCCCCACCCACCGGATCGCGGCCACCCCGATCAGGGTGGCGACGGCGGCGGTGGCCAGCCAACCGGCGACAGCGAGGAACGAACGGCGGCGCATCCACCGAGTGTCCCCGATCCCGGGTTGGGCCGAGCCCTGGCCGAGGCTAAGGGACGGTTAAGGACCCGGGCCGGCGCGTCCGGCGGCGGCTACCCTGCCCCCTGTGGCCCGCCTGCTGCTCATCGAGGACGACCTGACGATCCGTACGCCGCTGCTGCGGGCGCTGCGCGAACGGGGGCACGCGGTGGCCGCCGCCTCGACGGCGATGGCCGGCCTGCGCGACGCGCTGGACGACCGGCCCGACCTCGTCGTGCTGGACCTGGGCCTGCCCGACCTGGACGGCCGGGAGCTGCTGCGGATGCTGCGCGCCGTCAGCGTCGTGCCGGTGATCGTGGCCACCGCCCGCGACGACGAGACCGAGATCGTCCGGGTGCTCGACGCCGGGGCCGACGACTACGTGGTGAAGCCGTTCACGGCGGCGCAGCTCGACGCGCGGATCCGGGCGGTGCTCCGGCGCGGGGCGGGGTCCGTCCCCGAGGACCCGGCGCTGGTCGTCGGCGGGCTGCGGGTGGACCCGAGGTCGCGGCAGGTCACCCTGGACGGCGAGCCCGTCGAGCTGACGCCGCGCGAGTTCGACCTGCTGCACCACCTCGCCGGCCGGCCGGGCCAGGTGGTCACGAAACGGGAGCTGCTCGCCGAGGTGTGGCAGATCCCGTACGGCGGCGCCGACAAGACCGTGGACGTGCACCTGTCCTGGCTGCGCCGCAAGCTCGGGGAGAGCGCCCAGGCGCCCCGCTACCTGCACACGGTGCGGGGCGTCGGGGTGCGGCTCGAAGCGCCCGGGAGCGCCGGATGAGGGCGCGGCTGGCCCTGCTGGTCGCCGCGGTCAGCGTGCTCACCCTGGTCGCCTTCCTGGTGCCGCTGGCGCTGCTGGTGCGGACCGTCGCCGAGGACCGGGCCACGGTGCGGGCCACGGCCGACGCGCAGAGCCTCGTCACCGTCGTCGGCACCGCCGACACCGCGACGATCCGGTTGACGGTGGAGCAACTGGCCGCGGAGTCCGACCGTCCGGTCAGCGTCTTCCTGCCCGACGGCACCGTGCTCGGCACCCCGGCCCCGCGGACGCCCGCGGTGGCGCTGGCGGCGCGGGGGCGGAGCCTCACCGCGGAGTCGGGGCGGGGACGCGAGGTGGTGATCGCGGTGCAGGGCCGCCCCGACGGCACCGGGGTGATCCGCACGGTGGTCCCGCCCGAGGAGCTGACCGCCGGGGTGACCCGCTCCTGGCTGGTCCTGGCCCTGCTCGGCGTGTTGCTGGTGCTGATCGGGCTGGCCGTCGCCGACCGGCTGGCCCGCACCCTGGTCCGGCCGATCGGTGAGCTCTCCGCGGTGTCGCACCGGCTGGCGAACGCCGAACTGGACGCGCGCGTCACGCCCGCCGGGCCGCCGGAGCTGCGTGAGGTGGCCGGCGCCCTCAACCACCTCGCCGGTCGGATCCAGGTGCTGCTGGCGCAGGAGCGGGAGGAGGTCGCCGACCTGTCACACCGCCTGCGCACCCCGCTGACCGCGCTGCGGCTGGAGGCCGAGTCGCTGCGCGACCCGGAGGACGCGGCCCGGGTGACCGCGGCGGTGGACGGGCTGGAGCGGGCGGTCACCGGCCTGATCCGGCAGGCCCGCTGGCGGGCGCCGACAGCCGGGGCGGCCAGCGCGGACGCGGCCACGGTGGTGGCCGAACGGGTCGCGTTCTGGTCCGTGCTGGCCGAGGACACGGGGCGCGCGGTCACGCTGGACCTGGCGCCGGGACCGCTGCCGGTGGGCGTGCCCGCCGACGAGTTGGCGGCGGCCGTGGACGCCCTGCTCGGCAACGTCTTCGCGCACACCCCGGACGGCACGGCGTTCGCCGTCCGGCTGACGGCCGGGGCGGGCCGGGCCGTGCTGACCGTGGCGGACGAGGGGCCGGGCATCGCGCCCGACACCGTCGACCGGGGCGCCAGCACCGCCGGTTCCACGGGACTCGGCCTGGACATCGCCCGGCGCGCCGCCGAGGCCGCCGGCGGCCGCCTCACCCTGCACACCGCGCCCTCCGGCGGCGCCGAGGTACGCCTCGAACTCGGCCCGCCGACGCCCTGACCGGGCAGCTCGCGCCGCGTCGGGCGGGGCGGTCGGGGTCCCGGCGACCGGACGCGGCGACCGGACGCGGCGACCTTAACCCGGGCTTAGCGTTCGGGCAGCGTGCCGCTATCCGGCCGGGCGCGATCCTCGTGGTCAGGAACCGAGGAAAGGCGAACCGAGATGAAGCGCAACCCCCTGATCCTGGCGTCGGTCGGCGGCATGGCCGTGCTCGCCGTAGCCGGCGCGGCCCTCGGCGTCGCGGCTGCCGACAGCGGTCCCGCCCAGGCGACCACCCTGACCGCCGCCACGACCGCCCCGACCACTGCCGCGACCCCGGACGACAACGCGACCAGCGCCCCGGCGACCGGCGGCACCTCGGCGGCCCCCGGCACGCCGTCGGGCAGCGGAGCCCCGGCGACCGGCGGGGACGCCGTCAGCGAGCAGCGGGCCCGCGAGATCGCGCTTGCCCGGGCGGGCGGCGGCCAGGTCGTCGAGATCGAGGCCGAGCAGGAGCACGGCCGGCCCGTGTGGAGCGTGGAGATCGTCGCCGGGCAGACCGAGCACGAGATCGACGTCGACCGGGAGAACGGCGCCGTGGTCAAGGCCGAGCAGGAGCCCGTCGACGACGATGACGACGACGACCGCGACGATGACGACGACTCCGACGACGACTGACCCCGGTGCCGCCGCCTCCCACGTCAGGGGGGCGGCGGCGGCGTCGGCCGGCCGGGTCGCGTCCGGACCTGCCGTCAACGGCGGACGGCGGCATCAGGCGTTCCGCGTACGGCGTCGGGCGTGCCGCGGACGGCGTGAGACGTCGGGCGTCCGGTGGCGGGCGTCGGCGGACGGCGTTCCGGGGCGTACAAGGGCGGGCCGATCGACCCTGTGACCGACACCGATGTCTGGCTACATTGGGGTATGGTGCCCGCCCACGGAGGCCGGGCGGCGGAACCGGTCTACCGCCCCATCCTCGCCAGTCGGCGGGGCGAGCTGGAGGCGCTCGGTCATCTCGACGACGTCGTCACCCCCCTGCTCGCCCCGATTCTCCAGGTGTCCATCCTGGACTCGTACATACTGGACGTTCTCGGTCGGCTGCCCACCGGGCTGCTCCCGGCCGTCGACGTCACCGGTCTGCCCGACGCTCCGGAGACCGAGCTGGCCCGCTGGGGCGTACCGCTGGTGCCGGTGATCGGGCTCGCGGACAGCGACCGGCGCCTGGTGGCGCACGGAGCGGCGGCGCGGTGCCACGCCCACCGGGCGGTGGTCCGGCTGCGGGTCGGCCAGGACCGGGCCGGCCCGGACGCGACCACGGCGGCGGTGGAGCGCGTCTGGCGCCTCACGCGCCTCGTCCCCGAGCAGTGCGACCTGCTCCTCGACGCCGGGGACGTGTGCTGCGCGGCCGACGTGCGGCTCGCCGAGCCGCGGCTACGCCGGCTGCTGGAGTGGGCCCGCCGGCACGCCTGGCGGTCGGTGAGCGTGGCGGCCGGCGGGATGCCGCCCGCGGTGTCTCGCCTCCCCACCGACGAGCCGGTACGCCTCGACCGCTGGGACTGGCGGCTCTGGCAGCGGCTGGCGGACCTCGGCGTCGGGTACGGCGACTACGGCGTCGGCTCGGCGGTGCCCGGCGCCGATCAGCCCGGCGACCGGCTGCCCACCGTGCGCTACACCACCGACGACGCCTGGTGGGTGTACCGCTGGTCGCGCCGGGGTGGGCGGGGCGACGACCGGTTCGCGGACCTGTGCCGCGCGCTGGTCTCGGCGCCGCACTGGCCCGCCGCCGGAGCCGACTTCTCCTGGGGCGACCACGAGATCGTCCGGCGCGCCCGGCGGGGCGCCGGTGCGGGCTCGGCCAGCAACTGGGCGGCGTGGAGCACGTCCCACCACCTGGCGCACGTGCTGGCGACGCTGGCGCGCCCCGGGCGGGAGGCCCGGCCGGGGCCGTGGCGCTCCGGTCAGCCGGCCGCCGAGCGGGGTCGGCCCGCCCGGCCGCACCGGGGCGGCGAGACCCGCCGGGCCGGCTGACCCGCTACCTCAGCGCCGGCGACCCCGCACGGGGCACGTCACTGCTTCTCAGTGAACCCGAACTGCACGATGCCCTCGTCGTCGACGGTCGCGTCCACCGAGGCGTCGCCGAGCAGCTCGGCGGCGTCGGAGTCCAGGAAGATCCGGGCGCCCTGGTTGTCGACCACGTGGTCGCCCTTGACCGGTTCGGCGACCAGCTCGACGGTGAGCGAGCCCGCCTGGGTGTCGGCGGCGATCCGCACCCCGCCGTCCTCGGCGACGTCCTGCTGGTTGGCGAGGTCTCGGATCACCATCACGGCGTTGTCGGTCATGGTGAGCATGGCGGAACTCCTCGTGGATTCTCGGATACGCGGTGCGGACCGGGATTCGGCCCGCGCACGAGCGCACGTGGGAGGCGATGGAAGGGCGACACGCACATCGCCGTCGCAGGTCGGGGCAGGTCAGGGCCCCTCCACGGCCTACGTTGCCTCCTGTCGGGGCATCCGTCAAATAGAGCGTGGTCAGTGCCCGGCGCCGGCCGGGGCGAGCAGTGCCCGGATCTCGCGTACCGCCGCGCGGCCGGCCCGGTTGGCGCCGACGGTGCTCGCCGACGGTCCGTACCCGATCAGGTGGATCCGCTCGTCGGCGACCACCCGGGTGCCGTCCATCGTGATACCGCCGCCCGGCGCGCGCAGCCGCAGCGGCGCGAGGTGGTCCAGCGCGGCCCGGAAGCCGGTGCACCAGAGGATCACGTCCGCGGGCACGAACCTGCCGTCGTCCCAGGCCACGCCGTCGGGCGTGATCCGGTCGAAGACGGGTAACCGGTCCAGCACGCCGCGCTCGCGCAGCCGGCGCAGCTCGGGCGTGAGCGGCAGTCCGGTCACCCCGACCACGCTGGCCGGCGGGCGGCCGGCGCGGACCGCCGCGTCGACCAGGGCCACCGCCGCCCGCCCCCGTTCGGGGGTGAACTCCTCGTCGCGGAAGTCGGGCGGGCGCCGGGTCACCCAGGTGGTGCCGGCCGCGACGGCGGAGACCTCGGCGAGCAGTTGGACGGCGGACGTCCCGCCGCCGACCACCACGACCCGCCGGCCGGCGAACTCCGCGGGACCCCGGTAGTCGGCCGTGTGCAGCTGGCGGCCCCGGAAGCCCGACCGGCCCGGGTAGTGCGGCCAGAACGGCCGGGTCCAGGTGCCGGTGGCGTTGACCAGGGCCCGGGTGGACCAGGCAGCGCCGTCGGTCAGCACGTCCAGCCGGCCGTCGGGCCGGTCGCGCACCTCGCGGACCCGCACCGGACGCCGTACCGGCAGGTCGAACTCGCGCTCGTACGCGGCGAAGTAGGCGCTCACCACCTCGGCCGCCGGCCGGTCGGGATCCGCCGCCGGGAACGGCAGGCCGGGCAGGTCGTGGAAGCCGTGCACCCGGTCGAGCCGCAGCGTCGGCCAGCGGTGCCGCCACGCCCCGCCGGGCCCGTCGTCCCCGTCGAGGATCACGAAGCCGTCACCGGGGGCGAAACCGGCGCGGCGCAGGTGGTAGCCGGCGGAGAGGCCGGCCTGGCCGGCCCCGATCACCAGCACGTCGACGGAGCGCTCGTCCATGCCGGGTACAACAACGCCCGCCCGCTCCGACTGCCCGCCGGGTGGCGTCTCGCCGCTCACACGGCGCGCCGCGCCGCCGGCGTCGTGGCGTTCCGGTTCGGTAGGAACCGGCCCGCCTCGCCCGGAGTCTGATCGGCGTACGGGCCGGGCTCGGGCGGGAGGCGGAATGGGTGGACGGCGGGGATGGCGGGCGCTGCTGCCGGCGGCGGCGATGGGCGTGCTGCTGAGCGGCTGCACGGGCGTCGGGGTGGCCGAGGCGCCGACCGAGGGCACGGCGTCGTACGAGGCGTGGGGGCTCAACGAGGCGTCGAGCGACCTGAGCGGCGGGGACCGGACGGTGGTGCTCAACGGCGACCTGGAGCACGACAGCAAGGCGTTCTTCAGCGTCGACGGGCGGTGGCGGGCCGACGGGTTCGTGCTGGACGACGCCTCGGCCGAGAAGGTGCGCGCCCTGGCCGGTCGGCTCCCCGACCGGACCGGCGACCCCGAGTGCCGGCGGCTGGTGCTGGTGGCGGAGGGGCTGGTCGACCGGGCGGTCGCCGTCCTCACCCCGGAGGCGTCCGGCGGGCCGGTCACCGCCGCGCCACTCGACGGCTGAACGGAAATTTTCTTTCGGTTGGCGGTCTTCTCTGGCGAATACCTCCGTGGCAGCATCAGCGCATGCATCGTCGTCTCTTCCCCCGGACGCTCGCGCTGGCGGCGCTGGTGGCCGCCGCCGCCACGGCTGGCGCCCCGACCGCCACCGCCGAGTCGCCGACCCCCGCGGCGACCCGCCTGAACGCCACCATCGACGCGATCCTCGCCGACTCCCGGCTGGCCGGGGCGCAGGCATCGGTGGTCGTGAAGGACGCGGCCACCGGCGAGACCGTCTACCACCGCAACGGCGACCGCCGTCTGGTGCCCGCCTCCAACACGAAGCTGCTGACCTCGGCCGCGGCGCTCGAACTGCTCGGGCCCGGGCACCGCTTCGCCACCGAGGTGCACACCACCGGCACCCGGCGCGCGGGCCTGGTCTCCGGCGACCTCTACCTGCGCGGCGGCGGCGACCCGACCATGCTCGCCGCCGACTACGACGCGCTGGCCGCGCAGGTCGCCGCCAAGGGCGTCCGGGTCGTCACCGGCAACCTGGTCGCCGACGACACCCGCTACGACAGCACCCGCCTCGGCCCCGACTGGACCTGGGACGACGAGCCCTACTACTACGCGGCGCAGGTCTCCGCCCTGACCGTGGCTCCCGACACCGACTACGACGCGGGCACCGTCATCGTGCAGGCCGCACCCGGCGCGAGCGCCGGCGCCCGCCCGGTCGTCACCACGACCCCGGCCACCGGGTACCTGAAGATCGACAACCGGGCCCAGACGGTCGCCGACGGGGAGACGTCGATCTCGTTCGAACGGGCGCACGGCGGCAACACGGTCGTGGTCACCGGGCAGATCGCGCTCGGCGACGCGCCGGAGAGCGACTGGGTGACCGTCTGGGAGCCGACCGGCTACGCCGCCGACGTCTTCCGCTCCGCGCTGCGCAAGCACGGCGTACGGGTGCTCGGCCGCACCGTGCTGGGCCAGGCCACCCCGAAGGACGCGGCCGAGGTGGGGCGGCACGAGTCGATGCCGCTGGCCCAGTTGATGGTGCCGTTCCTCAAGCTGTCCAACAACGGGCACGCCGAGGTGCTGACCAAGGAGATCGGCCGGGTGCTCTCCGGCACCGGCACCTGGACGGCCGGGCTGACGGCGATCAGCGAGTACGTCGCCGACGCGGGGATGGACACCGGCACACTGCGCCAACGGGACGGCTCGGGGCTCTCCCGGCGCAACCTGATCCCCGCCGACGAGTTCGTGGACCTGCTCACCGCCGTCCGGGCCGAGCCCTGGTTCGACACGTGGTACGCCGCCCTGCCGGTCGCCGGCGACGCGGACCGCTTCGTCGGCGGAACGCTGCGCAGCCGGATGCGCGGCACCCCGGCGGCGGGCAACGTGCACGCCAAGACCGGCAGCCTGACGGGCGTCTCCGGCCTCTCCGGCTACGTCACCGACGCCGACGGGCGGGTGCTCGCGTTCTCGATCCTGCTCAACAACTACCTGGCCTCGTCCGTGAAGGGGCTGGAGGACCAGATCGCGATCGCGCTCGCCTCGTACACCGAGAAGGGCGCCGCCGCGGCGCGGGTCGCGCCCCCGACGGCGCCCGACGCCCCCCGGGTCCCCGAGGGCCGGGAGTGCTCCTGGGTGAAGCCCGTCGCCTGCTGACCGGTCGGCGGGGCCCGGGCCGGGGCCCCGCCGGCGGGCCGGCGGGGCCGGGTGCGAGGGCCCCGCCGGCGCTCAGGCGCCCGGGCGCCGCAGCGGCTCGGCGGTCGGGTCGCCGCCCGCGATCAGCGCGGCGATGTCGGCGGGGCGCAGGCCGCGCTGCGCCAGCACCCGGACGCCCCAGCGGTGCAGCCGACACGGATGCGGGCTCGCGTCGTTGCGACAGACCGTCCCGCCGGACCAGTTTCGGGGCGCGTGCACCACCACCGCCCGGACGGCGAACTGCGCGTCCTCGGCGGTGACGTACGGCGGCAGCGGGATCTCCCGGAGCACCTCCCCGGACGGCTCCCCGGCGCCGCGTGGGGCGGGCGGACGGACGGTGCGGGCGATGGTGCTGCTCATCGGTCGAGCCTCCACAGAGGATTGTCGGACGTGGACAGCAGAAAGTTACGACACGGCGAACGCAGCGCGACGGACAAACTGTCCCGGCCCAGAAGAACGACTCTGGTCAGGCTCGGACTTCGCCGGATCAGCGGGCGGCGCGCTCCCGCAGCCGGGCCGCCGTGCGGCGGGCGTCGTAGTCGGGGGCGACCCCGTCGACGATCAGCGCCGCGCCCGGGATGTGCCGGGTGCGCAGCGCAACGATCTCCTGGTAGGCCGGCGAGTCGTACCAGGCCCGGGCGCGCGCTCCAGGTCGGGGAACTCCACGATGACCACGGTGCCGGGCCAGTCGCCCTCCTTGACCTCCACCTCGGCGCCGTGCACCCGGAACCGGCCGCCGAACGGGTCCAGCGTGGCCTGGATCCGCTCGATGTAGGTCAGGACGTCCTCGTTGATCTGCGGTGCGTACAGGTGGGCGAGCGCGAACGCGGGCACGGATCCTCCTCGTGGGCCTTCCGACCGGCCGGGTCGCCGGTGCGGTACGCCGAGTCTCGCGCCGGCGCCCGCCCGGCGTCGATTACCCACGGGGTAACGGCGACCCGCCGCCCCTGGTCAGACGCGGTCGAGCACGACGACCGGGATGTCCCGGTCGGTCCTCGCCTGGTACTCGTCGTACGACGGCCAGATGGCGGCCATCGTGGACCACATCCGCGGCTTCTCCTCGGCCGTCGCGGTACGCGCCCGCGCGGTGAACCGCTCGCCGCCCGCCTGCACCTCGACCAGCGGCTCGTCGAGCAGGTTCAGGTACCAGGCCGGGTGCTTCGGATCGCCGCCCTGCGAGGCGACCACCAGGTACGCGTCGCCGTCGCGGCCGTAGATGAGCGCGGTGCGCCGCAGCTTCCCGCTGCGCCGGCCCCGGGTGGTCAGCAGCAGCGTGAAGACGCCCGGCCGCCACTCGTGGCCCTCGGCGCCGTCGGTGTCGACGTACCGCCGGATGTGGTCGGCCACCCAGCCCTGCGGGCTGTCCAGCACCTGCTCGCCCGACGTCATCCGCCCTCCCGTTCGTCCGTGTCGTTCCTCGTCGCGCTCACGCTACCCCCGGGCGCGGCCGGTCACCGGGCGAACGCCCAGGGCCTCCCGCGGGGCTCAGTGTCGCTGGCGGCGGTGCAGCCCGCGGCCGGGGTGCCAGCTCTCGATGACCAGGTGGTCCGGCGGATCGCCGACCCGGGTCAGGACGACCTCGGTCAGCTCGATCCGGAACCGGTGCGAGCCGTCGTCGCCGGGCGGCTCCTCGTGCGCCCGGCCGGCGATCTTCGCGTCGCCGTCCCAGGACCGCGGATCGTCCTCGGGAGCGTCCTCCGTCGGGCAGTGCAGCGCCACCCGTGGGTCGCGGCGCAGGTCGAGGGCCTTGAGCGCGCCGGCCATGCTGCCCAGCCGCAGGTGCTCGGGGCCGAAGTCGAACTCCGTGCCGCTGATCCGGGGCGAGCCGTCCCGGCGCAGCGTCGCCATCGTGCCGTGCTTGCGGACCGCGAAGCGGGCACGCACCCGCTCGGCGAACTCGGGTTCCTCGCGGAGGAGGTCGGACCACCATGTCATGGGGCTCAGCGTGGCAGCCAATCCGGACAACCCGTGGCGGCTTTCCTCAGCGGATCTCGAACCCGAGCGCCTGCGCGATCACCACGGTCTGCGCCGGGTCGACGATCGCCCCGGCCCGCTCCACGACGGTCGGGTCCAGCGCGGTCAGGTCGCTGCCGCGCAGGTCGGCGCCGGACAGCCGGGAACTGTGCAGTTGCGCGGCCGAGAGGTCCACGCCGGTGACGGTGGCGCCGGTCAGGTTGGCCCCGGTGAGGTCGACCTCCCGCATCCGTACGTCGGTGATCCGCACGCCGCGCAGGTCGGCGCCGGGCAGCGCGACGAACGACCAGTCGCCGCCGGAGACCGTCAACGGTCGCAGGTCGCACTGCGCG
The DNA here is from genome assembly GCF_040643125.1 of Micromonospora sp. NPDC047465. NCBI lineage: Bacteria > Bacillati > Actinomycetota > Actinomycetes > Micromonosporales > Micromonosporaceae > Micromonospora > Micromonospora sp. NPDC047465. The sequence continues at coordinate 93,183 of NZ_JBEYTP010000021.1, forward strand.
AACGTGCTGCCCACCAGCTTGCAGCCGGTGAACTCGGCCTCGAAGAAGTTGCACCGCTGGAAGGTGCAGCGGGTGAAGGCCGAGTCGGTGTGCCGGGAGGCGTTGAACCGCACGTTGCCGAAGGTGCACCCGTCGAAGACCGCGCCCTGGCTGACCGCCTCGGTCAGGTCGACGTGGAAGAACGAGCAGCCGACGAAGTGCCGGTCCACCAACTCCTCGCCGTACCAGTCCTCGTTGCGGAAGGTCGCGTCCTCGGTCAGCTCGGGCATCGGGCCAGGCTACTCAGCGCGTACGACATGTGTGGCGGCCGGCTCTTCCGGCGCGGGGTACCGGCTAGTAGGTTCGGCGGCGTGAGTGTGGCACGCAGCATCGACCCGGACCAGATCGGCTTCGACCCGGCGCGCCTGGCGCGGATCGACGAGCACTTCGGCAGGTACGTCGACGACGGCCGGCTCGCCGGCTGGCAGGTGGTGGTCACCCGGCGCGGCGAGATCGCCCACTCGTCGACGTACGGGCTGCGCGACATCGAGGCGGGGGCGCCCGTCGAGGCGGACACCCTCTGGCGGATCTACTCGATGACCAAGCCGGTCACCTCGGTCGCCGCGATGATGCTCTGGGAGGAGGGCCGCTTCGAGCTGACCGACGAGATCAGCCGTTGGCTGCCCGAGTTCGCCGATTTGCGGGTCTACAGCAAGGGCTCGGCCCTCAAGCCGTACACCGTGCCGGCGGTCGAGCCGATCCGGGTCTGGCACCTGCTCACCCACACCGCCGGCCTGACGTACGGCTTCATGCAGACCTCGGTGGTCGACGGCCTCTACCGGGCCGCCGGTTACGACCTGTACCCGCCGGCGGACGTCGACCTGGCCAACGCCTGCCAGGCGTTCGGCGAGCTGCCCCTGCTGTTCCAGCCCGGCACCGCCTGGGGCTACTCGGTCGCCACCGACGTGCTGGGCCGGCTGGTCGAGGTGGTCTCCGGGCAGAGCCTGGACGCCTTCTTCGCCGACCGGATCTTCCGCCCGTTGGGCATGACCGACACCCACTGGTGGGCCGACGGCGACGCCGCGGACCGGCTCGCCGCGCTCTATGCGCCGGACCCGCGCACCGGCCGCGCGTTCCGCTACGACAAGCTGGGCGCCCTGGCGTACGAGAAGCCGCTGCTGCTCTCCGGCGGCGGCGGCCTGATCTCCTCCGCCGCCGACTACCACCGGTTCACCCAGATGCTGCTGCGCGGCGGCGAGCTGGACGGGGCGCGCCTGCTGGCGCCGCGCACGGTGCGCTTCATGACCCGCAACCACCTGCCCGGCGGGCGGGACCTGGAGACCCTCTCCGCCGGCGGCTTCGCCGAGACCACCCTCGACGGGATCGGCTTCGGGCTGGGTTTCGCGGTCGTGGAGGACCCGGTCCCGAGCCGGGTGCCGAGCAGCGTCGGCGAGTACTACTGGGGCGGGGTGGCGAGCACGGCGTTCTGGGTCGACCCGGTCGAGGAGGTCACCGCGCTGCTCTTCACCCAGCTCCTGCCGTCGAGCACCTACCCGCTGCGGCCGCAGCTGCGCCAGCTCGTCTACTCCGCCCTGGTCGACTGAGCCGTCGGATCGCCGGTTACCGCACCGGCCGGGCCACCCGCTCCATAACCTGGGAGGCGGACGGCAACCCGGCGGGCGGGCAGGCAGACGGTCACCGCCCCGGCCGGACGGGGGCGGGAGGCGGTCATGAGCAACATCGTCGTGTTCGGGGCGGGCGGCACCGCGGGCTCGCGGATCACCGCCGAGGCGGTCGGCCGGGGGCACCGGGTCACCGCCGCGGTGCGCCGCCCGGAGGCCACCTCGTACCTGCCGCCGTCGGTCAAGCTGGTCACCGGCGACGCCACCACCGAACGGAGCGTGCGGGACCTGGCGCCCGACACCGACGTCATGGTGGTGGCGATCGGCGGCGGGGAGCGCGGCCTCTGGCTCAACGCGGCGCGGACCCTGGTCGGCACGCTGCGGGGTCTGCCGGCCGCGCCCCGGATCATCCACGTGGGCGGCGGGTCGACGCTGCTCACCCCGAAGGGCACCCGCTACCTCGACGAGCCGGACTTCCCCGACGAGTACCGCGACGCCGCGCTGGGCCAGGCCGACGCCCTGGACTTCTACCGCTCGTCGGCCGACGGGGTGACCTGGACGTACGTCTCCCCGCCGCCGCTGGAGTTCCATCCGGGCGAGCGCACCGGGCACTACCGCACGGGCGGCGATCAGCCGGTCACCGACGACGAGGGCCGCTCGGTGCTCAGCTACGAGGACCTGGCGGTGGCGATCGTCGACGAGATCGAGACCCCGCGCCACACGAACGAGCGGTTCACCGCCGCGTACTGACGGCGGTTCCGCCCGCCGGGGTGACGGTGTGGACCGGGGAGCCGGGCCGACGCCGGGCGTCAGCCGGCGAGGCGGGCGGGGAAGCCGCCGGTGGCGATCGGCCCCCAGGCGTCGACGGTGACCCGGATCAGCGACTTGCCCTGGCGGACCATCGCCGCCCGGTACTCGTCCCAGTCAGGGTGCTCGCCGGAGATGCGGCGGAAGTAGTCCACGAGCGGCTCCAGCGCCTCCGGCAGGTCGAGCACCTCCGCGGTGCCGTCGACCTGGACCCACGGGCCGTTCCAGTCGTCGGAGAGCACGCACGCGGAGACCCGGGGGTCGCGGCGGATGTTGGCGACCTTGGCCCGCTCGGGGTAGGTGGAGATCACCAGCCGTCCCTCGCCGTCCACCCCGGCGGAGACGGGGGACGACTGCGGCCGGCCGTCGGCGCGGGTGGTCATCAGCACCACCCGGTGCCGGGGCCGGAGGAACTCGACCAGCTCGGCCCGGTCGACCCGGGTGTTCGTCGCGATGCCTGCCACCACCCGTTTCTACCAGTCGGTCAGCGCGGGCGGGGCGCGGCGCGGCCGGCGGCGGGCTGGGCGGGGACCCGGGGGCGGACCGAGGGCCGCCAGGCGCGGCCGTTGGCGTAGATGATCCGGAACCCGAGGTACGACGCGAGGGGCGCCCAGTGCGCCGAGCCCATCCGCAGCTCGGCGGCGTTGTGCCGCTGCCCGTTGGCCAGCACGTCGAGCAGTACGGTTTCGAAGGCAGCCGATTCCACCCAGTCCACTTCCCGGGTGAAACCGCAGATCAGCGCCGCTCCCGTGGCGGCCAGGAAGTCCCGCAGCGCGGCGTCGGAGGCGCGCAGCACCGAACAGCTGCCGAAATAGAGCCGTCGGCTCTCGCAACGGCCGGCCATCAGTTCGGCGACGTCGGCGAGTTCGACGGATTCCCAGTCGGTGAGGCAGAGCCGGCTCGGTTCGCCGTGCATCGCGAAGAAGCCCACCCGGTGGTCGGCGTACTGCTTGAGCAACCAACGGTCGACGAAGTAGAAGAGTTCGTCGCGGGTCGCCGCGTCCTTGTGGATGAAGCGGATCTTCCCGAGCCGTTCGAGCAGTTCGAGGGTGGGCAGGACGGAGCCGCGTTCGTTGAGGTCCCGGTGCCACTGGCCCTCGACGCAGAAGACGCCACCGCGCGCCACGCCGCCACCTCCCCGTTCCCGCCGGCGCTGACGTTACCGCGTCGAACCGCCCGCAGAACATCACCCTCGGTGTCGCCGATTGCGACACCGCGTGCCGTTCGCGGTTTTCTGCGGCCGGTTCGCAGCGATTGGGCGTTTCGCAAACGGGCCCGATGCCCGGGCAGGGCCCCGGAACCACCAATCGTGAGGACAATTCTCGTTAATTGCCGCCAAAGGGCCGCCCAGGTGTCAGGGTGGAAACACGGGACGCCCCGGTCGATGTCCCGAACGCTACCCCAATCGCACTCCTATCGGGAGGACTTCTGTGCGCGTTAACACCCTGAAACGGGCGCTTGTCGCATTCGCCCTGGCGATGCCGGGAGCCGCGATCGCCACGGTGGTCGCCGCGCCGGCGGCCCACGCCGACGCCTGCTACACGTGGAACCGCAACCTCTACCAGGGGCGCTCCGGCGAGGACGTCCGCCAGCTGCAGATCCGGGTCGCCGGCTGGGCCGGCAACCGGGACATCGTCGAACTCGACGGCCGCTTCGGGCCGAAGACCGCCGCCGCGGTCCGGCGGTTCCAGGCCGCGTACGGGCTGCGGGTCGACGGCGTCGCCGGGCCGCAGACGTACGCCAAGATCTACGAGCTGCAGGACAACGACTGCACCCCGCGGCACTTCAGCTTCGCGGAGATGGACGACGGCTGCGGCCGCGGCGGGTGGACCGGCGGCCCGCTGTCGGCCGCCCAGACCCGCCAGAACGCCCTGCAGACGATGTGGAAGCTGGAGGCGATGCGGCGCAGCCTCGGCGACAAGCCGCTCTACGTGAGCAGCGGCTTCCGCAGCCGCGCCTGCAACGACCAGGTCGGCGGGGCGTCGGACAGCCAGCACCTCTACGGCAACGCCGCCGACGTGGTCTCCCGCACCAGCTCGCTGTGCGAGGTGGCCCGGGACGCCCGCAACCGGGGCTTCAGCGGCATCTACGGGCCGGGCTACCCGGACCACGACGACCACGTGCACGTGGACTCGCGGCGGGAGAACGACAACGACCGCACGTCGAACACCACCAGCTGGTCCGCGCCGGACTGCGGGATCGGCGCCGCCAACACCCGAGCCAGCCAGGGGCCGGCGGACCGGTAGGACGGGCACGGCGACGCCGGCCGGGAACGGCCGGACAGGTGGAACGCGCCGGCCGGGAACGGCCGGACAGGTGGGACGTCACGGCGACGCCGGCCCGGAGCGCGGGTGGGGAAAACCCCGCGCCCCGGGCCGGCGTCGTGCTGCCCGGGTCGCCGCGAGCGGACGCGGGTCAGACCAGGCCGGCGTCGTGGACCAGCAGGGCGACCTGGACCCGGTTGTTCAGGTCGAGCTTGACCAGCAGCCGCGACACGTACGCCTTGACGGTGGCGACGCTCATGAACAGCTCGCCGGCGATCTCGGCGTTGGTCCGGCCCTGCCCGAGCGCGACGGCGACCTCGCGCTCCCGCTCGCTGAGCCCGGCGAGCTGCCGCAGCGCCCGCTCCCGGCGGGGTTCGGGGCCACCGGGCGCGCGGGGGGCCGTCACGTGGTCGATCAGCCGGCGGGTCACCGCCGGGGAGAGGGTGGCCTCCCCGGCCGCCACCCGGCGTACCGCCCGCACGATCTCGGCGGGCGGGGTGTCCTTGAGCAGGAAGCCGCCGGCCCCGGCCCGCAACGCCCGGAGCACCTGCTCGTCGGCGTCGAAGGTGGTCAGCACCAGCACCTCCGGCGGGTCGGGGGACGCCCGCAGCGCCTCGGTGGCGGCGAGCCCGTCGAGCCGGGGCATCCGGATGTCCATCAGCACCACGTCCGGCGCGCACGCGGCCACCGCGTCGGGCACCTCGCTGCCGTCGGCGGCCTCGCCGACCACGAGCACGTCCGGCACGCCGCCGAGGATCATCGACAGCCCGGCGCGGACCAGCGCGTCGTCGTCGACGATCAGCAACCGCACCGGCCCCTCGGTCGCGGCCGTCGCCGGCCCGGTCACGCCGGCCACGGCAGCCAGGCGGTCAGCCGGAAGTCGCCCGAGTCGTCCCGCCCGTGCTCCAGCCGACCGCCGGCCAGGCTGACCCGTTCGGCGATGCCGACCAGGCCGGTGCCCGCGCCGGGGATCTCCGGGCCGGTGACGCTGCCGACCGGCCACCGGTTGCGGATCTCCACGGTCAACCCGTCGCCGGGGCCGCCGCCGACGTCGACGGTGACCGCGGCCCCGGCGGCGTGCTTGCGGGCGTTGGTCAGCCCCTCCTGCACGATCCGGTAGACGCTGCGCCCCGCTGCCACGGGCACCTGTTCCGCCGCCGTTACCACGTCGCGGACGCTGACCCGTACCCCGGCCGACCGGGACTCCTCGATGAGCGCCGGCAGGTCGCCCAGGGTGGGCTGCGGGCGCTCCGGGTCCTCCTCGGCGGCGGTCTCCGCGCGGAGCACCCCGATCACCTCGCGCAGGTCCTGCAACGCGGCGTGCGCGCTGTCCCGGATCACGCCCGCCGCCCTCGCCACCTCCTCCGGTGCGGCGTCCGGCCGGAACTCCAGCGCCCCGGCGTGCAGGCTGAGCAGCGAGATCCGGTGCGCCAGCACGTCGTGCATCTCCCGGGCGATCCGGGTGCGCTCCAGGTGCCGGGCCTGGGTCACCCGCAACTGCTGCTCCGCCTCGGCCCGCTCGGCGCGCTCCCGCAGCGACACGACGAGCTGCCGCCGCGCCCGGACGAACATGCCCCACGCGAGCACGGAGAGGCTGAGCACCACGCCCCAGACGGTCGCCACCCAGTACGGCAGGTGGGGGTCGGGACGCAGGTAGCTGAAGAAGAAGTTGGTGACCAGACCGGCGGCGGTGATCCCCAGCGCGACGGCCGTACGGCGGTGCACCACGACGGTGAAGTAGATGATCAGCAGCGGGACCGCCGACGCCAGCGAGAAGGCGGTCAACGGCAGGGTCACGACGGCCAGCCCCAACGGCCACCGGCGCCGCACCCAGAGCAGCACGCAGCAGACGAGCCCGAGCAGGGCGTCGACCGGGACCATCCAGCGCTGCGGCAGCGGGGTGGCGAACTCCGGGTCGGGCGCGGCGGCGTCCGCCGTGACGAGCAGGACCCAGCCGAGGCCGAGCAGGAAGCAGAGGCTGTCGACGAGCCAGTCCCGGGTGGTCCGCCGACTCCGCCCGGCCGCCCCGGCGAGGGACCCCGGCAGCAGCCAGGGATGGTCGGGTACGGCCGCGCTGGTCACGCCGTCATGCTAGGCAGCCGCCCCGGACGCCGGCCAGCTACCAAAGTCGACACCTCAGCGTCGACCTAGGTAGCCGCCGGGCGAGACCCTCGGCCGCTGCGGACAGCCGGCCGACGCGGGCAGCCTGACCGACATGATCGACGTGGAACACCTCACCAAACGGTACGGGCGGCACACGGCCGTCGACGACGTGTCGTTCCGCTGCGAGCCGGGCACCGTCACCGGCTTCCTCGGGCCGAACGGCGCCGGCAAGTCCACCACCATGCGGATGATCTGCGGCCTGACCCCGGCCAGCGGGGGCGGCGCCACGGTCGCCGGCCGGCCGTACCGGGAGCTGCCCAACCCGGGCCGGGAGGTCGGCGTGCTGCTGGACGCCTCGGCCCAGCACGCCGGGCGCACCGGGCGGGAGGCGCTGGCCGTCGCCGCCGCGACCATGGGCGTGGACCGCCGGCAGGTGGCCGCCACGCTCGACCTGGTCGGGCTGAACGCGGTCGCCGCCGGGCGCCGGGTCCGGGCGTACTCGTTGGGGATGCGGCAGCGGCTCGGCCTGGCCCACGCGCTGCTGGGCGACCCGCGGGTGCTGATCCTCGACGAGCCGGCCAACGGCCTGGACCCGGAGGGGATCTTCTGGATGCGCGGCCTGCTGCGCGACTTCGCCGACCGGGGCGGCACCGTGCTGCTCTCCTCCCACCTGCTGCGCGAGGTGGAGGCGGTCGCGGACCGGCTGGTGGTCATCGGGGGCGGCCGGATCGTGGCCCAGGGCGACAAGGACGAGCTGCTGGCCGGCGGCGGCACCCTGGTCCGGGCGCGGGACACGGCGGCGCTGCGCGGCGCGCTGGACCGGGCCGGGCTCCCGGTCACCGAGGGCACCGACGGGCTGCTGGTCCGCGCCGGCGCCGAAACGGTCGGGCAGGCCGCCGCCGACGCCGGCGTCGCCCTCACCGAGCTGCGCGCCGCCGGCAGCGGCGGCCTGGAACAGCTCTTCCTCACCCTGACCGCCGGCGCGTCGACCCGGGAGGCCGTCCGATGACCACCACCACCGCCGTCGCCCCGCCCACCGTCGCACCCCACCGTCGTCCGGCGGTACGCCGACCGACGCTGCTCCGGCTCACCGGGGTGGAGCTGCGCAAGCTCGTCGACACCCGGGCCGGGCTGTGGCTGCTGATCACCATCGGGCTGCTCGCCGCCGCCCTCGTCGTGGTCCAGCTCGTCTGGGCGGCCGACGCCGACCAGACCTTCGCCAACTTCTTCGTCCCGACGCTGCTGCCGGTCGGGTTGCTGCTGCCGGTGCTGGGCATCCTGTCGGTCACCGCGGAGTGGTCGCAGCGCACCGCGCTGACCACGTTCGCCCTGGTGCCCCGCCGCGGCCGGGTGATCACGGCCAAGCTGGCCGCGATGGTGCTGGCCGCCCTGGCGTCGGTGCTGGTCAGCCTCGGCGTGGCCGCCGCGGGCACGTTCGTCGCGGGGGCCACCGGCGGCGCGGGCACCTGGCGCTTCGAGGGGTCGCTGCTGCTGCACGCGGTGGTGGTGCAGGTGGCCGGCGTGCTGATGGGTGCCGGCTTCGGCCTGCTGCTGCTCAACACGCCGCTGGCCATCGTCGGCTACCTGCTGCTGCCGGCCCTCTGGTCGATCCTCGGCGGGCTGATCCGGCAGTTGGAGGGTCCGGCGGGCTGGCTGGACACGGGCCGCACCATGGAACCGCTGTTCACCCCGGACGTGACCGCCGGACAGTGGGCGCGGCTCGGCGTGTCGCTGCTGGTCTGGCTGGTCGTCCCGCTGGTCGCCGGGCTGGTCCGCACGCTGCGCCGCGAGGTGTCGTGACGGTGGTCGGCCACGGCGCTCCCACCGTCGTCGACGGCGGCGTGGCGGAGCTGGCGCTGCTCTGGGGCGGCTGCCCGGCGCTCGGGGCGGGTGCCGGGTGGCTGCTCACCGCGGGCGCGGGGTGGCTCGCCGAGCTGCCCTGGGCGCCGGCACAGAAGCTGTTCGGGCTGGTCGCCGGGCTACCCGACCCGCAGGCGGGCATCGGCGGGCTGGCGGTCGGCGCGCTGGGCGGCCTGCTGGTCGCCGCCATCGGCACCGCCGAGCGGCTCGCCGTCACCGTCTGCGCCGGGCGGGTGGCGCTGCGCCGTGGCGGCACCCGCCGGGAGGTCGAGCGGCGGGGAGTGCGCGCGGTGTTCCTCGACGGCAGGGACCTGGTGCTGCTCGGCCCGGACGACGGGGAACTGGTCCGGGAGAAGTCCGACCTGGCCCCCGACCGGCTGCGCGCCGCCCTCCGCGCGCACGGCTGGCCGTGGGCGGAGGCCGACCCGCACCGGGACGCGTACCGGCGGTGGGTGCCGGGGCTGCCCGGCCTGCCGGCCGGCGCGGACGCGCTGCTGCGGGCCCGGCAGAGGGCGCTCGACGACGACCGGGGCGGCGAGGCCCGGGAGCTGCGCGGCGAACTGGCCCGCTCCGGGTTGGTGGTCCGGGACGAGCGCAGACGGCAGTACTGGCGGCTGACCCGGTCGGCCGTGCGTCCCCGGCCGGAGGACGCGACTTCGCCTGAGCCGGAGGTCGACGGACGGTAGCGTTGCGTTCGACGGGGCCCTGGGCACGGGGAGCGCGCGATGACCGAGCAGCAGCCGTACCGGGTGGTGACCCGGCACCCCGGCTTCGAGCTGCGCCGCTATCCGCCGTGCCTGGTCGCCGAGGTGCAGGTCGAGGGAACGTTCGAGCAGGCCGCCCGGGACGGCTTCCGGCCGCTGGCCGCGTACGTCGGGGGCGCCAACCGGCCCCGCGACGCGAGCGTGAACGCGGCGCGGGAGGCGGGCCCGCAGACGATCGCGATGACCGCGCCGTACCTCCAGGAGGAGGCCGACCGGCCGGGCTGCTGGCTGCTGCGGTTGGTGCTGCCGGCGGCCTGCGCCCCCGACACGCTGCCCGAGCCGACGGACCCCCGCGTCCGCACCCGGCAGGTCCCCGCGCAGCTCGCCGCCGCGGTCCGGTTCCGGGGCCGGTGGACGGCGCGGGCGTTCGACCGGCGGGCGACCGCGCTCGGCCGGGCGGTCACCGCGGCCGGGCTGCGCCCCACCGACGCGGTCCGGTACGCGCGCTTCGACCCGCCGTGGAAGCCCTGGTTCCTGCGCCACAACGAGGTGGTGCTGCCGGTCGCCGAGTGAGCCCGTGCCGCACCCCGGCACGGGCGTCCTCGTTGGAGATTTACCCGCGTCGTTCGCGGGTACCGGCAGGGACGCACGGGTGACCGCCCGGGCGGGTTCGGAAGGGGGACGACGATGACCTCCGCGGGAAGCGCTGCGGGCGACGGCGGCACGGGCATCTTCCGCCGCAAGCCGGTCGAGGAGATCGCCGACGAGCGCGGCGGCGGGCTGGCCCGATCCCTCGGCCTCTGGCAGCTCACCGCCATCGGGGTGGGCGGCATCATCGGCGCCGGCATCTTCGCCCTGGCCGGGGCGGTGGCGAACGAGACCGCCGGCCCGGCCGTGCTGATCTCGTTCCTGATCGCCGGGCTCGCCAGCGCGGCCGCCGCCCTGTCGTACGCGGAGTTCGCCGGCATGATCCCGAAGGCCGGCTCGGCCTACACCTACGGGTACGCGGTGCTCGGCGAGGCGGTGGGCTGGTTCATCGGCTGGGACCTGCTGCTGGAGTACACGGCGATCGTGGCCGTGGTGGCCATCGGCATCTCCGGCTACTTCTCGTTCCTCGTCACCGAGCTGGGGGCGGAGCTGCCGGCGTGGATGCTGGGCGCCCCGGGCACCGGCGACGGGCACGTGGTGGACCTCTTCGCGGTGATCCTCTGCCTGTTCATCGCCTTCCTGCTGAACCTCGGCATCAAGTCCGCCGCCCGCTTCGAGACGTTCGTCGTCGGGTTGAAGGTCGCCGTGGTGCTGCTGGTCATCGTGGTCGGCTTCTTCCACGTCCACACCGCGAACTACTCGCCGTTCTTCCCGTTCGGGCTGAGCGGGGCGTTCACCGGCGCCGCCACGGTCTTCTTCGCGGTCTTCGGCTACGACGCGATGAGCACCGCCGCCGAGGAGTCGAAGGACGCCCGTCGGCACATGCCCAAGGCGATCCTCTACTCGCTGGCCATCTCGATGGTCCTCTACGTGCTGGCCACCCTGGTGCTGACGGGCATGCAGAACTACCGCGACATCGACCCGGAGAGCGGCTTCTCCTCCGCGTTCGCCTCCGTCGGCCTGTCGGGCCTGGCCAGCGTGATCGCCGTCGGCGCGATCATCGGCATCCTGACCGTGATGTTCACCTTCATGCTCGGCGTCACCCGGGTGTGGTTCTCGATGAGCCGGGACGGCCTGCTGCCGGGCTGGTTCGCCAAGGTGCACCCGGTCCGCCGGGTGCCGAGCCGGGTCACCTGGATCGTCGGTGTCGGCTCAGCCCTGATCGCGGGCTTCCTGCCGATCCGGGAGGCCGCCGAGCTGACCAACATCGGCATCCTGCTGGCCTTCGTGGTGGTCTGCGTCGCGGTGATCGTGCTGCGCTACCGCCGCCCCGACGCGCCACGCACGTTCCGGCTGCCGGGCATGCCGGTGGTGCCGGCGATCGGCGCCCTCTTCTCCCTCTGGCTGATCACCTTCCTCGCCCCGGTGACGTGGCTGCGCTTCGCGGTCTGGTTCGTGCTCGGCGCGCTGATCTACGCCTTCTACGGCTACCGCCGCTCGAAGCTCGCCCGGCGGGGCTGAGGACGGGCCACCGACGCCAGCAGTTCGTCGAGGGCGTCGACCTCCGCCCAGCCGTTCACGGCGATCCCGCCGGCGGCGTCGACGGTGACCTCGACCCGGTCCGGGCTGCGCGACACCGCGTCGAGCAGGCCCGGGAAGTGGTCGCCGAGCAGCACGAACTCCTGGTTGGTGGAGCCCACCCAGGGTCGCCGGGTGTCGAGCCGGTCGGCCAGGAACGGCCCGGCGACGAGGAGGTCGGTCGCCGCGAGCAGCGCCGCGACGTCGTCCCGGCCGGCGTCGACCGCCCCGTCCAACTGTGCTTTGGTGTAGCCGGTGAAGGTCATCACCGAGCGCCCGGCGGCGCCTACGCCGGCGGCGACGGTCGCCAGCGGGGCCGCCTGGTCGAAGGGCTCGCCGCCCAGCAGCGTCAGCCCCTCGGTGCCGGCGTCGAGCACCCGCCGCACCAGGTCGGCCGGGGCCACCCGCTCACCGCCCCGGAAGCTCCACAGGTGCGGGTTGAAGCAGCCCGGGCAGCGGATGGCGCAGCCCTGCACCCAGACGGCGGTGCGCTCGCCCGGCCCCTCGGCCCGGGTGGCGCCGAGGAACCGGGCCACGGCGACGGTCTCCGGCCCGGCCGCCGCGCGGGGCGCCGGGCCGAGCGCCGCCCCGGATGCCGGGCGGAGTGCCGGCTCGGGTACCGCGCCGGGTGGTGGCGGACTCTCAGACATCGAGGACCCGGCCGAGCGGCGGTTGCTGCCCCGGCGCCGGGCCGGCGGGCGGGGCGCAGACCAGGACGTCCCGCAGGCGCGCGTACTCGTGGGGGGCCAGGTTGGCGGCGGCGGCGAACTCGGCCAGGCTGCCCCGCCGGTCCCGCTCGGCCAGCACCTGCCGGGCGCGGTGCGGGTCGAAGCCCGGCAGCGCGGCGAGGTCGTCGTGGCCGGCGGCGTTGACGTCCACCGGCCCGCCGGACGGCCGGGCCGCGACCGGTTGGCCGGGCCGGGGCACGGGAGCCGCGACCGGCCCGGTCCCGTAGTAGTCGACGGGCTGGTACGGCACCATCGTCGGGTCGGCCGGCGGCTGCGACCCCGCCGGCACGGGCGGGTGGGTCGGCGCGGAAGGCGGGTACGCCGGCGCCGACGGATACCCGGGTGCCCCCGGCGGAAAGGCCGGCGACGCGGGCGGGTACGCCGGCGACGCGGGCGCGTGGGCCGGCGACCCGGGCGGGTAGGGCCCGGTGGCGGGCGTGAACGCACCGGCGGGGGTCGACCCGGGGGGCGGGGCCAGCGGGCCGGGCGGGTACGGGCCGCCGGGCCACGGCGCCGCCGGCTGCGGGGCGTACCAGGGGCGGTAGCCGGCCCGCCAGCGCAGCCACGCCGAGTTGATCAGCAGGGCGTGCAGGATGCCGGCCGCCGTGACGGCCAGCAGCGCGCCGACGGCCCAGTCGCTGGCGGCGGCCTCCTTGTCGGTCTCGCCGACGACGACGAAGGCGGTCCAGCCCGCCACGGTGTAGACGATGCCGGGAATCCACCACGCCGGCCGCCCGGCGCGGAGCCCCACGTAGATAAACCCGAAGCCGCCGAGGCAGCTGCACCCGAACAGCGGCAGCAGCAGCCACCAGCTGTGCAGCAGCCGCCACCTCAGGCTCCCCACCGGGCCGGCCGGGCCCGGGGCGGTCGGGTGCGGCCAGCCCGGGCTAGGCGCGCTCGACATCGCGTTGCTCCTGCCGTTCGGTCACGGCGGCGCGGGCGTGGTCCGCCGTGTACGCGCTGCTCACCGCCCGCGCCGCCAGCAGGTCCTCCAGCACGGCGACGTAGTCGAGACAGCGGTCGCCGAGCACGTCCCGGGTCTCGGCGCTCACCACGCCCTCGCTGGAGACGGTGACCACGATCCGCGGCTGCTCACTCATCAGGACCTGCCCTCCACGGCGAACACCAGGCGGACGCTCGCGTCCTCGGTGACCTGCTCGGACTCCAGGCGCAGGCCGGCGACGGGGGCCTGCTCGCGCAGCCGGGCCAGCACGGCCCGCTGGACCTGCCGCCCGTAGGCGGCGTCGATCGCCCGCACCACCTCGACCGCCCGCTGTTCGTCGACCTCGCCGGTGAAGTGCGCCGCCCAGACGCCGTCCTCGCCACGCCGGAAGCTCGCCCGCACGCCGGCCCACTCCGCGGTGATCGCGTCCCCGTCGGTGCCGACCACCGCGTCCGTGTCCCGCAGCGCCGCGGCGAGCAGCGTCTCGTCCCGCATCCGGGTCTGCACCTGACAGACGACGCGGCCCTCCCGGTCCCGGCCCGCGGTGGCGCCATGGGTCGCGGCGACGGCGGCGACGGCCAGCGGCAGGAGTATCAGTGAGACGCTCATCGGGAACCTCTCCTTCCAGTCGAGGCACACACTAGAACTCGACCGCTCGTCCGCCCTGCCCCCGCTGCGGGGGAGGGCCGGGGCGGGAGCGCGGGCCGCCGGGACGGCCGCCGAGGTCCCAGTCCTCGGCGGCGGTGGCGGCGACGGCACGGGTGTCGGCCCAGGAGCGTACGGAGTCGATCCGTTCCGCCTGGGTGACGCTGAGCGGCACCATGCTGACCAGCGCCCGGACCAGGTCGTCGCGGCGCAGCGGACGCCGCTCGGCGAACGCGTCGAAGAGCCCGCCGACGACGGCCTGCTCGATCTCGGCCCCCGAGTAGCCCTCGCTGAGCCCGGCCAGCTCGCCGAGCAGGGCGTCGTCGAGGGCCAGGCCGCCGGCGACGGCCGGATTGCGCAGCCGCCGGGCCAGGTGGACCCGCCAGATCGACGCCCGCTCCGCGCGGGTCGGCAGGTCGACGAAGAAGATCTCGTCGAAGCGGCCCTTGCGGAGCAGCTCCGGGGGCAGCCCCTCGAAGTCGTTCGCGGTCGCGATGACGAAGACGGGCCGCGTCTTCTCCTGCATCCAGGTCAGGAAGGAGCCGAAGACCCGGGCGGAGGTGCCGGAGTCGCCGGCGCCGCCGGCGAAGCCCTTCTCGATCTCGTCCACCCACAGCACGCACGGCGCGGTCGCCTCGGCCGTCCGGATGGCGGTGCGCATGTTCTGTTCGCTCGACCCGACGAGCCCGGCGAAGACCCGGCCGACGTCCAACCGCAGCAGCGGCAGGCCCCAGGCCGCGGCGATCGCCTTCGCGGTCAGCGACTTGCCGCAGCCGGGCACGCCGGTGATCAGGACGCCCCGGGGCGCGGGCAGCCCGTACGCCGCCGCCTCGGCCAGCCAGGAACCGTCCCGCCGGGCCAGCCACCGCTTCAGGTTCTCCAGCCCGCCGACGTCGGCGAGGTCGACGGTGACGTCGACGAACTCCAGCAGCCCCGACTTGCGTACGGTCTGCCGCTTCTCCTCGTGCACCACGGCGAGGTCGCCGTCGTCGAGCACCCCGTCGTTGACCATGGCGCGGGCGAACGCGTTCTCCGCCTCGTGCAGGGTGAGCCCGAGCGCGGCCTTGACGAACCGTTCCCGGCCGAGGTCGTCCAGGCCCATCCGGATCCGACCGCTGGCCGAGTTGGCGGCGATCATCCCGTCCAGCACCCGCCGGATCTCCGCCTCGGTGGGCAGCGGGAAGTCGACGATGGTCACGTCCTTCTCCAGCTCCACCGGGATGTGCAGCACCGGCGAGACGAGGACGAGGGTGCGCGGCACCGGCCCGGCCTTGAAGGCCGCCGCCAGGTCCCGCAGCCGGCGGACCACCCCGGGGCCGCCCCGCTGGTCGCCGCCGCCGTGCGCGGGGTGCAGGTCCTTGAAGATCAGTACGCTCGGGTGGTCGACCCGCAGCGCCGCGTCGAGCGCGTCCGCGGGGTCGGTCGTGCCCTTGCGGGCGACGCCGTCGGGCTGCACGAGCCCTGTCGTCTGCGACCAGGTCCACACCGCGCGGGGCGTGCGGACCGCCATGGCGTCCTGGGCGACCGCGCAGACCTCGGCGACAACCCGCTGTTCCTCGAACGACTCGACGTAGAGGATCGGGAAGCGCGCCTTGAGCAGTTGTGACAGCGCGACCCGGAACGGCACCACCGTCGATCCCTCCCCCACGCCGCGCACCTGAGCAGCGCAGACTCTAACAGCCGGAGAGATCGGCGCCCGGCGGCCGATCGGGCGCGGAATCTCTGGTCCCCGCCGCGTCGACTGCCCTGCCCGCCCGGTGGCCCGTTCGGTGCCCGCGGGGGCCGGAGCGGGTTCCGCACGAAGATCGCCCGCCCGCTACCGTTCCCGGTCGGGGAGGTGCCGCCGATGTACGTGGTGTCCGTGATCAACTACAAGGGCGGGGTCGGCAAGACCACCGTCACCGCCAACCTCGGGGCCGAACTGGCCAACCGGGGCATGAAGGTGCTGCTCGTCGACCTCGATCCGCAGGCCAGCCTGACGTTCGGCTTCTACGAACCCGACGACTGGCGGGAGCGGCTGCGCGACGGCCGGACGGTGAAGCGCTGGTACGACGGGCTGCACGGGGACATCCCGGCGGTGACCCTGGGCGAGCTGGTCGTCTCCCCCGGCCCGGCCAACGCGCGACTCACCGGCACCGGCCGCCTCGACCTGATCGCGTCCCACCTCCAGCTCGTCGACATCGACCTGACCCTGGCCCGGGGCGTGGCCGACGGCGAGGAGTACGACGCCGAGCTGTTCCGGGTGCGCGGCTCCCTCGCCGAGGGGCTGCACGACGACGCGCTGGGCGGCTACGACCTGGTGCTCATCGACTGCCCGCCGAACTTCAACGTGGTCACCCAGTCGGCCATCATCGCCAGCGACCACCTGCTCATCCCCGCGAAGGCGGACTACCTCTCCACGCTGGGCATCGACTACCTGCACGGCAACGTCCGGGAGCTGGTCGACCACTACAACGCCGACGCCCGCCGGTTCGCCACCACCCGCCGGCACCACAAGGTCGCCCCCGGTGTGGCCGGGGTGGTGTTCACCATGATCCAGCTGATGGCGCAGCGGCCGATCGCCGCGCACCAGGGCTACATGGACCAGGTCCGCGCGCTCGGCCTGCCGGTCTTCCCCACCGCCCTGCGGGAAAACGTCACGGCGTTCGCCACGAACACCCCGCGCGGCGTGCCGGTGGTGCTGCGCGACCGGATCACCGCTCCGGTCGTCCGCGACGAGCTGCGTCAGTTCGCCACGGAGTTCCTCGAACACCTCCAGCCCGAGCGGGTCGTGTCGTGACCGGGCCGGGCCGCGACGTCACCGACCTGCTGAGCGCGCTGCTGCGGGAGCTGCCGGCCGCCGACCTCGCCGCCCTGGTCGAGGGGCGCGCCCGGCTCGCGGTGGTGCCGCTCGACGGCGCCCCGCCCGGTCCGCCCACCGCCGCGCGCCCGGTGCCCCCCCCCCGCCCGTCGGGCCGCCGTACCCCCGCGTCCGGCCGACCAGCCGGCGGGCCGGTCCGGCCCACCCGCGGATCCGGCCGGCCAGCCGGCACGTCCGGTCGCCCCATCCGCGGATCCGGCGGGCCCGGCCGCGCGGTCCGCCCGGGGGGCGGTGCCGGCGACCGACCCGGCCCGCGCCCGCGCCGCACTGGCGGCCATGTCCCGCCGCGCCGACGGTACGGCGTACCTCTCCGGCTGGACCGCCCGCGACCTGCGGGCGCTGGCCGCGGGCCTGGAGTTGCGGGGCGTCGCCGGGCTGCGCAAGGCGGACCTGGTCGATCGGATCGTGGACCGCACCATCGGCTTCCGCCTCGACTCCACCGCCATCCGCCGCCGCTGAGTCGCCGCTGAGCCGGCCCCCGGGCCGACGCCGGTCCGGCGCGCGAGCCGACGCCGACCCGGCACACGAGCCGACGCCGACCCGGCACACGAGCCAACGCTGAGCGGGCGCGCGAACCGACGCCAACCCGGCACGCGAGCCGCCGCCGACCCGGCGCGTGGGCCGGCCGGCGGGCCGCCGGCCCCTAGGCTGGCCCGTACAGGGGCGAGGAGGTCGCATGGACAGGTGGGTGGCGCTGTTGCGCGGGGTCAACGTCGGCGGCGCGAAGGTCGGCATGGCCGACCTGCGCCGGCTGGTCGCCGGCCTCGGGCACGACGACGTGAAGACCTACCTCCAGAGCGGGAACGTGGTCTTCGGCAGCACCGTGCGCGACGCCGACGCGTTGGCGCGGGGCATCGAGCGGGCGATCGCCGACGAGCTGGGGCTGACGGTGCCGGTGCTGGTGCGCGGCGGCCGGGAGTTGGCGGCGGTGGCCGGCGGCAACCCGTACGCCGACGGGGAGGACGACCCGACGCGGCTGCTGGTCGCCTTCCTCGCGACCGCGCCCGGGAAGTCCGCCGTGGACGCGCTGACCGTGCCCGGCGGCGAGAACGTCGCGTTCACGGTCACCGGGCGCGAGGTCTATCTGCACTACCCCGACGGGGGCTACGGCCGGTCGAAGTTCACGAACAACTACCTGGAGAAGAAGCTCGGCGTGGTGGCGACCACCCGCAACTGGCGGTCGGTGCGCGCCCTCGCCGAGCTGGCGACACCCTGACCCGACCAAACGTGGTCGGGGCGCGCCGCCCCCTGTCAGCGGCGCGCCCCGAGCGTGTGCCGGGGACCGGTCAGCTCAGGTCGACCCGGATCAGGTTGGTGCCGCGGGTGGTGAAGAGGGCGCGCACGCCGTCGGTGACCACCTCCGGGGCGCCGAACCAGGACTGGTTCAGCCCGTCCGCCAGCACCGTCAGCGTCGGCTGGCGGCGGCCCACGGGGACCGTCCAGAGGCGGGTGCCGTCGACGCCGAAGACCCGGTCGTCGATGACGGCCAGCTTGCCGCCGGCCGCGCCGACGTCGATCCGCCAGAGCACCTCACGGGTACGCGGATCCAGCGCGAAGAGTTCGCCCTCGCTGGTGACGCCGACCAACACCCGGCCGATCAGCTTCAGGTCCACGATGACGCCGCCCGAGGTGGGCTCGACGAGCCAGGCCAGGCGCTCGGTGCGGTAGTCGAAGTAGCCGAGCCGGGCCCGGCTGGTCGTCGGGGTGGTCCCGTAGCCGTTGCGGATGCTGCCGCCGAGGAAGACGCCGTGCGGGTCGGGGCAGAGCGACTGCACGGTCTGGTCCGGCAGGATGCCCCGCCAGCTGCGGATCCGCTGCCCGTCGTAGATGTTGAGCGCGCCCTCCCAGCGGCCGTAGTCCGGCTCGGTGGACATCAGCACCAGGCCGCGGCGCCGGTCGACGGTCAGCGACGTCGGCCGGGTCTGTTCCTGCCCGGCGTCGACCCGGGCCACCTCGGTGGCGGCCCGTCCGTCGACGGGCAGGGTGAGGTAGCGGGCCAGGGTGTAGACGCCCATGTGCACCAGGCCCCCGTACGTCTCCATGTCCTTCGCCTCGCCGCCGAACGGCACCCGGAAGGTGTCGAAGGCCGCAGTGGCCTCGGTGGAGACGACCTGCACGCCGAGGGTGCCGCCGACCACGATCCGGTCGCCCGCGTGGCAGAGGGACATCGGCCGTTCGGGGGTGGGGGCGAGGTCCGGCGAACTCATGTCCAGCGCCTCGGTGGTGCGGGTGTCGAGGTCGTAGAAGATGCCCCCGGCGGTCTGCACGGCCCAGAGCCGGCCGTCGTCGAGGAAGCCGATCCGGACGTTCGACGCCTCCGCGATCGGGACGCCGACCAGGGTGGGCGCGGTGTCGCCGAGCCGGAACCGGTAGAGCGAGCCGCTCGGGCGGGTGGTGTAGAAGATCTCGTCGCCGCGGCTGGTGATGCCGACGACGAACGAGTCGTTCGGGGTCTTGAGGATCTGGTGGCGGCTGTGGTCGCGGGTGTCCACGACGAGGATCTCGGCCGTGGGCGAGATGCCGACGACGAGGTGGTCGCCGGCGAGGTGGCAGACCGCGCCGAAGGTGCGGTCGCGCAGTGCGGCGGGGAGGATGTCGGTGCGGGTGCCGGTGGCCCGGTCGTAGGCGACGAGCCCGGCGTGGGACCCGATGCCGCAGTAGACGGTGGTGTCGGTGGCGACCAGGTCGCGAACGTAGGTGTCGTCGGGGTCCATCCGACCGTGGTCGGTGGCCCGGTCGGTCGCCGGGTCGTACTCCCAGAGCTTCGCCGAGGGGTAGGTGCCGACGAAGACCCTGCCGTCCGGGGACGCCTTGACGGTCCAGCCGACCTCCTCCTTCAGGTCGAGCACCCGGGTCACCTCCAGGGTGACGGTGTCCACCTTGAACAGCAGACCCGGGGAGTACGAGGAGACGAAGAGGTCGGTGCCGACCGCGTCGATGCCCCAGAGGCCGGGTACGCCGGGGATGAGGGCGGTCTTGGTGATCCGCCGCTGGGTCAGGTCGTACGCGGCGACCCGGGTAGGCAGGATCTGCCGGGTGGCGAACCAGATCTCGTCGCCGACGCGGACGCCGTTGCCGAAGTTGAGCACCCGGGAGGCCGCGCCGAGGTCGGTGATGGCGACGTCGAACGTCTCGCCGAGGTCGCCGTCCGGGGCGGCGAGGGCCGCCCGAGGGGATACGGCCGCTGCCGTTACCGCACCGAGCCCGGCGAGCAGTGCCCGCCGCGAGAGATTTCCCGTCATCATGCGCCCTTCCGGCTGGGTTCACCCTGAGTCGACCAAAGCCTCCACGGTTACGGCCCTGACCGTTAACGGGGAACCCTAGGACCGGGAGAGTCGGCCGTCAACGGGTGACGGACCGGTCGTGCGGTCGCGGCCCCGGGCCGCGACCG
>NZ_JBEYTP010000021.1:113264-121284 GCF_040643125.1 Micromonospora sp. NPDC047465
CGACGATCCCGGGCCGGGACAGCGTGCCGCCGGCGGCGGTCAGGTGGTCGAACAGCAGGCGTGTCGCTTCGGGCAGGAAGAAGGCCCCGGGCCGCGACCGCACGGTCCCCCTCAGAAGCGGTACGCGGTGTGGTACTCGGGCACGACCACCCGGCTGCGCGGGGAGACCCGCCGCACCGCCGCGATGAGCCCGTCGAGCCGCTCCCGGTCCTTCGGCGGCACGGGCACCGGGTTGCGCAGCTCCGTCTCGAAGTTGTCGAAGTGCACCGGCACCACGACCTTCGGCCGGTCCAGCGCGTCGAGCAGCCGCTCGGCGTAGTCGGCGGTGGCGGTGGTGCTCGGCAGCGCCACCATGGCCACGTCGGGGGCGAGGCCGGTCAGGTTCCGCGCGACGAAGTCGCTCGCACCCATGAAGAACACCGACGGCCCGTCGGCCACCCGCACCTGGTACGCCAGCGTGTCCCCCTCCGGCAGGTCCGCGATGGTGGCCGGCCGCGCCGGCTGGCTGACCCGTACGCCGGGGAACGCCATCGAGTACGACGCGTTGCGGCTGTGCAGCGAGCTGACCACCTCCACGGTGTAGGCGCCGAAGTCCAGCACCTCCCCACCCCGGACCGGGCTGAGCATCCCCGACGGCAGCCCGTACGCCAGCCCGAGGTGGTAGGCGGTCAGCGTGCCGACGACCCGGGCGCCGGTGCGGCCGGCGATGTGCGGCACGTCCATGTAGTGGTCCCAGTGGGTGTGCGTGACGAGCACCGTCTCGGCCCGGTCCACGAGGGAGTCCACCACGTCGGTGCGGACCTCCAGCGGCGTGGCCGTGTCGAAGGCGCCCTTGAACAGCCCGGTGTCGATGCGGCTGAGGAAGGGGTCGACCAGGACGGTGCGGTCGCCGATGTCGATGCGCCAGGCCGTCGTACCCCACCAGCGGAAGCTGACCGGGCCGCGGCGGCGGGCGGCCGGTGCGGCGGCGACCGGGGCGGTGGCCGGCGGTGCGGCCTGCGCCGGGCCGGCCAGGGCGGCGCCGGCGAGCCCGCCGGCGGAGACCAGGGCGGTGCTGGCGGCGGCGTCGCGGAGGAAGCGGCGGCGGTCGAGGTTGGGCATGCGGAACTCTCCCCGTCGTGGTGTTGATCGGTCGGTGCCGAGCCAATCAGCACGCCCCCCGCCCGGTCCAAGATCCACGGCCGGATCGGCCGATACCCGCCGGCATATCGGACCAGCTCAGCGGGGCCCGACGCGGCTCGTTCCGGCCGGAAATCAGCCGGCGCGCAGCGCCTCGACGGCGGTGCGGGCCGCCTCGCCCATCGCCAGGTCGACGTCGATGCGGCGGGTGGCGAGGTGGGCGGCGCGGGCGAAGACGGCGATCGCATACCGGCCGCCGTCCGGGTACTCGGCCACGCCGGCCTCCAGGTGCAGCCCCGGCAGGCTGCCGGTCTTGCCGGCCACCCGCACCCCGGGCGGGAAGCCGGCGGCCAGCCGGGTCCAGAAGAGCTGCCGGGCCATCCAGCCCCGGACCATCGCGCAGGCCCCGGGCGGGCCGGCCTCGTCCCGCCAGACCAGGCCGAGCAGCCGGGTGATCTCGCGGGCGGTGCTCGACGTGGTGTGCGCGGGGTCGAACACCCGCATCGCGCGGACCCGCTCGGCGGGCAGGGTGGGGAAGATCCGGGCGAAGTCCCCCTCGGTGCGCGCGCCGACGTCGGCGAGCATCGTCTCCACCAGGTGCCGGGGGCCGCCGACGATCCGGGTGCGCGGCAGCCCCAGCTCGGCGGCGAGCATCGGCAGCACGTCCGCGCCGACCCGGCGCAGCAGCAGGTCGGCGGCGGTGTTGTCGCTGACCGACATGGCGAAGTAGGCCAGGTCCCGCAGCGACACCTCGGCGTCGTCGGCGCAGCCGGCGATCCCCCACCCGCCGAGCCGGTCGGCGGCGGTGACCAGCACCCGCTCCTGCGGGTCGAGCTGGCCGGCGACGACCTGCCGCGCGAACTCCAGCACCAGCAGGATCTTGAAGATCGAGGCGATCACCACCTGCTCGTCGGCCCGGACCGCCACCTCCCGCCGGCCGCCGGGCTGCCCCGCGCCGTCGTCGGCCGCGTCGACGTCGACCACGTGCAGGCTGCCGGTGACCCCGACCCGTTCGAAGATCTCCGCGATCCGCTCCGTCACCACGCTACGCACCGTAGCCGCCGCCCGCGTCGGGGCGCTGGCGTAGGGTCCGGCCGTGGACCTGCTCCGGCACCTGCGGCACTTCGTGGTGGTCGCCCGCGAGCTGCACTTCGGCCGGGCCGCCGAACTGCTCGGCATGGCCCAGCCGCCGCTGAGCCAGTCGGTGCAGCGCCTGGAACGGGAGCTGGCGGTGGAGCTGTTCGACCGGTCCCGCCGTCAGGTGCGCCTGACCGCCGCCGGTCAACTGCTGCTCGGCGAGGCCGAGGACCTGCTCGCCGGGGAGGGCCGGCTGCGCAACCTGATGCGCCAGGTGCGCGAGGGGGTGTCCGGGGTGCTCCGGGCGGGGGTGCCCCCGGAGACGCCCGCGGTGACCCTGCGCGAGCTGCTCGACCGGCTGGCCGACCGGGCGCCCGGGCTCGACGTGGACCTGCACGAGCTGACCAGCGGCGAGCAGGAGCGGATGCTGGCCGAGGGGCGGCTGGACGTCGGTCTGCTCCACCACCCCGTCACCGACGAGGGGCTGCGCCTCGGCGCCGCCGTCGACGTACCGCTGGGGGTGCTGCTGCCGCGGGCGTCGCCGCTGGCCCGGGGCCGGGAGGTGGAGCTGGCGGCGCTGGCCGGCCTGGACCTGGTCACCGCGCCCCGGGCCACCGCGCCCGGCTGGCACGACCACCTGCTCGACGTCTGCCGCCGGCACGGATTCACGCCGGCGCGGGTCCGCCCGGCGCGCAACCCCGAGTTTCTCTTCGGGCTGGTGCTGGCCGGCGGCGGGGTCGCCGTCGAGCCCGCGGCGACTGCCCGCCGGGAACCCCGGATCGCCTGGCGGCCGATCGCCGGGTCGCCGCTGGTCAAGCGCACCTCGGCGGCCTGGCCGCGCCGGTCCGCGCACCCGGCCGCGCCGATGTTCGGGCAGCTCGCGGCGGAGGTGCTGGCCGACGGGTCCGCGCCCCCGGCGCCGCCGCCCGTGCCGGCGCCCCGGCCCTGGCCGGTGCTCTTCGACGAGCCGACCTGAGGCCGGGATCACCCGTTGGAACACCTCCGATCCGGGGTACGCCAGGGGATGGCCCGCCGGGCGTGGCAGCGGTTCCGCGCACCCGGCTTCGTGACGACCGGCGAAGGAGCCCCGATGGCGAACGCGATCCCCATCATCTCCCTGAACGACGGCAACACCATCCCGCAGCTCGGCTTCGGGGTGTTCCAGATCGACCCGAAGGACACCGTCGCCGCGGTCCGCAAGGCCCTGGAGGCCGGCTACCGGCACATCGACACCGCCGAGATGTACGGCAACGAGGCGGAGGTGGGCCAGGCGGTCCGCGAGTCGGGGCTGGACCGCGACGAGGTCTTCGTGACCAGCAAGCTGAGCAACGCCTTCCACCGGCCCGACGACGCCCGCAAGGCGTTCGAGTCGACGCTGGCCGCGCTGAAGATGGACCACATCGACCTGTTCCTGATCCACTGGCCGCTGCCCACCCTCTACGACGGCGACTTCGTCTCGACGTGGAAGACGCTGGCGGAGTTCCAGCGCGACGGCCGGGCCCGCTCGATCGGGGTGTCGAACTTCCAGGTGCCGCACCTGGAGCGGCTGGCCGCCGAGGCGGACGTGGTGCCGGCGGTCAACCAGGTCGAGGTCCACCCGTACTTCGGCAACGAGGAGGTGCGCGCGTACGGCCACCGGCACAACATCCTGACCGAGGCGTGGTCGCCCATCGCGCAGGGCAAGGTGCTGGGCGACCCGACGGTCGTCGACGTCGCCGAGCAGGTCGGCCGGACACCGGCCCAGGTGGTGCTGCGCTGGCACGTGCAGCGCGGCGACATCATCTTCCCGAAGTCGACCACCCCGGAGCGGATCGAGGAGAACGTCCGCATCTTCGACTTCGAGCTGGACGACGCGGCGATGGAGCGGATCACCGGGCTGGACCGGGGCGAGGCCGGCCGCCAGGGCGGGCATCCGGACACCTTCGACTACCTCCCGGCGTAACACGACACGGCGGGACGGCGCAGGTAGAACGGGCCGGACGGCCCTCTCCTACCGTACGAAAGGACAGCGCCGCCGCGATGATGCGCCGCACTCCTCTGGTCCTGTTCGCGCTGCTGGCCCTGGCCGGGTCCGCCGCCTGCGCCCCCGGCCGGGCCGCCGACGCCCCCCGCTGGTCCGCGCCGGCGTCGGCGTCGGCGCCGGCCTCGCCGACCGCGTCGCCGCCGCGCCCCGCCCCGACCTCCACCGCCGAGGTACGCAGCCGGGTCACGGCGGCGATGCTGACGCTGGGCACGGAGTTCCACCCGGAGACGGCGGAGCACACCGAGGAGAACAGCGACGCGTGGAAGCTGATCTCGCTGTGCCGGGACGCCCTGCCCTCGGACCGCAGGCGCACCGCCCACCGGGAGCGGATCTGGGACGGCGAGACCGTGTGGATCCGGCAGTACGTGGTCGGCTACCTCAAGGTGCCCGGCCGCAAGCTCGCCGACGAACTGCGAACCGTCCTGAAGACGTGCGAGAAGTACGAGGTGCCCGACGACGGCCGCACGTCGGTGATCGTGCAGCCGTCGCCCCCACCGGTGCCGAACGGCCCGGCCGTCGTCACGTTCTGCGAGAAGCTGATCGGCCAGGCCACGCGCCACCAGTGCACGCTGTTGCTGGTCCGGGGCAACTTCGTGGTCCAGGTGGACGTCTCGGCGGCCGACGGTGACCTGGCCGCCGGCGCCGCGCTGCTCGCCAAGGTGGCCCCGCTGGCGACCGTCGCGCTGGAGAAGGCCGCCTGAGCACCGCCGCGAGCGTGCGGCCGGTCTCGCCGAGCAGCGTGAAGCCCGCCTTGCGGCAGACCGCGTTGGACGGGGCATTGTCGATCGACGGGTAGGCGTGCGCGAAGCGGCGGGTTGGCCGGGGGCGGGCCACCGCCACCGCCGCGCGCACCGCTGCCGTCGCCAGCCCCCGGCCCTGGTGCCCGGGCAGGATCGCCCAGCCCAGCTCGTAGACCCGCTGGTCGTGCCAGTCGCGCGCCCAGTATCCGATGCTGCCCACTCTGGCCCCGCCGGGCAGCACCACGGCATGCATGCAGCCGTGGCCGGTGTCGCCTAAGCGCACGTAGCGCCCATGACAGCCACCACCGACGAACCGCGGTCCCGACCGGCCCGAGCGGGTCGGACCGGCAGACCGCGGCTACCTGGGGCCGGACGCGGCTGCGCCTCGCGAGGCCGCTAGATCCGATCTGGCGGGCCGCCGGCCACCGTCTCGCGCCTGACGGGTGGGACCGGAGCGGCCGGGAGGAGGAAGCGTGGACCCACTGCGACTGGCCGTGATCATCGGCAGCACCCGGGAGGGGCGGGTGGGCGACCGGGTCGCCCGCTGGTTCGTCGACCGGGCCGACCGGCACGACGGGCTGGCGGTCAGCGTGGTCGACCTCGCCGACTACGACTTTCCCGCCGGCTACCCGGCGGAGCCGACCCCGGCGATGCGCGCGTTCGCCGAGCAGGTGGGCCGGGCGGAGGCGTTCGTCGTGGTCACCCCGGAGTACAACCACAGCTTCCCCGCGTCGTTGAAACAGGCGATCGACTACGCGTACGACGAGTGGCAGGCGAAGCCGGTCGGTTTCGTGTCGTACGGCTGTGGTTCCGTCGGCCTGCACGCCGTCGACCAGCTCCGGACGGTCTTCACCGCCCTGCACGCCGTCACGATGCGCGACGTCGTCGGCGTGGACCTGCTCTGCGACGAGCCGGCCCCGCTGGCCACCGACCAGCTGCGCCGGGCCGCCCGCGTGCTGCTCGGCCAGCTCTGCTGGTGGGGCCTGGCCCTGCGCGACGGCCGCGCCGCTCGCCCGTACGTCTCCTGACAGTTCGCGAAGGAAGGGTAGAGATCATGAATAGACGCAGCACCGGCCTGGCCATCGAGGCCGAGGGGCTGACCCGCTCGTTCGGGGACACCCGGGCGCTGGACGGCCTGGACCTCGCGGTGCCCGCCGGCACCGTCTACGGGGTGCTTGGCCCCAACGGCGCCGGCAAGACCACGGCGGTGCGGGTGCTGGCCACGCTGCTGCGCCCCGACGGCGGGCGGGCACGGGTGTTCGGCCACGACGTCGTCCACGAGGCCGACGCCGTCCGGGCCCGGGTCAGCCTCACCGGCCAGTACGCCTCCGTGGACGAGGACCTGACCGGGCTGGAGAACCTGATCCTGCTCGGTCGGCTGCTCGGGCACGGCAAGCCGGCCGCGCGGCAGCGGGCGGACGGGCTGCTCGCCGCGTTCGGGCTGACCGAGGCGGCCGACCGGCAGGTCAAGAAGTACTCCGGCGGCATGCGGCGGCGCATCGACATCGCCGCGAGCATCCTCAACACCCCGGACCTGCTGTTCCTCGACGAGCCGACGACGGGGCTGGACCCGCGCAGCCGCAACCAGGTGTGGGAGATCGTCCGGGCCGTGGTGGCGCACGGCACCACGGTGCTGCTGACCACGCAATACCTGGACGAGGCCGACCAGTTGGCCGGCCGGATCGCGGTGGTGGACCACGGCCGGGTGATCGCGGAGGGCACCCCGGGCGAGCTGAAGTCCTCGGTCGGTTCCGGCACCGTCCACCTGCGACTGCGGGACGCGCACCAGCGGCCCGAGGCGGAACGGCTGCTGCACGCGGTGCTCGGCGTGCCGGTCCAGCTCGAACCCGACCCGGTGGCGCTGACCGCCCGCGTCGGCGGCGAGGGCGGCGACCTCGACGCCAGCGAGCAGGCCGCCCGGGTCCTCGGCGACCTGGCCCGCGCCGGCATCGTCGTCGACAACTTCTCCCTCGGCCAGCCGAGCCTGGACGAGGTCTTCCTGGCCCTGACCGACCACCCCGCGGTCGGCGCCGACGAGCGGGACGAGCAGCTGGAGGCAGCCCGATGAGCAGCAACGCCACCACCACGACGGGGCCGGCCCCGTCGGTCTACGTACCGTCGGCGGAGGCGCTGGCGACCGTTCTCGCGCCCGGCACCCGGCCGCCCCGCCCGAGCCCGCTGTCGGCGTCGCTGACGTTCGGCTGGCGGGCCATGTTGAAGATCAAGCACGTGCCGGAGCAGCTGTTCGACGTGACGGCGTTCCCGATCATCATGGTGCTGATGTTCACGTACCTGTTCGGCGGCGCCCTCGCCGACAGCCCCCGGGACTACCTGCAGTTCTTCCTGCCCGGCATCATGGTGACCAGCGTCGTGATGATCACCATGTACACCGGGGTGGGCCTGAACACCGACATCGAGAAGGGCGTCTTCGACCGGTTCCGGACGCTGCCGGTCTGGCGGCCCGCCGCGCTGGTCGGCATGATCTTCGGCGACGTGCTGCGGTACGTGCTGGCCGCCGTGGTCATCCTCGGCGTCGGGCTGGTGCTGGGCTTCCGCCCCGACGGCGGGCTGCTCGGCGTGCTGGGCGGCATCGGCCTGCTGGTGGTCTTCTCGTTCGCGTTCTCCTGGGTCTGGACGTTCTTCGGCCTGGTGCTGCGCAGCGAGAAGTCGGTGATGGGGGTCAGCATGATGGTGCTGTTCCCGCTGACCTTCCTGAGCAACGTCTTCGTCGAGCCGGCCACCATGCCGGGCTGGTTGCAGGCGTTCGTGAAGGTCAACCCGGTCACCCAGCTCGTGGCGTCGGTGCGGGCGACGATGTCGGGGGCGTCCGACGCGTCGAGCACGATGTGGACGCTGGTGTGGAGCGCCGGCTTCCTGGTGGTCTTCGGCGTCCTGACGATGTACCGCTACAACCGCCGCTGATCCTCGCGGCGACGGGCACCACCACGGACGCGTGGGGGGGGCCGGCCCCCCGAGGGATTGGCGGGAGGGGGCCGCCGGGCCCCGGGGGGGCGCCCCCCCCGCGGGCGCGGCGGAAAAGGGCGGGGGTGGGGAAAAGTGG
>NZ_JBEYTP010000022.1:0-121240 GCF_040643125.1 Micromonospora sp. NPDC047465
GCACGGCACCGCGATCGTCGTGCTCGCCGCGCTGCGCAACGCCGCCACGCTGCTCAACCGCAAGCTCGGCGACCTGCGGGTGGCGGTCAGCGGCGCCGGCGCCGCCGGGGTGGCGGTGACGAAGATGCTGGTCGCCGGCGGCGTGGACCCGGACCAGGTGGTGGTCTGCGACTCCAAGGGCATCATCGGCCGGCACCGGTCCGGGCTGACCGACACGAAGGCCGAGCTGGCCGCGATGACGAACGCCGACGGCCGCGAGGGCGACATCGCCGAGGCGCTGCGCGGCGCGGACGTGCTGATCGGCGTCTCCGGCGGGCAGATCCCGGAGCAGGCGGTGGCCGGCATGGCGGCGGGGGGCATCGTCTTCGCGCTGGCCAACCCGACGCCCGAGGTGCACCCCGAGGTGGCCGCCCGGCACGTGGCCGTCGTCGCCACCGGCCGCAGCGACTACCCGAACCAGATCAACAACGTGCTGGCGTTCCCAGGCGTGTTCCGGGGCGCGTTGGACGCCCGGGCCACCCGCATCACCGACGGCATGAAGGTGGCCGCCGCCGACGCCATCGCGGGCGTCGTGGCCGAGTCGCTCACCGCCGAGGCGATCGTCCCGTCCCCGCTCGACCCCCGGGTCGCCCCCGCGGTGGCCGAGGCGGTCGCCGAGGCCGCCCGCCGCGACGGCGTCACCCGCTGAACGGCGGAGGGGGCCTTCCCTGTCGCCCGGGCGACACGGACGGGCCCCTCCGCACACCTCGGCCCAGGAGGAAGCCTTCTTGTCGGCCGCTCGGCTTGTTACCGTGCCGATCATGCGTGCCGCCTTCGCCTCCCGTCTCGACGACGCCAACCCGCTCGCCGCGCTCACCGTCGGCGAGCAGCCCGAGCCCGCCCACCCGGCCGACGACTGGGTGACCGTGCAGGTGCGGGCCAGCTCCCTCAACCACCACGACCTGTGGTCGCTGCGCGGCGTGGGGCTGCGCGCGGAGCAGCTGCCGATGATCCTCGGCTGCGACGCCGTGGGCGTGGACCCGGACGGCAACGAGGTCGTCGTCTACCCGGTGGTCGCCACCCCGGGCGACCCGCGCGGCGTCTCCATCCTCTCCGAGCACTTCCCCGGCACGCTGGCCGAGCGGGTCGCCGTGCCCCGGTCCAACCTGGTGCCGCTGCCGGCGGGCCTGGCGGCGACGGACGCGGCCTGCCTGCCGACCGCCTGGCTGACCGCGTGGCGGATGCTGACCACCGTGGGCCGGGTCGACGACGCCGACGCCGTGCTGGTCCAGGGCGCCGGGGGCGGCGTGGCGACCGCGGCCGTCGCGCTCGCCGCGGCGATGGGCAAGCGGGTGTACGCGACCAGCCGCGACGCCGCCAAGCGGGAGCGGATCGCCGAGCTGGGCGCCACCGCCGTCGAGCCCGGCGCTCGGCTGCCCGAGCGGGTCGACGTGGTGATCGAGACGGTCGGGGCGGCCACCTTCGACCACTCGCTGAAGTCCGCCGCGCCGATGGCCCGGATCGTGGTCTCCGGCGCGACCGCCGGGCACGAGCCGAAGGTCAACCTGCGCCGGGTCTTCGCCATGCAGCTGGAGATCCTGGGCACCTCGATGGGCACCCCTGACGAGCTGTCCGCCCTGCTCGCGTTCTGCGCCGAGCGGGGGGTGCGCCCGGTGGTGGACACGGTCGTCCCGTTCAGCCGGGTCGCCGACGCCTTCGCCCGCCTGCACTCCGGCGACGTCTTCGGCAAGGTCGTCGTCGACCACACCGCCTGACGGCCCCCGGCGGCCGCGCCCGCTCGCCGTCAGGCGGGGCGCGGCCGCTCAGAGGCGGTTGTCGAGGGTGGCGATGTCGTGGCGGGCGGCGTCGGCGGGGATGCGGCGCTTGGCGGCCTCGTCGCCGTAGAGGGACCAGCGCAGGAACTCGACCGTGGTGTCCGAGACCACCCGCAGGGCGTCGCCGTCGCTGAGCAGGGCCCGGCCGTGGTCGCCCTTCGGCAGGCTCAGCATGGCCTTCGGCCAGGGCACCTTGTCGTAGGCGGCCTTGCCGGCGGCGTACTCGACCACCTCGTCGGCCTCGCCGTGCACGAAGAGCTGCGGCGCGGCGGCGCCCGCGAAGGCGGTGCCGACACCGAGCGCGGTGCCGGCGAAGACCACGCCGGCGTCCAGCCGCTCGTCGCGGCCGGCGGTGAAGAGGCCGATCGTGGTCACCCCGCCGGCCGAGTGCCCGGCCGCGGCCACCCGGTCGGTGGCCAGCCGACCGCGCAGCGGGTCGCCGCTGCGGCCGTCGAGGGCGAGCACCTGGGTGAGCGCGTACGACACGTCGGCGGGCTGGTTGAGCACGTCGAGCACGTTGCCGTCGCCGCCCCGCGCGGTGTGCGGGAAGGTCGGGGCGGCCACCACGAACCCGGCCGCCGCCCAGCGGGTCAGCAGCGTCTCGTAGTCGGCCGGCCGCCCGTTCAGGCCGTGGCTGAACATGACGACGGGAAACCTCCCCCGGGCGGCCGCCGCCGAGCGCTCCGGCTCCCCGCCGGCCTTTCCGGACGCGGGGTACCAGACGGTCACCGGCAGCGGCCGGTCCCCGTCGCGGTTCAGCTCGAGCTGTCGTACGCCGACGGCGAACGCCTTCTCGGGGGCGGTGCCGGCGGGCACCAGCGGCGCCGGGGTGCTCGCCTTCGGCGATTCGACGGGAGCGGCCGGGCGGGCGACCGGACCGGCGTCGGCGGAGCAGCCGACCAGACCGGCGGCGAGCAGTGCCGTGGCGAGCAGGGCGGGGGTGGCGCGACGCGACATGGCTCCGATTGTGCCTCGCCGCGCCACCAGCCCCGCCCGGGATCGACGCAGCGCACGGGCCGCGTGACCGGCTCGTGCCGGCTCGTCCCACTCGGGTGCCGGACGCGCGACCGAACCGGGTGGAGCGGCACGTCGTCGTGGCACCGAACGACCCGGACCGCGCCGCGGCGCCGCCGCCGGTTGCTCGGCCGCCGAGGCGTGCCCGCTCGCCCGGGTCGCCGGTCGCCCGGGCGTCAACCGGTCATGGGCGGGGCGTCGGCGACGGCGGCGCGGAGGCGCGCCAGATCGGCGGCGTCCTTGGGCCGGCGGGGGCGCCCCGGCATCCAGACGGGAAACATCTCCTTGAACTCGATCTGGGCGGCCACCGAGATCACCGGGACGGCCAGCGGGCCGATCCGGCCGGGCGGACCGGTCAGCATGCCGTCGGGCAGCGGGCTGCCCGCCCACGGGCCGGCGCCCACCACCACCCGGCCGGCCGCGTCCCGCGCCAGGTACGCGACGCTCACCTCGACGTCGTCGCGGATCAGGTCGAGCTGCAGGTGGACCGGCACCCTCGGGTCTGGCCGCCAGCCGTGCGCCCGCAGCAGGCCGGCCAGCCGCTCCGCGTCGGCACGCCAGCAGTACCAGTCGACGTCGACGTGCGGCCGGGTCACCTCGCCCAGGTGGAAGTCCATCGCCCAGCCGCCCCGCAGCCACACCTCGACGCCGGCCGCCGACGCCAGCCCGGCCAGCTCGGCGATGCCGTCGAGTTGTCGCCCCGTCAGACCGTCCACGGCGGCACCGTAGCCCGGCGGCCCTCGCCGCACCAGAGCGTTACCCGTACCGGGGGGGCGTCCAGGGCGGCCGGTGCGGCGGTCAGCGGGCGGAGCGGGTCTCGAACGCCGTCACGCCCGGAAGGCGGGCGCCGCCGGGCAGGCGCCGGCCGGCGTCCGGGTCGCCGTAGAGGGTCCAGCGGAGGAAGTCCGTGGTGGTGGCGAGGACCTGGTCGAAGCCGGGCCGCCCCGGGGTCAGGTACTCGCCGTGGCCCTGCCCGAGCAGGCTCAGGAAGGCGGCCGGGCCGGTCGTGCGGTCGTACGCGGCCCGGCCGACCGACGCCGGCACGATCGGGTCGGCCGTGCCGTGCACGAACAGCAGCGGCGCCGCCGGGCCGGCGAAACTGCCCGCCATGCCGCCGCCGGCGATCACGATGCCGGCCCGCAGCCGCCCCGACCGTCCGGAGGTGAACATCCCCGCCGTGGTGAAGCCGCCCGCCGAGTGGCCGGCGGCGGCGAACCGGGTGACGTCGAGGTGCCCGGCGAGCGGGTCACCGCGCCGGGCGTCGAGCCGCACCAGGTGCCGGACGAGCCGCCAGCCGTCGGCCGGCTGGTGGCGTACGTCGGCGCGGCTGAACCGGGGCGTCCCGCGCCGGGTGTGCGGGTAGGCCGGGGCGGCCACCACGAAGCCGGCGGCGGCCCAGCGCGTGGTCAGCCCGGCGTGCAGCTCGGGGAGGCTGTGCAGCCCGTGGCTGTAGACCACCACCGGGAACCGGCCCGCCGCCACCGCGTCCCCGTCCACCGGGTACCAGACGGTCACCGGGAGCGGCCGAGTCGAGGTGGGGTCGACGGTGAACGTCCGCACCCCGACGGCGTACGTCGTCTCGGGGGCCGGACGGGCCGGCGGCGCGCCGCTCCCGGGCGCGGCGGTGGCCGGCGCGCAGCCCGCCAGCAGCGCCGTCATCAGCACGGCGACCAGCCGCTTCACCCCCACCGTTCCACGGTAGGTGCCGGGTCGTCCGGACCGTCCCCACCGTCCGGCCGGACACTCCCGTCGGCCGGGCGGATCCCGTCCACCGGCCGGCCCGACCTCGGTCGGGCGGCGCGTGGCGGACTACGGGGCGGTAGCGACTTGGCTAGGGTCACCGGCATGCCTGAGAACCACACCGACCCGAGCGGCAACACCGCGGCGTTCCGCGCCTTCGCCAACACCGCCGAGCCGGAGGCGCCGGCCGCCGCCTCCCGCACGCCGCTGCTGGTGGGCGCGGCGGTGGCCGCCGTCGTGCTGGTCGCTCTCCTCGCCTGGCTCGCCCTGAGCTGACGCCCGGGCCCGGGTCAGCCGGCGGCGCCGACCACGGCCCGCGTCTGGAGGGCGATCTCGCGCTCCTCGTCGGTGCCGAGGACGCAGACCGTCACCTCGGCACCCTCGGGGGAGATGACCCGGTCGCCACTGCCGGCGTTGCGCTCCGGGTCCACCGCGATGCCGAGCCGGTCCAGGCCGGCCAGCGCGGCGGCGCGCACCGGCGCGGCGTGCTCGCCGACCCCGGCGGTGAAGGCGATCGCGTCCACCCGCCCGAGCAGCGCGTAGTACGCCCCGACGTAGCCGGTGATCCGCCGGCAGTAGACGTC
Source organism: Micromonospora sp. NPDC047465 (assembly GCF_040643125.1). Lineage (NCBI taxonomy): Bacteria > Bacillati > Actinomycetota > Actinomycetes > Micromonosporales > Micromonosporaceae > Micromonospora > Micromonospora sp. NPDC047465. Next base: position 5,153 of record NZ_JBEYTP010000022.1, read on the forward strand.
GAAGGCGAGCGTGGCCGCCGGATCGCCGTCCGCCCGGCGCCGGAGGACCTCGCGCATGTCGTTGGCGCCGGTCAGCCCGAGCAGGCCGCTGCGGTGGTTGAGCAGGTCGTCGATCTCGTCGACGGAGAGCCCGCCCTCCCGGCGCAGGTGGAAGATGACGGTCGGGTCGAGGTCGCCGCTGCGGGTACCCATCACCAGGCCCTCCAGCGGGGACATCCCCATCGAGGTGGCCACGCTCCGGCCGCCGGCGACCGCGCAGGCGCTGGCCCCGTTGCCCAGGTGCAGGGTGATCGTGTTCACCTCCGCGTACGGGCGGCCGAGCAGCTCGGCGGCGCGCCGGGACACGTACGCGTGCGAGGTGCCGTGGAACCCGTACCGCCGGATGCCGTACCGCTCGGCGGTGGCCCGCTCGACCGCGTAGGTCGCGGCGGCCTCGGGCAGCGTCGTGTGGAACGCGGTGTCGAAGACGGCGACCTGCGGCACGTCCGGCAGCGCGGCCAGGGCGACCTCGATGCCGGTCAGGTTGGCGGGGTTGTGCAACGGCGCGAGCGGGATCAGGTCGCGGATCGCGGCGAGCACCGCGTCGTCGAGCAGGACGGGCTCGCCGAACCTCTTGCCGCCGTGGACCACCCGGTGCCCGACGGCGGCCAGCCCGGCCAGGTCGAGCCCGGCGAGGATCTCCCGGACGGCGGTCTCGTGGTCGGCCGGGCCGCCGCCCGGCTCGCCGACCCGCTCCACGGTGCCCCTGTCGAGCACCCGCTCGCCGTCGAAGAGCCGGAACTTCACCGACGACGATCCGCAGTTGAGCACGAGCACCCGGCTCACGGGCGCCTCCTTCCGGCGGCCGGGCCGACCCGGGCGCTCATGACGACACTCCGCTTCGCTGCGTGCCGCCATGAGGCACCGCCGCACTGAGCCTGCTGATTCGCTCGCTCCGCTCGCTCATGACGACACTCCGCTTCGCTGCGTGCCGCCATGAGGCACCGCCGCACTGAGCCTGCTGATTCGCTCGCTCATGACGACTCCTCGGCCGCGGCCTGGATGGCGGTGATCGCCACGGTGTTCACGATGTCCGGCACGGTGGCTCCCCGGGACAGGTCGTTCACCGGCCGGCGCAGGCCCTGCATCACCGGCCCGACGGCCACCGCACCGGCGGAACGCTGCACCGCCTTGTACGTGTTGTTGCCCGTGTTCAGGTCGGGGAAGACGAAGACCGTGGCCCGGCCGGCGACCGTGCTGCCGGGCAGCTTCGTCGCCGCGACCGCCGGGTCGATCGCCGCGTCGTACTGGATCGGCCCCTCGACCAGCAGGTCGGGGCGGCGCTCCCGGACCAGTTCCGTGGCCGCCACGACCTTCTCCACGTCGGCGCCCGCCCCGGAGCTGCCGGTGGAGTAGGAGAGCATGGCGACCCGCGGCTCGATGCCGAACCGGGCGGCGGTGTCCGCCGAGGAGATGGCGATGTCGGCGAGCTGGGCGGCGTCCGGGTCGGGGTTGACCGCGCAGTCGCCGTAGACCAGCACCCGGTCGGCCAGCAGCATGAAGAAGACGCTGGAGGCGACCGAGACCCCCGGCACCGTACGGATGATCTCGAAGGCCGGCCGGATCGTGGCGGCGGTGGTGTGGGTCGCCCCGGAGACCATCCCGTCGGCGTGCCCGGTCTGCACCATCAGGGTGCCGAAGTAGTTCGGCTGGGCGACGATGTCGTGCGCCAGTTCGGCGGTGACCCCCCGGTGGGCGCGCAGCTTCGCGTACTCGACGGCGAACTCGTCGCGCCACTCGCTGGTGACCGGGTCGACCACCCGTGCGCCGGTGATGTCGATGCCCAGCTCGCGGGTCCGCCGCACGACGTCGTCGGGGCGCCCGAGCAGGGTGATGTCGGCGACGCCCCGGCGCAGCAGGATCTCCGTCGCCCGCAGGATCCGCTCCTCCGCCCCCTCGGGCAGCACGAGGTGCCGGCGCCGGGCCCGGGCCCGGTCGATCAGGTCGTTCTCGAACATCAGCGGGGTGACCCGCCCGGAGCGGCTGACCCGCAGCCGGCGGGCCAGGTCGTCGGTGTCGACGCAGCGCTCGAACGCGCCGAGTGCGGCCTCCACCTTGCGCGGGTTGGCCGCGCTGGGGCGGCCCTCGATCCGGCTGGACGCGGCCACCGTGTCGTAGCTGTCGCTGGGCACGGAGAGCACCGCGAGCCCGGTGCTCAGCCCCTCCACCAGCCGCATCGCGCGCGGGTCCGGCTGCTCGCCGAGGGTGAGCACCACCCCGGCGATCGAGACCTGCCCGGCCACGTGCGCCGCGCTCGCCGCCACCAGCAGGTCCGCCCGGTCCCCGGGGGTGATCACCAGGGCGCCCTCGGTCAGGTGGTCCAGCAGCGTCGGCACGTGCGCCGCGCCGACCACGTAGTCGAGCACGTCGCGGCCGAGCGCGTCGTCGTCCCCGGCCAGCAGCGTGGCGCCGAGCGCCGTCGCCACCTCGGCCACCGTCGGCGCCGACACGGTCGGCACCTCCGGGATGGCGTACGCGGGGACCGGCAGGTCCGGCAGGGCCATCGGGCCGGGCACCCGGTTGGCGACGACCGCCAGCACCGTCGCCCCGAGATCCTCCAGATCGTGGTACGCCCCGCGCGCCGCCGCCGCGATCGCCGCCGGCTCCTGCCCGAAACCGTCGACCACGGGCACCACCACGCTGCCGAACTCGGTGGCCAGCCGGGCGTTGAAGGCCAACTCGCGGGGCCCGGCGCCGTCGCCGCCGTCGGCGAAGTCGCTGCCCACCACGACCACCGCCGGGCAGCGCCGCTCGACCTCCCGGTAGCGCGTGACGATGCCGGCGATCAGTTCCTCCCGCCGCCCGTCGGCGACCAGCGCGGTGGCCTCGGCGTACGTGGTGCCGCTCAGGTCGGCCAGCGGCAACCCGATCCGGTACCGGTCGCTGAGCAGGGCGAGGATCGGGTCGGGGCCGTGCCCGCCGACCAGCGGCCGGAACGCGCCGATCCGCTCGACCTGCCGGGACAACAGCTCCGCCAGCCCGAGCGCGACGGTCGACTTGCCCCCGCCGGATCCCACGCTGGTCAGGTACACACTCCGGGCCACGCACCCACCCTAGAAGATCGTGTAGCCGTCCGCCCGGGACCTTGGACCCACCCGCCCGGGCCGTTGATCATGAAGTTGTTGTCGCCCTCCTCGGCGTGTCGCGACAACAACCTCACGATCAACGCGAGGTGGACGGTCGGGTTACTCGTCGTCTTCGTCGTCGAGGCGCGCCAGCCAGGTGGCGAAGCGCTCGATCGGCGTCTCGAACTCGGGGTTCAGGTCGACGAAGTCGCGGAGGCGCTCGCCGAGCCACTCGACGCTGACGGACTCCTCGCCCCGCCGCTGCACCAGTTCCTCGATCCCACGGTCCGTGAAGTACATGCTGTCCGTTCCTCGCTTGTCAGTCTGCTGTCGATGGGCGTTCGGATCGTCCCGGGACGGACGCCGGCCGGGACGCCGACGGGGCAGGGACCGTCAGCGCGACGGTCCCTGCCCCGGTTGTCGGTGCGGTGCTCAGGTCACGGGCGGGGGAGAGCCGCCTCGATCAGCGCGGTCTGCTCGACGTCGTGCATCTTCGCCGAGCCGACGGCCGGGGCGGCCGCGGCCGGGCGGGAGATGCGGCGCAGCCGGACGTCGGCCAGGTGCTCCAGCAGGTTGAGCGCGACGAACGACCAGGCGCCCTGGTTGGCCGGCTCCTCCTGCACCCAGGCGTAGTCCTCGGCGTTCGGGTACGCCGCCAGCGCGGCCCGGATCTCCTCCACCGGCATCGGGTAGAGCTGCTCCAGCCGGATGATCGCGGTGTCGGTGATGCCGCGCTCCTGCCGGGCCTGGAACAGGTCGTAGTAGACCTTGCCCGAGCAGAGCAGCACCCGCTTCACCGCCTCCGGCGCCGGGGCGCCCGGGTCGCGCAGCACCGGCTGGAAGGTGCCGGTGGTGAACTCCTCGACGGAGGAGACGCAGAGCTTGTGCCGCAGCAGCGACTTCGGCGTGAACACCACCAGCGGCTTGCGCTTCGGCGAGAGCGCCTGGCGCCGCAGCAGGTGGAAGTAGTTCGCCGGGGTGGTCGGGATGGCCACCCGCATGTTGTCCTCGGCGCACATCTGCAGGAACCGCTCCGGGCGGCCGGAGGTGTGGTCCGGGCCCTGGCCCTCGTGGCCGTGCGGCAGCAGCAGGGTGACCGCGGAGCGCTGCCCCCACTTCACCTCGCCGGAGGAGACGAACTCGTCGATCACCGACTGGGCGCCGTTGACGAAGTCGCCGAACTGCGCCTCCCAGCAGACCAGCGCGTTGATGTTCTCCACCGAGTAGCCGTACTCGAAGCCCATCGCCGCGTACTCGCTGAGCAGGGAGTCGTGCACGAAGAACCGGGACCGCTCGCCGTCGCCGGTCAGCGACTGCAGGGGCAGGTGGTCCTCGCCGGTCACGGCGTCGACCACGGCGGCGTGCCGCTGCACGAAGGTGCCCCGGCGGGAGTCCTGACCGGCGAGCCGGACGGTGACCCCGTCGTGCAGCAGCGAGCCGAACGCGATGATCTCGCCGAAGCCCCAGTCGATGTTGCCCTCGACGGACATCTTGGCCCGCCGGTCGAGCAGCTGCTGGATCCGCTTGTGCGGGGTGAAGCCCTCCGGCAGGTTGACGTGCGCCTCGCCGATGGCCTTGACGACGGCGGCGTCGGTGGCGGTCTCCACCTGCGGCTCCGGCTCGTCCTCCCGCTTGGGGCGGCTGAGCTGGCGCGGCATGGTGGCCGCGTCGCGGGTGGCCTTGAAGACCCGCTCCAGCTGCGACTGGTAGTCGCGCAGCAGCTCCTCCGCATCCTCCACGGTGATGTCGCCGCGCCCGATCAGCTCCTCGGTGTAGAGCTTCCGGACGGACCGCTTCGAGTCGATGATCTTGTACATCTGCGGGTTGGACATCGACGGGTCGTCGCCCTCGTTGTGCCCGCGCCGGCGGTAGCAGACCATGTCGATGACGACGTCCTTGTTGAACGCCTGCCGGTACTCGAAGGCCAGCCGGGCGACCCGGACCACGGCCTCGGGGTCGTCGCCGTTGACGTGGAAGATCGGCGCCTGGATCATCCGGGCGACGTCGGTGCTGTAGAGGCTGGAGCGGCTGTACTCCGGGGCGGTGGTGAAGCCGACCTGGTTGTTGACCACCACGTGCACGGTGCCGCCGGTGCGGTAGCCGCGCAGCTGGGAGAGGTTGAGCGTCTCCGCCACCACGCCCTGGCCGGCGAAGGCGGCGTCGCCGTGCACCGCGAGCGGCAGCACGGTGTAGCCCTCCAGCTTGAGGTCTATCCGGTCCTGCTTGGCCCGGACGATGCCCTCCAGCACCGGGTCGACGGCCTCCAGGTGCGACGGGTTCGCCACCACCGAGACCTTGACCGCGTGGTCGCCGTCCGGCGTGGTGAACTTGCCGTTCTGACCCAGGTGGTACTTCACGTCGCCGGAGCCCTGCGTGGAGCGCGGGTCCAGGTGCCCCTCGAACTCCGAGAAGATCTTCTCGTACGGCTTGCCGACGATGTTCGCCAGCACGTTGAGCCGGCCGCGGTGGGCCATGCCGATGACGACCTCGTCCAGCCCGCCCTCGGCGGACGCCTCCAGCACCTCGCCGAGCAGCGGGATCAGCGACTCGCCGCCCTCCAGCGAGAAGCGCTTCTGCCCGACGTACTTGGTCTGCAGGAAGGTCTCGAACGCCTCGGCGGCGTTGAGCCGGTTGAGCACGTGCTTCTGCTCGTCCGGGGACGGCTTCTCGTACTTGCGCTCGATCCGCTCCTGGATCCAGCGCCGCTCCTCCGGGTCCTGGATGTGCATGTACTCGATGCCGACCCGGCGGCAGTACGAGTCGCGCAGCACGCCGAGGATGTCGCGCAGCTTCATCCGCTGCTTGCCGGCGAAGCCGTTGACCGGGAACTCGCGGTCCAGGTCCCACAGGGTCAGCCCGTGCTGGAGGACGTCCAGGTCCGGGTGCTTGCGGATCTTGAACTCGAGCGGGTCGGTGTCGGCCATCAGGTGCCCGCGCACCCGGTAGGCGTGGATCAGCTCGTGCACCCGGGCCGTCTTGTTGATCTGGCCCTCGCTGTTGACCGCGACGTCGCGCATCCAGCGCACCGGCTCGTACGGGATGCGCAGCGAGGTGAAGATCTGGTCGTAGAAGCCGTGCTCGCCCAGCAGCAGCTCGTGCATGACCTTGAGGAACTCGCCGGACTGCGCGCCCTGGATGATCCGGTGGTCGTACGTGCTGGTCAGGGTGATGACCTTGCTGACCGCCAGCTCGGCCAGGGTGGCCTCGGACATGCCCTGGTAGGGGGCCGGGTACTCCATCGCGCCGACGCCGATGATCGCGCTCTGCCCCTGCATGAGCCGCGGCATCGAGTGCACGGTGCCGATGCCGCCGGGGTTGGTCAGCGAGATCGTGGTGCCGGAGTAGTCCTCCATGGTCAGCTCGTTGCGGCGGGCGCGCCGGACCACGTCCTCGTACGCCTGCCAGAACTGCCGGAAGTCCATCTGCTCGCAGGCATTGATGGACGGGACCACCAGGTTGCGGCTGCCGTCCGGCTTGACCAGGTCGATCGCGATGCCCAGGTTGACGTGCTCGGGCCGGACCATGACCGGCTTGCCGTCGACCTCGGCGAAGGAGTTGTTCATCTCCGGGTGGGCGACCAGCGCCCGGACCATCGCGTACCCGATGAGGTGGGTGAAGCTGACCTTGCCGCCGCGCCCACGGGTGAGGTGATTGTTGATCACGATGCGGTTGTCGACCAGCAGCTTGGCCGGGACGGCGCGCACGCTGGTGGCGGTCGGCACGGCGAGCGAGGCGTCCATGTTCTGGACGATCTTCGCCGCCACGCCGCGCAGCGGCGTGGTCTGCGGGCCGGCGGCGGTCGGCTTGGTCGGCGCGGGCTTGGCCGGGGCGGCCTTCGCGGGCGCCGGCTTGGCCGGGGCGGCCTTGGCGGCCGGCTTCTCCGGCTTGGCCTCCGGCTTCTTCTCCGCCGGCTTGGCGGCGGCCGGCTGCGCGACCGAGGTGGTCGCCTCCTGCTGCCCGGCGGGCTCCGGCGCGGCGGCCGGCTTCGGGGGCTGCTGTTCAGCGCGGGGCGTGCCGGCGCCGGGCGCCGGACGGTAGTCCGCGAAGAAGTCGTGCCAGGCCGAATCGACGCTGGTGGGGTCGGCGAGGTAGCGCTGGTACATCTCCTCGACGATCCACTCGTTCGGACCGAAACCCGCCAGTGGGTTCTCCTGCGAAGTCTGCTGGGTCGACACGGCCGGTAATCGCCTCTTTCACGCGGGTTTGTGTGTCACGCGGTGTCCCCGTGCCGCCCTGTCTGCGAGCGCCCACGAGACGGCTCCCAGGCTACGCCGTGCGGATGCCGCAGGCATTTCCGCCTCCGCCGCGTGGTCCGTTTCACAGAAGATGCCAGAAGTTGGCCAAACGCTGCGTGTTCCGCCGACTGCTGGTAAGGCCCGTCGGGCCGCCGGCGCCCGGTACGACGGGGGGCGGGGGCGGTGCCCGGCACCACCCCCGCCCCCCGTCGTCCGAACCCGTCAGGAGATGTCGCGACGGCGGGTGATCGCGACGCCGACCACCCCGCTGACCACCGCGTAGCCGATCAGCACGAGCGCGCCGACCCACCACTCGGGGGTGAAGTCCGTCTGGCCCTCGCTGACCATGACGGTCGAGGCGACGGCCGGCCAGATCACCTGCCACTTGGCCACGGCCTGGTTCTCCAGCACGTTCGCCAGCAGCATGAACAGCAGCCCCACCACCTGCGTGCCGACCAGGTAGAGCACCGCGGCGGTGATCACCGCGCCGAGCTGGTTGGTGATCAGCGTGCCGATCCCCACGCCGAGGACCGTCCAGATCGCGTACGCCAGCAGGTTGAGCAGCAGCGCCCGCTGCACGGCCCACTCGTCGAGCAGGGTGCCGTAGTCGTTGATCGACAGGAAGATCGCCCCGGCGGCCAGGTCGATCACGGTGGTCACCAGCCAGAACCCGAAGCCCAGCAGGCTCGCCGCGACGAGCTTGCTGAGGATCACCGACGTGCGGCGCGGCGTGGACAGGAACGTCGTGGTCGCCGTCTGGTGGAAGAACTCGTTGGTGACCATCAGGATGCCGATCAGCATCACGAACATCAGGCCCAGGTACTGCCCGGAGGTGTAGAGGTTGGCGGCCTGCGCCGCCGCGGACGCCATGTCGCCGGTGACGCCCAGGCTCTCGCCCTTGCCGCTCAGCGTCTCGTCGGCGACCCAGGCGTTGAACGCGAACGCCAGCGCGATCGACAGGAACGCGCCGATGGCCAGCCACCACCACGTGCTGGTGGTGCGGATCTTGAGCAGCTCGGATCGGACGAGGTTCATCGGATGCCCGCCTTTCCGGCCGTCAGCTCCAGGAAGACCCGTTCCAGGTCAGGCCGTTCCGTGGTCAGTTCGTGTAGTTCGACGCCGGCGGCCAGGGCGACCCGGCCCACGGTCGGGGCGTCCACCCCGCCCACCAGCAGGGTGCCGTGCTCGTCGACGTCGACGGTGGCCGGGCCGTCCTTCAGCGCCACGGTCAGCGCGTCGGCCTGCGGGGTACGCACCCGCACCCGGACGCCCTGCGCCATCGACCCGATCACGTGCTCGACCGTGCCCTGCCGGACGAGCTGGCCGGCGGCGATGATCACCACGTCGTCGGCGAGCAGCTGCATCTCGGACAGCAGGTGGCTGGAGACCAGCACGGTGCGGCCCTCGTGCGCGAGGTTCTTGAGGAACCCGCGCATCCACCGGATGCCCTCCGGGTCCAGGCCGTTGGCCGGCTCGTCGAGGATCAGCACCCGGGGGTCGCCGAGCATGGCGGCGGCGATGCCGAGCCGCTGCTTCATGCCGAGCGAGTAGCCCTTGAACTTGCGCTTCGCCGCCGGCGTGAGCCCGACCAGCGCCAGCGCCTCGTCGGCCCGCTGCTTCGGCAGCCCCGCCGCCGCGCAGAGCACCCGCAGGTGGTTGATACCGGTGCGGCCCTTGTGCGCGCTGGACGCCTCCAGCACCGCGCCGACGTGCCGCAGCGGGTCGGTCAGGTCGACGTACCGGCGGCCGCTGATGGTCGCCTGTCCGCCGGTCGGGGTGACCAGGTTCAGCAGCATGCGCAGGGTGGTGGTCTTGCCGGCGCCGTTGGGGCCGAGGAACCCGGTCACCCGCCCCGGCTCGACCGTGAAGGACAGATTGTTCACGGCCCGGACGTTCTTGTACTGCTTCGTCAGGCCGGACACGACGATCTGACCGTCACTCGTGGGGCTTCGCTGCCCGTCAGTCATTGCTCTCCTTCGTGCGGGGGCGTCGGGGTACGCCGTGACACAGCGTGGCGGGCGGGCGCAACGAGGTCAATCAGGCGCGCTCCGTAGATCCACCTCCGCCTCAGGCAGGAGGCCCTCCTCCCCAGGAACGACTACCCGCCGGCCCCCGCCACGGCGATCCAGGTCGCCCGGGCCCAGGCCAGGAGGGTGCCGTCGGGGGCGTACAGGCTGGTGTGCACCAGCGCCTTGCGGCCCTCGCCGTCGACCATCGCGCCGGTCACCACGCACTCGTCGCCCGGCTCGGGCAGCGCCGCGACCACCGCCGCGATGCGGCCGAGGACGTACGGCCGGCCGGGCGCGATGACGGCCCAGCCGCCGGGGCAGTCCAGCGCCGCCCAGACCGTGGCGGGAGTGACCGACCCCGGCGCGCGGAACGGCGCGGCGGTCCGGCCGTCCGGCAGCCGGCCGGGGAAGATCCGCAGGCCGTCGGGGCGGTCCGGGCCGCAGACGTAGCAGCCCGGGAAGGGGTGGTCCACCAGTCCGGGGTACGCCGCCGACGCGGCCCGCGCGGCCGGTAGGTCCACCGGCGGCACGACCGCGCGGGGATCCTCCGTGGGGCGGACCTGGGCGACGACCAGGCCCTCCGGGTCGCGGACCTCCCCGTCGACGAGAGTGAGCAGGGTCTCCAGCGGGGGCGGGCGGCGCAGCGTCACCTCGACCGGCCCCGGGGCGCCGGACGCGGCGGCGAAGACCCCGGCGCTCCAACCGCCGTTGCCCGAGCCGGGCGGCCCGTTGTGGCGCGACTCGATGATCATCAGACACCTCCCGCGGCGCGGCGTCCGGCCCCGTCGCCGGCCCGCCCCCGGCAGCCTCGCACGCCCGCCGGCCGGCCCCGCCACGGGTCGCCGACCGCCGTTCACCTCATCGACACTCCTCACCCCAACGCCCGGCAACCCGAGCCGCCTACACAGGTGCCATGGCCGTTCTGCACGCCGCTGGCGCACCCCTGACGACCAGCGGATACACCCTGCTGATCGCCGACGACCCGAGCGAGGTCGCGGCCGCGCAACGCCTCCGTCACGAGGTGTTCGCCACCGAGCTCGGCGCCACCCTCCGCCCCGACTCCGCCGGGCGCGACGTCGACGAGCTCGACCCGTACTGCGACCACCTGATCGTCCGGCAGGAGAGCACGGGCGAGGTCGTCGGCACGTACCGGCTCCTCCCGCCGGACCGCACCGACCGCCGGTACGCCGAGACCGAGTTCGACCTCGCGGCGCTGGACCCGCTCCGGGAGCAGTTGGTCGAGGCCGGCCGCTCCTGCGTGCACCCCGGCCACCGCTCCGGCGCCGTGATCAACCTGATGTGGGCCGGCATCACCCGCTACCTGCACCTGCGCGGGTCGCGCTGGCTCGGCGGCTGCGCGTCGGTGCCGGTGGCCGACGGGGGCCGGGCCGCCGCCGCCGTGTGGGACGAGGTCCGGGCCCGGCACCTGGCCCCGCCGCCGCTGCGGGTGCGTCCACGCCGCCCCTGGTTCGCCGAGCCGGGCGCGACGACCGGGCCGGCCGACGGTCCGGCGGGGCGGGCCGTGCTGCCGCCGCTGCTGCGCGGCTACCTGCGCCTCGGCGCCTGGGTCTGCGGGGAACCCGCGTACGACCCGGACTTCGGGGTGGCCGACTTCTACGTGCTCTTCTCCCTGGACCGGATGAACCCCCGCTACCTGCGGCACTTCCTGGGCGGGGCCGAGCGGTGAGTGCGGCACCTCTCTGGCTGCCCGCGTCGGGCTGCGGGCCGGCCTGCCTCCCGGTCGCCGGCGCGGCCGGTGCCGCGCCGGCGACCCGGCGGGTGGCCCGGCTGCTGGCGGTGCTCGGGATGCTGCTGGCGGGCACGGTGCTGGCCGCGCTGCTGCCGGTGCTGCCGGCGGGGGAGCGGGCCGTGGCCGTGCGTGGCTGGGCCCGGGGGACGCTGCGCGCCCTCGGCGTACGCCTGGTGGTGCGCGGCCGGGCGCCGCGGCGGCCGGCGTTGCTGGTTGCCAACCACGTCTCCTGGCTGGACGTGCTGGCGCTGCTGGCCGTCGAGCCGGCCCGGATGGTGGCCAAGCGGGAGGTGCGGTCCTGGCCGTTGATCGGACTGCTCGCGACCGCGTCCGGCGCCGTCCTGGTCGACCGGGCCCGGCCGCGCGACCTGCCGGTGACGGTGGCCCGGGTCGCCGCCGTGCTGCGCGCCGGCCGCCCGGTGGCGGTCTTCCCGGAGGGTACGACGTGGTGCGGGGCCGGCGCGGTCGGCTGCCGCCCCGGCCGGGGGTTCCGCCCGGCCCTGTTCCAGGCGGCGATCGACGCCGGGGCGCCGGTGGTGCCGCTACGGATCGGCTACGCGTGCGCGGCGACCGGCGTGCCGACCACGACCGCGGCCTTCGTCGGCGACGACAACCTGTTCCGCTCGCTGGGTCGGGTGCTCGCCGCCCGCGACCTGGAGGTCCGGGTGACCGTCTCCGCCGCGCTGCACCCCGCGCGGGACGCCGACCGTCGACTGCTCGCCCGGACGGCCGAGTCGGCCGTGCACCTCGTGCCGCCGCCGGCCGGGTCGGCGGCCCCGGGCGCGCCGGCGCTGTCCGCGCAGGTCGCCTCGCCGGCGCTGTCCGTGCCGGCGCTGTCCGCGCCGGTCGCCGTGCCGGCGCTGTCCGCGCAGGTCCCCGCGCCGGCACCGTTCCCGCCGGTCGCCGCGCCGGTGCCGTTCCCGCCGCTCGCCGCGCCGTCGGAACCGGGGCCGCCCGCCGGGCCGGCCGGACCGGAGCGGAGGCTCGACCTGGCCGCCTGACCCCCGGACGGCGACCGTTCGCCGTCCAGCGGCACCCTTGTCCTATCGCGATGTATCGCGTTACTGTCCTGTCGTGGGACGCGCCGGGCCGGCGCGTCACCGGAGGGAGGACCGATGACCGGCTGGACCGTGGACGCCCCGCAGCGGCTCACCCTGGACGGGCCGGTCACCCGGCTGGACGTCCACCTGCTCAGCGGCCGCCTCAACGTGGTGGCCACCGACGGCCCGGCCCGGGTCGACGTCACCCGGGTCGGTCGCCGGCCGGTCCTGGTCGAGCACCGGGACGGTCGGCTCTCCGTACGCCAGCAGCGGCGCCGGCGGTGGTCGGAGTTCGTCTGGTGGGTGGGGCCGCTGTCCCGGCTGGCCCGCGTCGACGTCTCCGTCGCGGTCCCCGCCGACGTGCTGGCCGACCTCGAACTGGTCGAGGGCTCGCTGGTCGCGTCGGGCCTGCGCGGTCGGACCCGGGTGGAGGTGACGGCGGGGCGGATCACGCTGATGGGGCTGCGCGGCCCGACGTCGGCGAAGACCACGTCGGGTCCGGTCGAGGCGCTGGGCGTGTCCGGCGACCTCGACCTGGAGACGATCTCGGGCGAGGTGACCCTCGCCGACAGCGCGGCCGGGCAGGTGCGCGCGGCCACCGTCTCCGGCGCCATCACCTGCGACCTGGACAATCCCCGGCGCAGCGACATCCGGCTCAGCACGATCTCCGGCGGCATCACCGTCCGGGTCCGCGAGGACAGCGACCTCGCCGTGCGCCTGCACACCACGTCGGGCCGGATCACCAGCGGCTTCGCCCAGGTGCGGGGCAGCGCCGCCCCCGGGGCGGTGGTCGACAGCGAGGGAGTGCTCGGCGCGGGCGAGGGTAAGCTCTGGGCTTCCGCCACCTCGGGCAGCATCGCGCTGCTCGCCCGCCGGGTGGACGACCAGGAAGAGGAGCTGCCGTGACCGCCGTGTTCAGTCACGGGCGGCTCCGGCTCTACCTGCTCAAGCTCCTCGACGACGGCCCGAAGCACGGCTACGAGCTGATCCGCCTGCTGGAGGAGCGGTTCCTCGGCCACTACGCGCCCAGCGCCGGCACCATCTACCCCCGGCTGCAACGGATGGAGGCCGACGGGCTCGTCACCCACACCGCCGTCGGAGGCCGCAAGGTCTACGAGATCACCGAGGCCGGCCGGGCCGAGCTGCGCCAGCGGGCCGGCGAGCTGGCCGCCCTGGAGTCGGACATCGCGGCCTCGGTCGAGGACCTGTCCGCGCTGGCCGGGGAGATCCGCGACGAGGTACGCGGCTCGGTCCGCGACCTGAAGCGGGAGCTGCGCGAGGCGGCGCGGCAGACCCGACGGGCCCGCTGGACGCCCCCGGCGCCCGGTCCGGCGCCCGCCCCCGGCCCCGCCGCAGGGCCGGAAACGACACCGCTCGCCGAGTTCGACCAGCGGCTGGCGGCCTTCGCCGTCGAGGTGGGCGCCCTGGTGCGGGCCCGCAGGCTCACCGACTCGCAGCTGCGTACGGCGATCCGGCTGCTCGACGGCGCGTTGGACGGGCTGCGGCGGCTCCTGCGCTGACCACGGCGGTCGGCTCACAGGCTTTTTCCAGGAAGTGCCCAGCGCGGACGCAGCGAGAGCGCGGATGATGGGCGCATGGCCGCTACCCAGACCGAGGCGCGACTGCTCGTCGTCGAGGACGATCCCAACATCCTCGAACTGCTCTCCGCGAGCCTGCGCTTCGCGGGCTTCGACGTGGCCACCGCGACGAGCGGCAGCGCCGCCCTGCACGCCGCCAAGGACCACCGGCCCGACCTGGTCGTGCTCGACGTGATGCTGCCCGACCTGGACGGCTTCGAGGTCATCCGGATGCTCCGCGAGGGCGGTACGCGCACGCCCGTGGTCTTCCTCACCGCGCGCGACGCCACCGACGACAAGATCCGCGGGCTGACCCTGGGCGGGGACGACTACGTCACCAAGCCGTTCAGCCTGGAGGAGCTGACCGCCCGGATCCGGGCGGTGCTGCGGCGGACCAGCACCGGCGAGCAGGCGCCCTCCCGGCTGACCTTCGCCGACCTGGAGCTGGACGAGGAGACCCACGAGGTGCACCGGGCCGGCCAGCGGGTGCAGCTGTCGCCGACGGAGTTCAAGCTGCTGCGCTACCTGATGCTGAACGCCAACCGGGTGCTGTCGAAGGCGCAGATCCTCGACCACGTGTGGAACTACGACTTCCGGGGCGACGACAACATCGTCGAGTCCTACATCTCCTACCTGCGCCGCAAGGTGGACAACACTCAGCCCCGGCTGATCCACACCCTGCGGGGCGTCGGGTACGTGCTGCGCAAGCCGGCGGCGTGAACCCGGTCCACCAGGGGAAGGCATGGCTGCGCGGCGTCCCGCTGCGGGTGAAGCTGGTCGCCGCGGTCCTGACCCTGGTCGCCGCCGCCCTCCTGGTGATCAGCTCGCTGACCACCGTCTTCCTTCGGGGCTACCTCATCGAGCAGGTGGACGAGGAACTGAGCCGCACCACCGGCTCGGTGGCCGCGGTGCTGAACCTGTACAAGGAAGGCCGGAAAAGCACCACCACGCTGCCCAGCGACTTCATCATCTCGTTGGCCCAGCCGGCCGGGGTGATGTCGCCCGAGTACGACAGCCGCAACATCCGCCCGGAACAGCTGCCGCGGCTACCGAGCACCACCGAGGGGTTCGCCGCGCTGACCGGCGAGCCGCGCACGGTGCTCGCGCAGGACCACAGGTCTCGCTGGCGGATGCTCTACACCCAGTTGGACGACGGCGAGATCCTGGCCGTCGGCCAGCACCTCACCGACGTCGACCAGGCCGTCAAACAGCTGATCTGGATTGACCTGCTGGTCGGCGGGGCGGTGCTGATCCTGCTCGCCTCGATCGGCGCGGCGATCGTCCGGACCAGCCTGAAGCCGCTGGTGGAGATCGAGCGTACGGCCGCCGCCATCGCCGGCGGTGACCTCACCCGGCGGGTGCCCGACCCGGAGGAGGGGCAACTCGTCCCGACCTCGGAGCTGGGCCGGCTCTCCCGGGCGCTGAACGCCATGCTGACGCAGATCGAGGCCGCCTTCACCGCCCGGGCCGCTTCGGAGACCGCCGCCCGGGCCGCCGAGACCGCGGCGCGGGACGCGGCCGGCGCGGCGCGGGCGTCCGAGGCGCGGGCCCGGCGCTCGGAGGAGCGGATGCGGCAGTTCGTCGCGGACGCGTCGCACGAGCTGCGGACGCCGCTGACCACCATCCGGGGCTTCGCCGAGCTGTACCGGCAGGGCGCGGCGAGCGCGCCGGAGCAGACCGCCGACCTGCTGCGCCGCATCGAGCAGGAGGCGGCCCGGATGGGGCTGCTGGTGGAGGACCTGCTGCTGCTGGCCCGGCTGGACCGGGAACGGCCGCTCGCCCTCGCCCCGGTGGAGCTGCCCGTGCTGGCCAGCGACGCGGTCGAGGCCGCCCGGGTGGTGGCGCCGGAGCGCCGGGTGGAGCTGGAGATCGAGCCCGGGTCCGGCCCGCTGGTGGTCTACGGCGACGACGCCCGGCTCCGTCAGGTGATCGGCAACCTGATGACCAACGCCCTCACGCACACCCCGCCGGACGCCTCGGTGACCCTGCGGCTGCGGGCCGAGTCGGGCAACCTGGCCGTGGTGGAGGTGGCGGACACCGGCCCCGGGCTCACCCCCGACCAGGCGGAGCGGGTCTTCGAGCGCTTCTACCGGGTGGACGCGGCGCGTACCCGGCGGGCCGGCGGCAACACCGGCACCGGGCTCGGCCTGGCCATCGTGGCGGCGTTGGTGCGCGCGCACCACGGCACCGTCGAGGTGGCCGACACCCCGGGCGGGGGCGCGACCTTCCGGGTCCGGCTGCCGCTCGTGCCCGACATCGAGGGTGATGGCGAGTGACTTTCAGCCAACATTCAGGCCGGTTCCAGGCTGGTCGCAGTGGTCCGAGCGAAGGTGGATCCATGACCGAGTACGAGTCCGACCCGCAGCGCCGGCCGGCCGCCACCGACGCCGAGCCGTCGCACCCCACCGCCGAGCTGCCGCGCGTCGAGCGCGCCCAGTCCGACTCCCGCCCCGACCCCGCCCCGGCCGCCCCCGGCGACACCGCCGCCCCGGAGCCGGCTGCACCCGCCGCACCCGCCGCTCCGGCCGCACCCGCCGCTCTGGCGGCGACGGGCGGCGACGCCGTCCGTACCGCCGAGATGGGCCCGACCGTCGACGCCCCGCTCGCGGGCGACGCCGCCCCGCGCGTTCCGGAGCAGGCCCGGGCCCCCGAGGGCGTCGCCGCCCCGGACCCGGCCCGTGGCCCCGGCGTCCCGGCCGGGCAGCCCACCCCGGCGGGCCCGTTCCCGCCCGCCACGGCTGGCCCGTCCGCCCCGCCCTACCCCGTGTCCGCCCAGGCCCCCGGTGGCCAGCCGCACGCGGCCGGTCAGCTCGGCCAGCCGCACGCGGCCGGGCAGCCCGGCCAGCCGCAGGGCACGCCGTACCCGGGCGCGCCGTGGTACGGCCAGCAGTCCGGCTGGAGCGGCGGGGGACAGCCGGGACACTACGGCCAGCACCCGCACCACCCGGGCCAGCCGGTGCCGCCCTGGGCCCCCGCGCCGGCGGTCGGCCCCCGGCCCGGCCGGATCGCCAAGCTCGCCGGCGCCGGCGTCGCGGTCTTCGCCCTGATGCTCGGCTCGGGCGTCGCCGGCGGGGCGCTCGCGCTCGCGGTGGACGGCGACTCCGGGACCACCCGCACCTACTCCGCCGCGCCGGTGATCAACAGCGCCGACCTGCCCCGGATCGCCGCCGCCGTGCAGCCCAGCGTCGTCTCCATCGCCACCGACAGCGGCGAGGGCTCCGGCGTGATCCTCACCGCCGACGGCTACGTGCTCACCAACAACCACGTCGTCGCCTCGGCCGGCCAGGACAGCGTCCGGGTGGTCTTCGCCGACGGCAAGACCGCCCAGGCCCGGATCGTCGGCACCGACCCGAAGACCGACCTGGCGGTGGTGAAGGCCGCCGGCGTCAGCGACCTGAAGCCGGCCACGTTCGGCGACAGCGACGCGATGCAGGTCGGCGACCAGGTGCTCGCCCTCGGCAGCCCGCTGGGCCTCCAGGGCTCGGTCACCGCCGGCATCCTCAGCGCCCGCGACCGCACCATCCAGGCCGGCAGCGGCGAGCAACGGCAGGAGCCGGGCCAGGGCGCCAGCTCGATCGCCGGGCTGCTCCAGACCGATGCGCCGATCAACCCGGGCAACTCCGGTGGCGCGCTGGTCAACACCCGGGGCGAGGTGATCGGCATCAACACCGCGATCGCCACCGCCGGTCAGGGCAGCACCGGCAACATCGGCGTCGGCTTCGCGATCCCCAGCAACAAGGCCAAGGACGTGGCCGGCAAGCTCCAGCGGGGCGAGAAGGTCAGCCACCCGTCGCTCGGGGTCAGCGTGACGGCCGCCGAGGGCGGTGGGGCGCTGGTCGCCGCCGTCACCTCCGGCAGCGCCGCCGAGAAGGCCGGGCTCCAGCGCGGCGACGTGATCATCCGGTTCGGCGACAAGGCGGTCAACGACTCGGACGACCTGGTCGGCGCCGTGCAGGCCGGCAAGGTCGGCGACCGGGTGGCGGTGACCTACAAGCGCAACGGCGCCGAATCCACGGCAACCGTGACGCTCGCCGAGACGTCGTAACCCGTAACCGAGACTTTCCTCCTCCCTCCGGCGGCGGGTGGCGGGGCCAAGGGGGTTGGCTCCGTCACCCGCCGCTTCCTCTGACGGCGGTTCGCCCGGTGCGGGTGAGCCGCCGTCACCCGTCGGGCCGGCATCGTCGGTGGCAGACCCGGCGAGGCGTACGGAGGGATGCGATGACCACGGCAGCGGCCGTCCGGACCGACGATCGGATCCAACGGGACGTGCTCGACGAGCTGGCCTGGGACGCCCAGGTGCAGCCGAACGACATCGGGGTGACCGTCGCCGACGGCGTGGTCACGCTGACCGGTTGGGTGGACGGCGCCGCCCGCAAGTGGGCGGCGCACCGCTGCGCGCAGCGCGTGCGCGGGGTGCGGGCGGTCGCCGACGACATCGAGGTGCGCCTGCCCGGCGAGGCGGGGCATACGGACGCCGAGATCGCGATCGCGGTGAGCCGGGCGCTGGAGTGGGACAGCTTCGTCCCCGCCGAGCTGCTGGACGTCACGGTGGCCAACGGGTGGGTGATGCTGCGCGGCGAGGTGGAGTTCGGCTGGCAGCGGCGTACCGCCGAACGGGAGGTGCGCCGGTTGCGCGGCGTACGCGGGGTGACGAACCTGGTCGAGGTGCGCCCCGCCGCCCGTCCGGACGCCGAGCGGATCCGGCGCGACCTGCAGCGGGCGCTGCTGCGGGGGATCGGCACCGAACGGGTGACCGTCGAGCTGGACGGGGACACGGTGATCCTCGGGGGCGTGGTCCGTTCCTGGTGGGAACGGGACGAGGCGGAGCGGCTGGCCTGGTCCGCCGCGGGAGTGCGGGCGGTGCGGGACCGGCTCCTCGTGGGCGGGTGAACGCCCGGCTTGTCCGGTTTAGCCGTGCCGTCACCGGGAAACCGCCATCGATCCCGCCGTGTGGGGTGACCGGCCGGAGCGCATCCGGCGCCGGCCGCCCACCCGCACCGCCGACCGACGGGGAGGACTCGTGGCCGTGAACCACCTGCCGACCGACCGGGCGGCGGAACGGCCGTTGCGGATCGCGATGGTGGTGCCGCCGTGGCTGTCGATGCCCCCGCCCGGCTACGGCGGGCTGGAACAGGTGGTGACCGGCCTGGTGGAGGCGTTGACCGAACGGGGACACGCGGTGACCGTGTTCGGGGCGGGCCAGGAGCACGGCACCCCCGCCGACTTCGTCTCCACCGTGCCGGAACTGCAGTACGAGCGGCTCGGCGAGGCGCTGCCCGAGCTGGCCCACCTGGCCCGGGTCAACCACCTCGTCGACGCGGCCGACTTCGACGTCGTCCACGACCACACCACGATCGGCCCGCTGGTCGCCGGCCGCCGGGCGGTCCCCACCGTGGCCACCGTGCACGGCAACCCCGTGGGCGAGTACGGCGCCGTGCTCAGCGACACCGACCCGGGCGTCGGGCTGGTCGCCATCTCCCACGCCCAGCGCCGGCTCAACCCGCGACTGCCCTGGGTCGGCACGGTGCACAACGCGATGGACGTCCAGGGCATCCCGCACAAGACCGCGCCCAGCCACGGCCCGGTGCTCTGGCTGGCCCGGTTCAGCCCCGACAAGGGCCCCGACGTCGCCATCCGGGCGTGCCGGGTGGCCGGCCTGCCGCTGGTGCTCGCCGGCAAGTGCAACGAGCCGCCCGAACGTCGCTACTTCGACGAGGCGGTCCGGCCCCTGCTCGGCGAGGACGTCCACGTGGTGCTCGACGCCGACCGGGCGGAGGCGCTGCGGCTGCTGGTCGAGGCCCGGTGCCTGATCATGCCGATCCAGTGGGAGGAGCCGTTCGGCATGGTGATGGTGGAGGCCATGGCGACGGGCACCCCGGTGGTGGCCCTGAACCGGGGGGCCGTGCCGGAACTCGTCCGGCCCGGGGTGACCGGCCTGATCTGCGAGGGCGTGGACGACCTGCCCGACGCGCTGCGTGCCGTGCCCGGCCTCGACCCGGCGGACTGCGTCGCGCACGTGGCGCAGAACTTCTCCACCGCCCAGATGGCCGCCGGCTACGAGCAGGTGTACCGCCGCTTCATCGCCGACGCGGCCCGGTCAGCCGGGGTCCGGGAGCCGGCCCGGGTGGCCGGGCGTTGACCCCGGTCGGCCGTACCTGACCGGCCTCTCCGGCGGCCCGCTCAGCCCGCGCCGTCCGGCGCGCCGGGTCCCGGCCGGCACCGGCACCGGACGGCCGCTTTCCGGCCCGTGCCAGGATGAGGCCATGGCGCGGGGACCGGTGGCGTTCGTGCTCGGGGGCGGGGGAGTCCTCGGCGCGGTCGAGGTGGGCATGCTGCGGGCCCTGTTCCGGGCCGGGATCCGGCCCGACATGGTGCTCGGCACGTCGATCGGGGCGGTCAACGGCGCCCTGGTCGCCGCCGAACCGTCCGAGGCGGTCACCGACCGGCTGGTCCGGCTCTGGGCCTCGCCGGAGGCGAGTGAGGTGTACGGCGACTCGGTGGCCCGGCAACTGCGCCGGTTCGCCGCCCGGACCCACCTGCACTCGCCCCGCCCGCTGCGCAAGCTGCTGGAGAGCGAGCTGGGCGCGGAGACCACCTTCGCCGACCTCCAGGTGCCGTTCCGCTGCTGCGCCGCGAACATCGAGCGGGCCGCCGAGCACTGGTTCGACAGCGGTCCGCTGGTGCCGGCCGTGCTGGCCTCCGCCTCGGTGCCGGGGCTGCTGCCGCCCGCCCAGATCGGCGACCAGCACTACGTCGACGGCGGGATCGTCAACTCCATCCCGATCGGCGAGGCCGTCGCCGCCGGCGCCGGGCGGATCTTCGTACTCCAGGTGGGGCGGATCGAGCGGGAGCTGACCCCGCCCCGGCGACCCTGGGAGATCGCCCAGGTCGCGTTCGAGATCGCCCGGCGGCACCGGTTCGCCCGGGAGATGGCGGCCCTGCCCGACGGGGTGGAGGTGCACGTGCTGCCCACCGGCGGGCTGAACCCGCGCGACGACACGCCGTGGGCGTACCGGGACATGGCGGCGGTGGGGCGGCGAATCAGCCGCGCCTACACGGCCTCGCGGCACTACCTGGCCACCCAGGTGGAGCGCTGATGCCCCTGCCGCCGCGGTGGGTGCGTCGAGTGCTCCTGGCCCCCGGCGTGGTGCTGCTCGCCTTCCTGGTGGTGACCACCCTGCCGGTCTGGGCGCTGCTCGCGGCGGCCGCCTCGCCGCTGGTCCCGGGCCGGCTTCGGCCGCTGCGACTGCTCTGGATCGGCTGCGTCTACCTGGTCTGGGACGCGGCGGCGCTGCTCGCGCTCTTCGGGCTCTGGGTCGCCTCCGGCTTCGGCTGGCGGGCCCGCTCGCCAGCCTTCCAGCGGGCCCACTACGTGCTCGCCGGCTGGTTCCTGCGGGTGCTCTTCTGGCAGGCCCGCTGGACGCTGCACCTGAGCATCGACGTGGTGGGCACCGACCCCGACACGGCCCTGCCCGGCCGGCCGGAACTGGTGCTCTGCCGGCATGCCGGCCCCGGCGACTCGTTCATCCTGATCCACGCCCTGGTGAACTGGTTCAACCGGGAGCCGCGGATCGTGCTCAAGGACAGCCTCCAGTGGGATCCGGCGATCGACGTGCTGCTCAACCGGCTGCCCAACCGCTTCCTCGCGCCCGGCCCGGACGGGCGGGGCTCGGTGACCGAGCAGATCGGGCACCTGGCCGAGGGCCTGGACGACGACGACGCCTTCGTGATCTTCCCGGAGGGCGGCAACTTCACCCCGCGCCGCCGGCTGCGGGCCATCGCGCGGCTGCGCGCGCTGGGCCTGGAGCGCATGGCGCTGCGCGCGGAACGGATGCGGCACGTGCTCGCCCCGCAGCCCGGCGGGCTGCTCGCGGCCCTGGACGCCGCCCCCGACGCCGGGGTGATCTTCGTGGCGCACACCGGCCTGGACCGGATGCTCACCGTGGCCGACGTGTGGCGGGAACTGCCGATGGACAAGCGGATCGTCATGCGCTTCTGGTCGGTGCCGCCCGAGGAGGTGCCGACCGGCCGGCAGGAGCGGATCGACTGGCTCTTCGACTGGTGGGCGCGGATCGACGAGTGGATCGCGGCCAATCGGGACGGCGCCGCGTAGGGTGCGCTGGTGGACCAGATCTGCGTGGTGACGACGGTGGTGGACGCGCGGTCGGTCGCCGACGTACTGGCGGCCGCGGCCGTCGCCGGACGGCTGGCGGCCTGCGCGCAGGTGGGCGGCCAGGTGGACAGCACCTACTGGTGGCGTTCCGGGGTGGAGACCAGCACCGAGTGGTCGGTGCAGTTCAAGACCGCGCCGGACCGGGCCGCCGCGCTGGTGGAGCAGATCCGCGCCAGCCATCCGTACGAGGTGCCGGAGATCCTGGTGACCCGGGTGGACAGCGGCGACCCCGCGTACGCCGCCTGGGTGCACGAGCACACCCGGCCCTGAGTACGCGCACTCTGGGGCGGTGACGGGAGCCGGCCGACAATGGCCGGGTGCACAACACCGGTTACCCCTGTCCCGCCTGCGGCGCGCCGGCCTCCCTCGGCTCCGGCTGCTCCGGTTGCGGGCGACCGCCGTACCCGGCCGCCGCCGAGGTGATTCGGCTCGACCGGGAGATCGTCGCGCTCGGCGGCGAGGTCGAGCGGGCCCGCGCGACGTACCAGGGGCTCGTCGACCGGCTGGCGGCGAGCCGGCGGCGCCGGGCGGAGCTGGCCGCCGCGATCCGGGCGGAGTTCCCCGGCCCCGCCGCGCGTCCGGTTCCCGCCGCCGTCCCGGCATCCGCGCCGGCCCGCCCGGCGCCGGCGTGGCCCGTCGGGGGGCCGGTCGCGCCGGTTCCCGCGCCGGCCGCCGTGGGCGGGGCGGAGACCTCCACCCGGACGGTCCAGAGCCTGCTCTTCGTCCTCGGCGGACTGCTGCTGGGCACTGCGGCGGTGGTCTTCACGGCGGTCGCCTGGGCGGCGGTCGGGGTCGCCGGCCGGGCCCTGATCCTGGCCGCGTTCACCGCGCTCGCCCTGGCCGCGCCGCTGGTGGCGGTGCGGCGGGGGCTGCGCGGCACGGCGGAGACCTTCGCCGCGGTGGGGCTGCTGCTGGTGCTCCTCGACGGGTACGCCGCGTGGACGGTGGACCTGTTCGGGGTGGCCGGCTGGCCCGGCACCCGCTACGCCGCGCTGGTCGGGGGGGCCGGCGCGGCGGTCGCGGCCGGCTACGCCCGGCTCAGCGGGCTGACCGTGCCGTGGTTCGCGGCTCTGGTGACCGCGCATCCGGTGCTGCCCCTGCTCGCCGTCGGGGCCCGGCCGGACGCCGCCGGCTGGGCGGTGGTCTTCGTCGGGGTGGCGCTGCTCGACCTGGCGGTGCTGGTCGCGCTGCGGCCTCGGGGCGGCCCGGCGGGTGGCGCCGCGACCCGGGCCGGCGGGGCACCGACGGCCGCGTCCCCCGGGGCCGGGGCACCCACGCCGGCGGTGGCGGTGCCGACGGTCGCGCCGCCCGGTCCGGCCGTCGCGCCACCCGGTGCGGTGGGCGGATCGGGGGAGCGTCCGGCGGTCACCGCCGGGCGCGTCGTCGCCTGGATCGGGTACGCCGGCGCGCTGGCCGTGGCCGCGAGCTGCGCGCTGGTGCCGCTGGCCCTCGGCCGGGCCGCCGGCACCCCGCTGCTGGCCGGGGGGCCGCTGCTGCTGGTGGCGCTGACGTTGCTCGGCGCGGCGGTGCTCACCGGCGGTCGGGTGTTCCGCGCCGTCGCCGCCGGGCTGCTGGTGCCGGTGCTGGCCGGGGCGGTCGTCCGCCCCGTCGCGGAGCTGGGGGCGGCACCGGTGCTCACGGCGCTGGTCGTGGTGGCGCTGGCCGGCGCGGTGCGGCTGCTGCCCGCCGGCTGGCGGACCGGTCCCCGGGTCGGCGCGCTGCTGGTGGCCGGGGGGGCCGCCCAGCTCGCCGTGCTGGGGGCCGTGGTGCTCGCCGGCGGTGCGGTCGGTCGGTCGCTGCCGCCGTGGCACGGCGCCGCCGCCGGGCCGGACATCGCCCGGGGTTGGCAGTTGCCGGTGGTGATCGCGCTGGCCCTGGCGGCCGTGGGGCTGCTGCTGCCCCGGGCCGCCCGGTCGGCGCTGGCCGCGTTCGCCGTGGCGGCCACCGTGCTCGCCGTGCCCGCCGGCTGGCCGTCGCCGTGGCCCGCCGTGGTGGCCCTGGACCTGGCGGCCGGGGTGGGCCTGCTGGCCGTCGGGGTGGGGCGGCCCGGCGCCCGGTCCGGGACGGCGGTGACGGCGGCGGCGTCCGGAGCCCTCCTGCTCGGGCACGGGCTGCTGGTGGGGTTCGCCGCCCCCGGCGGGGCGGGGGCGGCGCTCGCGGTGGTCCTGGCCGCCGGGCTCGCCGTGGCCGCCGCCGGGCGGCGCGGCACGGCCGTCCAGCGCGGGATCGCCGGGGTGTCCCTGGCCGTCGCGTCGCCCGCGGTGCCGGCCGTCGCGGCCGTCGCCCTGATCGCGGCCGGAGCGCCGGCCTGGTGGCAGGCGCGGGCGGCGCTGGCCGCCGTCGCGGTGCTGCCGGTCGGGCTGCTCGCGGTCCGCCGACACTGGCCCGACCTGCGGGCGTACGCCTCCGTCGGGCTCGCCGTCGCGGTCGCGCCGGTCGGGTTGGCGCCGGTGGTCGTACCGGCCGACGAATCGGTGGCGCTCTACGCCGCCGTGGCGGTCCTGCTGGTGACGCTGAGCGGTGCGGCGCGCTCCGACACCGTCCTGCGGGTGGCCGGCGTCGGGCTGCTGGTGGTCTCCCTCGCCGCCGCCGCGCCGGTGGCGTTGACGGTGCTCCTTGCCCCGTACGGCGGGGTGTCGCCCTGGTCCGGGGCGCCCGCGGTCGAGCCCGTCCCGGAGGCGTTCCCGGTCGGCGTGGCGCTGGCCGCGCTGGCGGTGGCCGCGCTGCTGGCGGCAAGGCCCGATCGAACTGTCCCGGGCGCGGTCTGGACCGGTGCCGGCAAATCTGGCGCCGTCGGGGGCGGTGCTGGCACGCCGGGTGCGTTCGGGTCCGGTGCCGGCATGCCAGGCGCCGCCGGGGCCGGCGGCGGAGCATCGGCGCGCGGCGGGTGGTGGCGGGCCGCGCTCGTCGCGCTGCCGTTCGCGGCGACCGCCCTGCCGGTGCTGCTGGTCGCCGCCGGCGCGCCGTGGCCGGTGGCGCCGGCCGCCACGCTGGCCGTCGGGGTGGTCGCGGTGCTGGTCGCCGCGCTGGCCGCGCCGCGCCCGCTGCTCGCCCCGGTCGGGGTGCCGGTGGGGCTGGCGTTGACGGCCTCCGGGCTGCTCGGGCTGTTGGCCACCAGGGCGGGCACGCTCGCCGGCCTGGGCGTGCTGGTGATGGCGGCGACCGTGGTCGGTGTGGCCGCCCGCCGGGACGACGCCCGGCTCGTCGGTCGCCTGGTCGCGGTCGCCGCCGCGACCGGCCTCGCGGTCACCGCACCGCTGGCCGGCGGGCTGCCGCTGCGGGCGGCCGCGTTCAGCGTGCTCGCCGTCGCGGTGCTCACGCTGGCCGCCGCCGCGCTGCTCGGCGGCCACCGGGCACCGGTCGGGGCCGCCCCGGCCCGCCAAGGGTCCGCCCCGGCGGCGGTGCTGGACGCGGCCGCCCAGGCGGTGGCGCTGGTCGCGCTGCTGCTCGCGGTCGGGGCGCTCCGGCACGCGGCGGCGGTCTGCGTGCTGTGGGGCGCCGCCGTCGCGCTGCGGGTGCTGCGCCCGGGCGAGCCGGCGGGCCGCCGCTGGGCGTTCGCGGGCATCGCCGGCGGCAGCGAGCTGCTCGGCGGCTGGCTGCTGCTGGCCGCCGGGGGAGTGGCGGTCCTGGAGGCGTACACGGTGCCGGCGGCGGCGCTGGCCCTCGGGGCGGGCGTGGCGGCGCTGCGCACCCGGCCCGGGCTGACCAGCTGGCTGGCGCTCGGCCCGGGGCTCGCGGCCGCGCTGCTGCCGAGCCTGGTGTCGGTGCTGGTGGCGCCGGATCCCCAGCCGTGGCGGCGGCTGCTGCTGGGGGCCGCCGCGCTCGGCACGGTGCTCGCCGGGGCGACCCGTCGCTGGCAGGCGCCGGTGCTGCTCGGCGGGGTCACCCTGGCGCTGCTCGCGCTGCACGAGCTGGTCCGCGGGTGGGACCTGCTGCCCCGGTGGATCTTCCTGGCCGTCGGCGGGTTCGCGCTGATCGGCCTCGCCGCCACGTACGAGCGACGGCGACGGGACCTGGCCCGGCTCCGGGCCGCCGTCGGCCGGATGGGCTGACCGCCGGGATCCGCGCCCGGCGGCCGGGGGTAGGGCCTGCCCTACCCCCGCTCGGGGGGTGGACAGGGTTACTCAGCGCAACCGTGCTCGGGAGACTGGACGGCAGGGGCGCGCCGGCCGGCGCGGTATCCGGATCGAGGAACGGGAGCCGCAATGGTGCTCGCAGCGGTGGCGGACCCGCCGGTAAGGCGGGGCAGTGACTACTCGCAGTTGTCCCGGCGGATCAGCGGGGCGGGGCTGCTGGAGCGGCGCCCGGGCCGGTACGTGACGCGGATCGTGCTCACCCTGGGCGTCTTCGCGGCGGGCTGGGTCGCGGTCGGGCTGGTCGGGGACTCGTGGGCGCAGCTCCTGGTCGCCGTGTTCCTGGCCGTCGCCACCACGCAGGTCGCGTTCCTCGGCCACGACGCCGGCCACCGGCAGATGTTCCGCCGGCGCGGCCCGAGCGAGGCGGTGGGCCTGCTCACCGGCAACCTGGCGGTGGGGCTCAGCTACGGCTGGTGGGTCGACAAGCACAACCGGCACCACGCCAACCCGAACCACGAGGACGAGGACCCGGACGTCGGGGCGGGCGCGCTGGTCTGGACGTACGAGCAGGCCGCCGCGACGCGCGGCGTCAACCGCTGGCTCGCCCGCCGACAGGCGTGGCTGTTCTTCCCGATGCTGCTGCTGGAAGGGCTCGCCCTGCACGTGGCGAGCGTGCAGGCGGTCGTCGGGCGGGAGCCGGACGGCGGGTTCCGCACCCCGATGCGGCACCGGAGGGTGGAGGCGCTGCTGCTGGGCCTGCACGCGGTGGGCTACCTCGGCGGGCTGCTGCTGGCGATGTCCCCGGGCAAGGCGCTGCTGTTCGTCGCCGTCCACCAGGGACTCTGGGGCCTCTACATGGGCTGCTCGTTCGCCCCCAACCACAAGGGCATGCCGATGCCGACCGCCGACGACGACTTCGACTTCCTGCGCAAGCAGGTGCTGACCTCCCGCAACGTCCGGGGTGGCCGGTTCGTCGACGTCGCGCTCGGCGGGCTCAACTACCAGATCGAGCACCACCTGTTCCCGAACATGCCGCGGGCGAACCTGCGCCGGGCCCAGCCGATCGTGCGCGCGTACTGCGTCGAGCGGGGCATCCCGTACGCCGAGACGGGGCTGGTGGAGTCGTACCGCCAGGCGCTCGCGCACCTGCACGAGGTGGGCCGGCCGCTGCGCGGCTGAGACACGCGGCGGGGGCGGCGCCGACCGGCGCCGCCCCCGCCTCCGTGCGGTCGGGCTCAGGAGCCCATGGACTCGATCAGCTCCTGCGGGGCCTCCTGCGTGTCGCTCGCGGCGGGCTTCTTCACGGTGACCGGGGCGCCGAAGTCCGAGTAGGTGGTGGTCATCATGCCCAGCGACTCGTGCAGCACGCTGGTGTCGATGGCGAACTCGACGAGCCGGCCCTGGTCGTCCACCTTGGCGGTGAACGGGACGGCCTTGGCCTTCTCGCCGAGGGCCTTGATGGACGGGTCGTCGGCCTTCGTGCGGGTGTAGTCGAGGGTGCCGGCGTAGCTGCCCGTGCCGGTCTTCTCGACGTCCACCACGCTCTCGATCATCTGCTTCGCGCCGCCCGGGTCGCCCTCGGGCATCAGGTTGAACTGGCCGCTCTTACCGAGCTTGGTGGTGTCCATGTGCAGCCACTTCTTCGGCATCCCCTGCATACCGGTGATCTTCAGGTAGGCGTCGTCGCCGAGCAGCAGGATCCGGAAGGTGCCCTCCGCGCCCAGCTTCATCGTCATGTCGCCGGTCTTGGTGGCCGGGTCCATCACACCGCTGCCGTTGACGACCGCCGACTTCAGTTCCATCCGGACGCTCTGCTGGTTGAGCTTCTGCGCGGCGGCGCTCAGCTCGGCGCGGGCGTCCGCCGGGGCCGAGCTGGCGGGTGCCGCGCCCGTGCCGTTGCCGGCCGGAGCGTCCGCGTCCGTCTTCGTGCCGCACCCGGTGAGACCGAGGCTGAGCGCGGCGACGATAGCGACCCCCGTGGTCGCCAGCCGTCGAGTGTTCATGCTGAGAATCTCCTCTGGCAGGGTGGGCCGGGGCGACGCCGGTCGCGGCCCGGCCGGGCCGCCGGTCAGCCTAACGTCCGCCGTCCACAGCCGCGGATCTATGCCCCGCCCCGCCGCCTGCCGGGTGGGACACACCTCCCGCCGCTGGTCGGCGTCGTTCCGGCCCCTCCCGGTAGGGTCTCCCCATGGCAGACGTGCTCACCGCCGAGGCGGTGCGAGACGAGCTGGGCGGGCTGACGGGCTGGTCGGGAGACCCGACCGGGATCACCCGCACCGTGGAGCTGGCCAGTTTCCCGGAGGCCATCGCGGTCGTCGACCGGGTCGCCGTGACGGCGGAGGAGCTGGACCACCACCCCGACATCGACATCCGCTGGCGCACCCTGACGTTCCGCTGCGTGACGCACTCGGCGCGCGGGGTCACCCGGCGTGATCTGGAACTGGCCCGGCGGATCGACGAGATCGTGGGGAGCGTCCGATGAGATTCGAGATCAGCAAGGTGCTCGACGCCATCGAGGGGCGGGTCTGCACCGACCCGTCGCTGGCCCGGGCCGTCCTCGACCTGGCCGAGGTGATCCGCTACCAGGACCTCGACGGCGGCCGGCCGGCCAGCCTGCTCCGCCTCGGCATGGTGATCGACGCCCTCGCCCGGGAGCTGGAGGAGGACAGCGTCCCCGTCTACGCGGTCGTCCACCGGGCGCTGCTCTCCGACGCCGACCTCACCTCCAACGAGCGGATGGTGGTCCGCCGGTGGGCCGACGACGGGCTGGTCGAGGTGCTCGACAACCCGGGCGACCGGATGCTGGAGGTGGCCGACCTGCTCGGGCTGCCGGTGCTCACCCGGGTGCGGACGGACGGCCTGCGCGGGCGCTACCCGTGGCTGGTCGAGCAGCCCGGCCGCGTGCTCGCCCCGGTGCCGGGCGCCGGCGGGCCGGCCTTCGTCGCCCACGTCGGCGGCGGGCACACCCCGGTCGCCGGCGACCGGTCGCCGGCCGGCGTGAAGCTGCTCTCCCGGCAGTGGCGCTGCCCGGAGCCGGGCTGCGCGCTCTTCGGCGGCGGGGGCGGCGGGTCCTTCGCCGACCTGGCCCGGGTGGAGCGCAGCCCCGCCGCCCAGCCTCCGCCCTCCCTGCGCGGTGGCGCGCCCACCTGCCCGCGGCACGGCGTCCGGCTCGGCGACGCCGGTCCGCGACCGCGCAGCGAGGTCCTGGCCGTCCGCGTCGGCGGGCTGATCCGGCGCCGCTTCGTGCTCACCGAGGACCAGCCGGCGCTGGTCGGCCGGGCGCCCGACCAGGCCGGCGGGATCGTGCTCGGCCAGTGGCTCAACGACGAGGCGCGCCGCTGGATCAGCCGCAGCCACGTCCGGTTCGAGCTGCGGGTCGGCGAGGTGATCGTGACCGACGTGAGCACCAACGGCTCCGGCATCCGGCCGGGCGGGTCGATGGCGGAGAGCGACCGCGTCCCGCTGGCGCCGAAGCAGTCGCGGGTGGTGGCCGAGGGCGACATGGTCGAGCTCTATCCCGGGGTGCAGATCGGCCGGCCCGGCGAGCTTCCCGCCGGCGCGCCGTACACGCCGAACTCGGTGATGGCCGAGGCCCCCACGATGGCGATGCGCCTGCCCCGCTGACCGCCGGCAGACGACGGCGGGCGCCGGGACCGTGGTCCCGACGCCCGCCGCTGTCGTACGGTCAGCCGGCCAGCACGGCGGCGAGCTGGGCCACCGCGTGGTCGATCTCCTCCTCGGTGATCACCAGCGGCGGGGCGAGCCGGATGGTGGAGCCGTGGGTGTCCTTGGCCAGCACGCCGCGCTCGGCGAGCCGCTCACACGCCTCCCGGCCGCTCATCAGCGCCGGGTCGATGTCCAGCCCCGCCCACAGTCCGCGGCCCCGCACGGCGACCAGGCCCCTGCCGACCAGCGACCGGAGGCCGGCGTGCAGCCGGGCGCCCAGCTCGGTCGACCGGCGCTGGAACTCGCCGGTGGCCAGCAGCCGGACCACCTCGGTGGCGACGGCGCAGGCCAGCGGGTTGCCGCCGAAGGTCGAGCCGTGCTGGCCCGGCTTCAGCACACCCAGCACGTCGGAGTTCGCGGCCACCGCGGAGACCGGCACGATGCCGCCGCCCAGCGCCTTGCCGAGCAGGTACATGTCCGGCACGACGCCCTCGTGCTCGCAGGCGAAGGTGGCGCCGGTGCGGCCCAGGCCGGACTGGATCTCGTCGGCGACGAAGAGCACGTTCCGCTCGGTGCAGACCCGGCGTACGCCCGGCAGGTAGCCCTCCGGCGGCACGACGACACCCTGCTCGCCCTGGATGGGCTCGAGCAGCACCGCGACGGTGTTCTCGTCGATGGCGGCGGTCAGCGCGTCCAGGTCGCCGTAGGGCACGACCGTGAAGCCCGGGGTGTACGGCCCGAAGTCGGCGCGGGCGTCCTCATCCGTGGAGAAGCTGACGATGGTGGTCGTGCGGCCGTGGAAGTTCCCCTCGGCGACCACGATGTTGGCCTGACCCGGCGTCACGCCCTTGACCTGGTAGCCCCACTTGCGGGCCACCTTGATGCCGGTCTCCACCGCCTCGGCGCCGGTGTTCATCGGCAGCACGAGGTCCTTGCCGCAGAGCTCGGCCAGCTCCCGGCAGAAGTCGGCGAACTGGTCGTGGATGAACGCCCGGCTGGTGAGGGTCAGCTTGTCGAGCTGCGCGTGCGCGGCCGCGACGAGCTGCGGGTGCCGGTGCCCGAAGTTCAGCGCGGAGTAGCCGGCCAGGCAGTCGAGGTAGCGGCGGCCGTCCACGTCGGTCAACCAGGAGCCCTCGGCGGAGGAGATGACCACCGGCAGCGGGTGGTAGTTGTGCGCGGTCCACCGCTCCGCGTCGCGGACCGCCTCCGGCGTCCGCAGCATGTCCTCGATCACTTGCTCGCCTTTCCCTGACGGAGTCGCAACGTGCAGCACTTCGGCCCGCCGCCGGCCTTCCGCAGCTCGGACAGGTCGACGCCGATGGTCTCGTAGCCCCGGTCGCGCAGCTTCGCGGCCAGGCCGGTGGCCTGAGCGGGCAGCACCACGTGCCGGCCGTCGCTGACCGCGTTCAGCCCGAAGACCTCGGCGTCGGCCAGCGTGGCGTGCACCGCGTCCGGGAAGAGCCGGCGCAGCACGGCCCGGCTGCCGGGCGAGAACGCCTCCGGCAGGTAGGCCACGGTCCGCTCGTCGAGCACGGTGAGCGCGGTGTCCAGGTGGTAGAAGCGCGGGTCGACCAGCTGCATGGTGACCACCGGGTAGCCGAAGACCTCCTGGAGCTGCGCGTGCGAGGCGTGCGCGGTGCGGAAGCCGGTGCCGGCCAGCAGGAAGTCGCCGGCCAGGAGGACGTCGCCCTCGCCCTCGTTGACGTGCTTCGGGTCGTGCATCTCGAAGCCGGCGGCCTCGAACCAGGCGCGGTACGCGGGGGCCTCGTCGGCGCGCTGCGGGTCGCGGAACTGCACCGCCATCGCCTTGCCGTCGATCACCGTGCCGCCGTTGGCGGCGAAGACCATGTCGGGCAGCCCGGGCACCGGAGTGATCTCCTCGACGGTGTGGCCCAGGTCCCGGTAGATCTGGCGCAGCTGCTCCCACTGCCGGACGGCGAGGTCGGCGTCGACCGGGGCCGTCGGGTCCATCCACGGGTTGATCGCGTAGTCGACGGCGAAGTACGTCGGCCGGCACATCAGGAAGCGCTGGCTGGTGGCGTCCATCGTCATTGTCCTGCTCCCAGGGTCGGGCGCGCCCCGGCCATCTTCGGCCCACGGGGCTGGCGCCGTCCGTCAACGCTATGCGGGCCGGGCCGACAGGATCCACCGGTGATGGTTGCGTGGGGCGGACGATCGTTGCGTATGAGACCGTGCAGCCGTCGAATCATTGCGTCCTGGCGGGAGAGGGCCGCGGTCGCCGCCCGCCCGTCCGTCGGCCGCCCGGGGCGGACCGGTGCGAGGTCGGACCCGGTGCGGGACCGATCGACCCCGGACGCACTTCGGGGGCGGCGAACCGCCGCCCCCGAAAGGATGTGCCCGGCTGGTGAACCACCAGGCTGGTCGGGCGCCGCCGATGAACCACCGGCAATGCCGGCGCACCGCCGGCGAGCCCGACAGTGCCCGCTAGAGGCGGTCCGCAAACTGTGAGTCGAGCCACTCCCGCAGGCGCCCCACCCAGTCGCCGTCGGTGGTCGGCCAGTCGAACTGGCCGGTCATCGCGAGCACGCCCAGGACCACCGCGCCGAGGCCGAACGCGATGCCCAGCAGGGCGTCGGTCTTGCCCGCGATGTGCCGGCGCCGGGTGGCCACGAGACCCAGCACGGCGAGGACCGCGCCGACCGCACCGAGCCCGATGCCGTACCCGGCGAGGGTGCCGGTGAGCACGAAGAGGGCGCCGGCGACACCGACGACGAGGCCGAGCGTGGCGAGCAGGCTGGCCCGGGGCTTCGGGCCGGCGACCACCGGCCGCTCCGGGGCGCGGTCGGCGACGCCGTCGCCGTCCCGGTCGACGGGGTGGTCCACCCGGCGGTCCCGGTCCGTCCCGGCGGCCCGCGCCGCCGCCGCGTCCCGGTCCAGGTCGACCGTCCGGCCGTCGACGGTCCGTTCGAGGGCCGGGTCCGCGTCGGCGATCCGGGGGTTGCGCCGGGTGTCGTCGTCGGCCGGCCGGGCGGTGGCCGCCCGCGCGACCGCGGCGCGCTCGGCCGCCCGCCGCTCGGCGTCGCCGCCCCGCCCGTCGGGTCCGGTCGCCCGACCGTCGGCTCCCGCCGCGGCGCTGCTGCGGTAGGTCGCCTGGTCGCTGTCCCGGTCGGACACCACCGGGCGGTCGGCCCGGCCCGCGTCCTCGGCCCGGTCCCGGCCGCCCGCGTCGTCGTCCGTCGGCACCGGCTCCGTCCGGCGCGACAGGGAAGGAATCTTGACCACAACACACCTCCTGATGAATGCGCGGCGGCCGATGGAGCGGGTGGCGCCCGCGCGGTAACGAACCCGAGGTACCCAGCCGCGACCGCCGCGACACCCGGCCGCGCCGGCGCCGGCCCCGTCCCGGATACCGTTGCCGGCGTGCCCGAGGGACACACCATCCACCGACTCGCCGCGCGGCACGCCGAGCTGTTCGCCGGCGACAAGCTGCACGCCGCCAGCCCGCAGGGCCGCTTCGCCGAGGGCGCGGCCCGGCTCGCCGGCACGGTGCTGGAGGCCACCGAGGCGTACGGCAAGCACCTGCTGCACTACCACGCCGGCGAGCTGACGCTGCACGTCCATCTCGGGCTCTACGGCAAGTTCACCGACGGCGCGGGGGAACCGCCGGAGCCGGTCGGCCAGGTGCGGCTGCGGCTGACCAGCGACCGGCACTGGCTCGACCTGCGCGGCCCGGCCGCCTGCGAACTGCTCACCCCACCCGAGGTGGCGGCGCTGCGCGGCCGGCTCGGCCCCGACCCGTTGCGCGCCGACGCCGACCCCGACCGGGCGTACGCCCGGATCTCCCGCAGCCCCACGCCGCTGGCCGCGCTGCTGCTGGACCAGTCGGTGGTGGCCGGCACCGGGCTGATCTTCGTCACCGAGGCGTTGTTCCGGGCCGGGCTGCCGCCGACGCTGCCGGGGCGGCGGCTGCCCCGAGCCGGCTGGGACGCACTCTGGGCCGACCTGGTGACGCTGATGCGGCAAGCCGTCACGCGCGGCCGGATCGACACCGTCCGCGACGCGCACCTGCCCGAGGCGATGGGCCGCGCCGCCCGGGTCGACCGGCACGGCGGCGAGGTGTACGTCTACCGCCGCCCCGGCGCGCCCTGCCACGTCTGCGGCACGCCCGTGGGCCGGGGCGAGCTGGCCGGCCGCAACCTCTACTGGTGCCCCACCTGCCAACCGGCCTGACGCCCGCCGCGCTCACCCCGGGCCGAGCAGCCAGCGGACCACCTCGACCTGTTGCGGGAAGACCTGCCCCTCGCCGATGCTCCACGCCAGCGTCTGCCCGACCGTCCAGCCCCGCACCCGCTCCCGGTCCAGCCCCAGCTCCGCGCTCAGCCGGTCCAGCCGGCGCCGGACGGCGACCGGCGAGTGCCCCAGCTCCGCCCCGCGCACCAGCGGCACGACGCCGAACTCCCGCTCGCCGGTCAGCGGCTTCGGGTCGATCACCAGCCACGGCTCCCGGGTCGCCCGCAGCACGTTGCCGGCGTGCAGGTCCTGGTTGACCAGCACCTGCTCGCCCTGACTGCCGACGAGGTCGCCGAGGAGCCCGAGCGCCGCGTCGAGGAGCCGCCGCTCGTACGGCCGGCCGGCCCGTTCCCAGTTCGCCGGCAGCCGCTCGCACCACCCGGCGGCCTCCTCGGCGAGCGGGGTGAACGGTGGGCCGGCCGGTCGCCACAGCCGGGGCAGCAGCCCGACCGCCACGTCCAGCGCCGCGTCGGCGGGCAGCTCGTGCAGCGGCGTGCCGGGCACGCACCGCTCCACCAGCAGCGCCCGCCGGTCCGGGTCGTGCGCGAGCAGCCGGGCCGCCCCCGCCCCGGCCCAGTGTCCGAGCGCCGTCGCCTCGTGCACGCTGTCCGGGTCCGGGTACTGGAGCTTGAGCACCGCCGGCGTGCCGTCGGGCAGCGCGGCCGGCAGGGCCAGTGACGCGAAGGCGTACGGGAAGGGGCGTCCCACCCGTAACTGCCAGCGTTCGACGCACTCCGCCAGCCGGGCCGGCAGCACCGCCCGCCATGCCCGGCCCGCCTCGACTTCCTCGGTCCAGCGCAGCCCGTCGGGGATCTCCAGGTCCACGGCCATCCGGTCATCCTCGGCCACGCCGGCTTGTCGCGTACAACCGTTTCCGGGCCGGGGCCGTCTGGAACAGGGGCTGGGCGGTGCGCCCGAGCTGCCGCTGACGGGCCGCCGGCCTGCCGCTGAACCGGTCCGGGGGCGGTCCCGCACCGCCCCCGGACCGGAGTCGTCAGCGCAGCCGGCGGATGTCGCCGTACGCCCGGTAGAAGCCGCCCCGGCCGGATTCGCGGACCTGGGTGACCAGGTAGCGCGCGCCCGGCTCGCGGATGCCCTTGGGGAACTGCACCGACCAGTCCTGGCGGTAGCCGGGGGAGAGCACGTGCACGCGCAGCCGGCCGCGGTCCTCGACGCACTGCACCACCACGCCGCCGTCGACGTCGCTGGTCACCTCGACTGTCGTCCACGCCGCCGGCTCCGGCAGCCGGGGCGGGGCCTTGACGTCGACCACCTCCGGCACGCTGCCGGCCTCCGCCGCCCGGATCGCCGGCTCGCTGGCGTCGACGCAGGCCAGGTAGCCGCCGGTGGTGACCACGTAGAGCCGCTCCTCGTGGTACTGCATCGAGTAGGCCGAGCCGCAGCCGGTGCCGAGCTTCCACAGCCGGTTGCCGGCCGCGTCGAAGCAGTAGATCGAGGACTGGCTGTCACCGGCGAAGACGAACCGGCCGCCCTCGGCCGTGGCGCAGGAGAAGACCGGGGCGTCGCAGCGGTAGGTGCGCTCGGTGCGGCCGTCCTTCGCCAGCCGCACCACCTCCCGGGTACCGGTGCCGGCGAACACCGCGCCGGGCTCCTGCCAGCCGAAGAGCACCGAGCCGGTGCGGGTGTGCCACAGCTCCTGCCCGGTGCGCCAGTCGTAGCCGGTCACCCCCTGCGAGTGGCCGTGGTAGACCGCGTCGGCGTCGCAGCGCACCATCCAGGCCGACCGGCCGCGCCCCGCCCGGCGCCAGAGGAACTCGTCCTCGTGGTCGACGGCGGCGATTCCGCCGTCCGCGTCGGAGACGCCCAGCACCCCGTCGTGGATGTCGAGCCAGTAGATGTCGATGTCGGGGGCGATCGCGTACGCCACCCGGGGCACCTTGCCGGACAGGTCGTAGACGTTGCCGTCGTCGCACCCCGCGTAGATCCAGGCGTCGTCGGCGACGATGCACTTCACCCCGTCGGGGAGGCGGACCTGGTCCAGCACCCGGGCGTCGTGACCGAGGGTCGTGATGACCCCGCGCTCGTTGCCGACCATGCAGGTCTGCCCGTCGACGAAGATGCCGAAGGCCGGGGCGCCGGAGTCGTAGCGCCAGAGCACCGGGGCGGTGCGGGCGGTGGAGCGGGTGCTGACGATCTGTCGCCGGGAGACGGCGCGCTTCTGCCGGGCGCCGCGCACGGCCGGCGCGTATCCCTTGCGGACCTTCTCGCCGATCTTCTTGGCGGCGGCCGCGCGGGCGCGGGCGTTGTCCGGGTATGCCGTGGTCTTGACCTGGCCCTGGTCGCCGATCCGGCCGTAGCGGACGGTCAGCGCGGCGTCGTCGACCACGACCTCGTAGAACTTGTGCGCGCCACCGTCCACTTCGGACAGTTCGAGGTAGGTCGTCTCCTGCGACAAGGGGGCCTCCGAGGGATCAGCGACCGGCCCGACGTGGCCGGCGCGGCGACAGCGGGCACACGGTAACCGCCACCCCCGACAAGCTGCCCGAGGCAGGGAAGAAGCCTCCTCCACCTCAGGCGTGCGGGAAGGTACGCCTACCGGTCGGAGGCGGACAGGGCGTCGACGGCCTTGCGGGCGGCGATCAGCACCGGGTCCCAGACCGGGGCGTACGGCGGGGCGTAGCCGAGGTCGAGGGCGGTCATGTCGTCCACCGTCATGCCGTTCCACAGCGCCACCGCGAGCGTGTCGATCCGCTTCGCGGCCTCGGACCAGCCGACGATCTGCGCTCCGAGCAGCCGGCCGCTGGGCTTCTCCGCGATCAGCTTCACCGTCATCGGGCGGGAGCCCGGGTAGTAGCCGGCGCGGTTGGTGGACTGCGCGATCACGGAGACGAACTCGAAGCCGGCCGCCCTGGCGTCCCGCTCGCGCAGCCCGGTGCGCCCCACCTCCAGGTCGCAGACCTTGGTGACGGCCGTGCCGATCACGCCGAGGAAGGTGGCGTACCCGCCGCCGATGTTGATGCCGGCCACCCGGCCCTGCTTGTTGGCGTGGGTGCCCAGCGGCACGTGCACCGGCATCCCGGTGACCCGGTGCACGGTCTCCACGCAGTCGCCGGCTGCCCAGACGCCCGGCACGCCGGCCACCCGCATGCGGCGGTCCACCCGGACCCCGCCGGTGACGCCCAGCGGCAGGCCGGCGGCCTCCGCGAGCGCGGTGTTGGGGCGTACGCCGAGACCGAGGACGACCAGGTCGGTGGGGATCGGCCCCTCGGCGGTGACCACCGCGGAGACCCGGCCGTCGGTCTCCTCCAGCCCGGTGACGGCGAGGCCGGTGCGGATGGTGATGCCGATCGCGCGCATCGCGTCCGTGACCAGCTCGGCCATGTCCGGGTCGACGGTGGACATCGGCTGCTCGGCCTGCTCCACCAGCGTGACGGAGAGCCCGCGCTGGATCAGCGCCTCGGCCATCTCCACGCCGATGTAGCCGCCACCGACCACGACCGCCCGGCGCGGCCGGGGCTCGGACTCCAGCCAGGCGCGCAGCGCCGCGCCGTCGTCGAGGGTCTGCACGCCGAACATCCCGCCGGTGTCGGTACGCGCCCAGTCCGGCTTCGTCGGCACCGCGCCGGTCGCGTACACCAGGGTGTCGAACCGCTCGCGGACCTCGCCGCCGCTCCCGAGGTCCCGCGCGACCACCTCGCGCCGCTCGGTGTCGATGGCGGTGACCTCGTGCCGCATCCGGACGTCGATGGCGAACTTCTCCCGGAACGTCGCCGGGTCGCGGGCGATCAGCTCGTCCCGCTCGGGCACCAGCCCGCTGATCCAGTAGGGGATGCCGCAGGCCGAGTACGACGTGAAGTGCCCGCGCTCGAACGCGACGATCTCCAGATCGCCGCGGTCGCGGCGGCGGCGCGCCTGGGACGCCGCCGCCATGCCCGCCGCGTCGCCACCGATGATGATCAGCCGTTGCGCCACGGGGACCATCCTGTCACGGGCGACCCGCCCCGCGGGTCTGTCGCGCGACGTCGGAG
Source organism: Micromonospora sp. NPDC047465 (assembly GCF_040643125.1). Taxonomy (NCBI): domain Bacteria; kingdom Bacillati; phylum Actinomycetota; class Actinomycetes; order Micromonosporales; family Micromonosporaceae; genus Micromonospora; species Micromonospora sp. NPDC047465. Next base: position 43,023 of record NZ_JBEYTP010000022.1, read on the forward strand.
ACCACGTCCACGAGCGTGCCGCCGCGGGCGAGGACGGCGCGCTGCCGGGCCGCCCCGCTGCCGTGCCGGCGCAGCCCGCCGACCAGGTCGGTCACCTCGTCCAGGTCGCCGTGCCGCTCCAGCGCCGGGCGCAGCCGCTCGACGAGCTGGTCGAAAAGCTCCCACGCCGGGCGCAGCTCCCCGTCGGTGAGGTCGACGCCGTCGCCCTCCAGCCCGTCGTGCGCCGCCCGCCAGTGCGCGGCGACCAGCAGGTGGTGGTCGGTGCGGATGGCGGGCCGGCCGGCGGCCATGTCGTCCAGCGCGGTCGCCACCATGGCCCGGACCAGCGCGGCGACGAGCACCGCGTCGTCCACCGACGGGCAGACGTCGCCGATCCGGATCTCCACGGTCGGGTACCTGGCCGACAGCCGGGCGTACCAGTAGAGCATCCCCTCGTCGAGCATCACGCCGCTGGCGACGAGCTGCCGGATCAGCCGTTCGTAGTGCTCGTGCGACTCCAGGAACGGGGTGGGCGCCACCGACGGCCAGCGCTCCCACTCGATCGACCGCCAGCTCGCGTACCCGGTGTCCTCGCCCTTGGCGAACGGGGAGTTGACGGTCACCGCGTGCAGCACCGGCAGCCAGGGCCGGACGTGGTTGAGCACCTGCACCCCGGTCTCCGGGTCGGGCACCCCGACGTGCACGTGCATGCCGTTGTTGCCGGGGCCGGGAACCAGCAGGCGGAACCGCTCGACCATCCGGTCGAAGCGCGGCTTGTCGACCACCGGGGGCACCGGCCCGTCCACCGGCCCGGTGCCGATGGCGAGCAGCCGTACGCCGGCCCGCTCGGCGGCGTCGGCGAGCGCGGCTCGCAGCACCCCGAGGGAGTGCCGGATGGAGGAGAGTTCCAGGCCGGGCGGGCTGCCGATCTCGATCTGGCTGGTCTGGAACTCCCGCTCCACCTGGCCGCGCAGCTCGGGCGGCACCTGCTCCATGACGAGGTCGACGGCGGGCACCGCGGCCCCGGTGTGCGGGTCGACGAGCAGGAACTCCTCCTCGACACCCACCGTGAGCAGATCCGTCCCCTCGGCCGCCGCGCTCGGGGCCTCCGCCACCTGGCCGGTCATCGCCACCACCGTCCGTTCGCGCCCGGCCGCGGTCCGTCCGTGCCGGGTCGGCCGGTGGTTACCCACCGTGCCGACGCCGGGAAACGCGGCCCGGCGCGTCGACCGGCGTGTCGCCCGTCGCGTGCGGGCCCGCCCGGCCCCCTGCCGGCGTCACCGCTGCCGGCGGCAGGCCGCGCGGGTCCGGTGTCACCGCTGCCGGCGGCAGGCCGCGCGGAGCGGTCGCCGGCGGCCGTCCTCGCCGCCCGGCCGTCACCGTCTGCGGTCGCCCTCGCCGTCCTGCACCATGGCGCGGACCCGGCGCAGGGTCGCGTCCTGGGCCAGGATGGCCTCCCGCCACCGGTCCAGCGTCCGGCGCAGGTCCCAGACCGTGGCCCGGAGCTGCTGCACCTGTTCGCGGGTCGCTTCGAGTTGGGCCCGGGTGACCAGGGCGGTCTCCTCCAGCTCGGCGACCCGGGTGCGCAGCGGCTGCACCAGCGTGAGGGCGGCGTCGGTGAGGGTGTCGGCGGCGTCCGCCTTGAACTTGCCGCGCTGCACCACGACGGTCGCGATGGCGGCGAGACCGCCGGCGCCGCCGAGGACCCCGAGGATGGAGAGCAGGACCTGCACCCACTGCGGCGCGCTCGACGCGGACACGTTCACGTTCCACCTCCGGTGGAGGCCACGCCGCGGCCCAGTCCGGCGGGCTGGGCCGCCTGGGCGGCCCGGGTGAGGGCGCGCAGGTCGCGCACGATCTGTGCGGCGCGCCAGCCCGAGCCGATGGACACCGCCCCGACGAAGGAGGTCGCGGCGACCCCCTGCTGCCCGGCGACCACCGCCACGGCGACGGCGTACATGCCGGTGATCGTGCCGAGCATCAGCACCGAGGCGAGCTCGGTGCCGAGGGCGGTGGAGAGCCGGCCGGGCCAGAAGATGCCGAGCAGCCCGGCGACGCCGGCGACGACGAGACCGAACTCCCACCCCACCTGGATGGGGCCCGGCATCGCCATCTCCACCGACTGCGGCCGGACGCCCAGCGAGATCAGGAGGACCCCGCAGACGGGGGTGGTCGCCATGACGGCGATCTCGAAGGGCTGGTGCCGCGGGCGGATGCGGTTGTGGGGCACGGTGGCTCCTTGGTGGTGGCCCACCACCTCGTCGAGGCGGCCCGTCGGGCCGGGCGGGCGCCCGGCCGTGAGGGGGTGTGCCGGGAGGGCCCGCTCCCGCTGGCCCGGTCGGCTCGGCGGCCTGCCCGACGGATCGGGCGGCGGATCGGTGACCGGGAGTGACGACAGGCCGGCGTTGGCCCGTCGATGCCCCAAGTCGTACCACTCCCACGGAGGCTCCGTCCACCCCGGATCTGTCGTAAAACAGCAGGTCAGGGCGTTCGGGAGTCGCCGATCGGGCCGGCCGGCGTGACAGCGGGCCCTAGGCTGGTCGACGTGCCGGGAGCGTGGCGGATCGTGTTGGGGACGTGGGCGTACGCGCTCACCCACCTGGCCCTGCTCGCCGACCGTCCGGCCGGGCTGCTCGCCGGGGCCGCACTGACCGCCGTCGTGCTGCTCGCCGCCGTGCTCGCGCTGCACGCGGCGGGCGGCGTCGGCGCTCCCCGGGCCGGCCGCGCCGCCGCCCTGCGGGCCCGGGCCCGCGGCCGCCGGGTGCCCCGGCAGGTCGATCCGGACGCCGCCGGGCGTCCCCGCCCCCGGGCGCCCGGGGCCGTTCCCTCGGCCGCGTAGCGCCGCCGCCGCGCGGCCGATTCCGCCGTCACCCGAGGCCCGGCGACGCCCTGTCGTCCCGTCGGGCCGCTACCGGAATCGGAACGAGGGATCACCATGCTCGCCTTCGCACCACTGCACGACGCCGTCGGCGCCGCCGGCCGCGCGCTCTCCTGGCTCACCACCCTGCTCGAACCGCTGGCCGGCGGCGCGGCCACCGCCGCCGCGATCGTCGTCCTCACCGTGGCCGTCCGGCTGCTGATCTCGCCGCTGACCCTCGCGCAGGTTCGCGGGGAGCGGCGTCGCGCGGCGCTCGCCCCCGAGGTCCGCGACCTCCAGCGGCGGTACGCGCACGACCCCGCCCGGTTGCAGGGCGAGTTGTTCGCGCTCTACCGGGCCAACGGCGCCAGCCCGGTCGCCGGCTGCCTCCCGATGCTGCTCCAGGCGCCGGTCCTGCTGGTCATGTACCGGCTCTTCACGACCGCCGACGGCGGCACGGGGCTGCTCGCCGAGCGGCTCGCCGGGGTGCCGCTGGGTCACCACCTCGGCGACGGCCTGGGCGGCGCGGTGCTGCCGCTGTTCGGCGTGCTGCTGGCAGCCCTGCTCACCCTCGCGTGGTGGACGTCGCGGCGGATGCGGCGTGCCGCGGCCGCGACCGGCACGGTGGCCGGTACGCCGACGGAGGGACCGGGGGCGGCGGTGCTCGGCCGGCTGCTGCCGCTGCTGCCGTACGCGACCGTGCTGGTGGCGCTGGTGCTGCCGCTGGCCGCGGTGATCTACCTGGTCACCACGACCGCCTGGTCGGCGCTGGAGCAGGCGGTGCTGCGCCGTCCGCAGGTCGAGCCGGCAGGCATCGATCGACATTGACATCTGTCGGGTCGGCACGTACAACTCGTGAGAGAGCGCTCTCTCGACCCGTCACCGCAGAGAGGCACGTCCATGACACCTGCCCCGGCGGCCCCCGCCGCCCCGCCCCCACGACGCCGGCCGGCCCTGGCGTCGGCCCTGCTCGCCGTTGTCGCCACCACCGCCCTGGCCGGGGTGACCGTGACCGCGAACGCCGCCGTGCCGGCGCCCGCGCCCGGCTGGAGTCTGGTGTGGAGCGACGACTTCACCGGCGCGGCCGGCACGCTGCCGTCCGCCGCGAACTGGATCATCGACACCGGCACCAGCTACCCCGGCGGCCCGCCCAACTGGGGCACCGGCGAGATCCAGACCTACACCGACAGCACCGCGAACGTCAGCCACGACGGCGGCGGCAACCTGCGGATCACCCCGCTGCGCGACGCCTCCGGCCGCTGGACCTCCGCCCGCATCGAGACCGTACGCAGCAACTTCAAGCCCCCCTCCGGCGGCGTGCTCGCCATCGAGGGCCGGATCCAGATGCCGAACGTGACCGGGGCCCAGGCGGCCGGCTACTGGCCGGCGTTCTGGGCGCTCGGCTCGCCCTACCGGGGCAACTACCAGAACTGGCCGGGCATCGGCGAGTTCGACGTGATGGAGAACGTCAACGGGATCAACTCGGTCTGGGGCGTGCTGCACTGCGGCTTGGCCCCCGGCGGGCCGTGCGACGAGTTCAACGGCATCGGCGCGTCCCGGCCCTGTCCCGGCAGCACCTGCCAGTCCGCGTACCACACCTACCGCTTCGAGTGGGACGCCTCGGTCAGCCCGCAGCAACTGCGCTGGTACGTCGACGGCCAGCTCTACCACACGGTGAGCCAGTCCCGGATCGGCGAGCCGTACTGGTCGCAGATGACCGGCCATGCCGGCTACTTCCTGCTGTTGAACGTGGCGATGGGCGGGGCCTTCCCGAACGGGGTCGCGGGTTCGGCCACGCCGACGGCCGCCACCGTCCCCGGCCGGCCGATGCTGGTCGACTACGTGGCCGTCTACAGCCGGGGCGGCGGCACCACCCCGCCGCCGACGACCCCGCCTCCCGGTGGCGTGCGGGACGCGTACGCGACGATCCAGGCGGAGTCGTTCAGCGCGCAGAGCGGAGTGATCGTCGAGGCGTGTGCCGAGGGCGGCCAGAACATCGGCGCGCTGCGCGACGGCGACTGGGTGCGCTTCGACAACGTCGAGTTCGGCGCCACCCCGCCGCGCGACTTCGTCGCCCGGGTCGCCTCCGGCGCGGCGGGCGGGGTCAGCGGCCTGGTGGAGGTCCGGCTGGACAGCCCGACCGGCCCGCCGATCGGCAGCTTCGCGATCGCCAACACGGGGGGCTGGCAGAGCTGGCGCTCGGTGCCCGGCAACGTCGCCGGCCCGACCGGCCGCCGGACGGTCTACCTGACCTTCACCAGCGGCCAGCCCGCCGACTTCGTCAACGTCAACTGGTTCACCTTCCGCCGCTGAGCCGCGGGGAACCCGGGCGGTCGCCGCCCGGGTTCCCCGCCCCACCACCCCTGGACAGAAACAGTTAACAGTCCTAATAATGGGCGTCAATGTTGATGCTTATGGATGTCGTCCGGGTGTGGAGGGTGCTGTGAAACGGTCCAGATCTCTGGTGTTGTCGCTGGTCACCGCCGTGGTCGCGGCGGTCGGGGCGGTGTGGGTGGCGATGCCGGCGTTCGCCGCCGGGGCCACCGCGAGCTTCGTCAAGACGTCCGACTGGGGGTCGGGCTGGGAGGGGAAGTACACGATCACCAACGCCGGCGGCACCACCGTCGACGGCTGGGCCGTCACCTTCGACCTGCCGGCCGGAACGACCGTCGGCTCGTACTGGGACGCCCTGCTGACCTCGTCGGGCCAGCGTTACACCTTCACCAACCGGTCCTGGAACGGCAGCATCGCCCCGGGCGCCTCCGTCTCGTTCGGCTTCCTGGGCAACGGGCCAGGCGCCCCGGCCAACTGCCAGCTCAACGGCGCGTCGTGCGGTGACGGCACCGCCCCGCCCACCACCGCGCCCCCGACGACGGCGCCGCCGACCACGCCGCCCCCGACCAGCCCGCCGCCGAACACCGGGCTGCCGAAGCACATCCTCACCGGGTACTGGCACAACTTCGACAACCCCGCCGTGGAACTGCGGCTGCGCGACGTGCCCGCCGAGTACGACGTGGTCGCGGTCGCGTTCGCCGAGGCCACCGCCACTCCCGGCGCCGTCACCTTCGCCGTCGACCCGGGGCTTTCCGCCGCCCTCGGCGGCTACACCGACGCGGACTTCTCCGCCGACGTGCGCGCCCTCCAGTCCCGGGGCAAGAAGGTGATCATCTCGGTGGGCGGCGAGACGGGCCGGGTGGCGGTCAACGACGCCGCCTCCGCCGCGGCGTTCAGCGACAGCGTCCACGCCCTGATCCAGCGGTACGGCTTCGACGGCGTCGACATCGACCTGGAGAACGGGCTGAACCCGACCTACATGGCGCAGGCGTTGCGCTCGCTGCGGGCCAAGGTCGGCAGCCGGCTGATCATCGCGATGGCCCCGCAGACCATCGACATGCAGTCCCCGGGCAGCAGCTACTTCAAGCTCGCGCTCGACATCAAGGACATCCTCACCGTCGTGAACACCCAGTTCTACAACTCGGGGGCGATGCTCGGCTGCGACCGCAACGCCGCGTACACCCAGGGGACGGTGAACTTCGTCGTCGCGCTGGCCTGCATCCAGTTGGAGGCCGGGCTGCGTCCCGACCAGGTCGGTCTCGGCCTGCCGGCCGGGCCGGGCGCGGCCGGTGGCGGCGTCGTCGCGCCGAGCGTGGTGAACGCGGCGCTGGACTGCCTGGCCCGCGGCACCAACTGCGGCAGCTTCCGCCCGCCGCGCACCTACCCGGGCATCCGTGGCGCGATGACCTGGTCGGTCAACTGGGACGTGACCAACGGCAACGCCTTCGCCCGCACGGTGGCCCCCCACCTCGCCACCCTGCCCTGACGGCCCCGGTCAGCGGGTGGCGGCGCCGGCGCGGTCGCGGTGGCGGGCGCGCCGGCGGCGGGCCTTCTTGACCGCCCACCAGACGATCATCACCACGAGGACGGCGACGATGCCGTAGTCGAACCAGTCGCTGTACCGCTCGATCTGCTGCCAGCGGGAGCCGAGGGCGTAGCCCAGGCCGACGAAGACTGAGTTCCAGACGCCGCTGCCCAGCGTCGTGAAGGCGACGAACTCGGGCAGCGGCATGCGGTTGGCCCCGGCGGGGATGGAGACCAGGCTGCGCACCACCGGGATCATCCGGCCGAAGAGCACCGCCCACCGGCCGTGCCGCTCGAACCAGCGGTCCGCCTTCTCCAGGTCGTCCCGGTCGACCAGCGGCAGCCGGTCCAGCCAGCGCTTGAGCCGGTCCTCGCCGGCGACCGCGCCCAGCCAGTAGAGGACGAGCGCCCCCACCAGGGAGCCGGCGGTGGCGGCGAGCACCACCAGCACCACGTTGAACCGTCCCTCGCCGGCCAGGTAGCCGGCCATCGCCAGGACGATCTCGCTCGGGATCGGCGGGATGATGCTCTCCAGGGCGACCAGCAGCGCCACACCGAACGCGCCGGCGGCATCGATGACCCCCGCCACCCATCCGGTCAGCCCGCCGAGCCGGGTCGGGTCGACGTTCTCGGCGAGTGCCATCGCGATCCTTTCGCCGGGTCCGGGGGATCAGAGTCCTCTACCCCGCGACCCGCCGGTCACACCTGCCCGTGTCCGGAGCCACGCCGGCTCAGCCCTCCGGGTGCAGCGCCGCGTCGGCGGGCCCCCGCCGCCACCCGGTGAACCGGACCCGCAGCCCCGCCCGGGTGGGGGAGCAGCAGTACGGCCCGGCCGTCGCCACCGCCTCCGGCGGCAGCGGGGCGAGCCGGACCAGCCGCCACGGCTCGCCGCCGGCCCGGGCCCGCACGGTGAGCGCGTCCCGGTCGCGGCTGACCCGGACGGTGACCTCCCGCCCGGCCCACTCCGGCACCGGGGCGACCGACCAGTCGGACACCTCCCGGGTCACCACGGCGCCGACCTGCGGCAGGCCGTCGCTGACCTCCACCCCGGCCTTCACCCAGTTCCGCTCGTCGACGCGGACCAGCGCGCCGGCCTGGTCGAACTGCGCGCCGTAGTCGAGGTGGAAGGCCACCTCCACCGCGTCGCCGACGGGCAGCGGCGCGAGCAACGCCGGGGCGTCGTCGTGCACGAAGCCGTACGAGGTGTGCCGCCACAGGTCGCTGCCTCCGGCCGGCTCCACCAGCAGCTCGCCGGCCGGCCCGTGCTCGACCCGCACCGGCTCGTTCCACCACTCGCCCTCGGCCCAGTCGACCGGCTGCTCCGCATCACCCATGCCGGCGACCGTACCGCCGCCCGGTTCACGCGCGCTGCCGCCCGGTCCCGCGTTTGCCGGACGCGGGGATCGGAGACATTAGGTCGGCATGGCTGACAGGTGGTACTCCGAGGCCGTCGTCTACTGCCTCGACATCGACACGTACGCGGACTCCGACGGCGACGGCGTCGGCGACATCCGGGGCCTGATCGGCCGACTCGACTACCTCGCCCGGCTGGGCGTCACCTGCCTCTGGCTGCACCCCGTCCACCCGTCGCCCAACCGCGACGACGGCTACGACGCCACCGACTTCTACAACGTCGACCCCCGCTTCGGCACCCTCGGCGACTTCGCGGAGCTGCTGCACCAGGCGCAGAACCGCGGCATCCGGGTGATCATCGACCTGGTCGTGAACCACACCTCGGACGAGCACCCCTGGTTCCAGTCCGCCCGCTCCTCGCCGGACTCGCCGTACCGCGACTGGTACGTCTGGTCCGACCACGAGCCGGACGACCGCCACCAGGGCATGGTCTTCCCCGGCGAGCAGAACGAGACCTGGACCTACGACCGGACCGCCAAGGCCTGGTTCTACCACCGGTTCTACAAGTTCCAGCCGGACCTCAACTTCGCCAACCCGAAGGTGCGCGAGGAGATCAAGAAGATCGTCTCGTTCTGGCTCCAGCTCGGCGTCTCCGGCTTCCGGATGGACGCCGTGCCGTTCATCATCGAGCTGACCGAGGCGGGCAACCCGAACTCCCCGAAGGATTTCGACTTCCTCACCGAGCTGCGCCAGCACGTGCAGTGGCGCCGGGGCGACGCCGTTCTGCTCGCCGAGGCCAACGTGGAGCCCGACCAGCTGCCGACCTTCTTCGCCGACGCCGGCGGCTCGGCGAACCGCCTGCACATGCTCTTCGACTTCATGCTCAACGGGCGGCTGATGCTGGCCCTGGCCCGGCAGGACCCGGAGCCGATCATCGAGGCGCTGCGGGACACCCCCGCGCTGCCCGAGGGCGGGCAGTGGGCCACGTTCCTGCGCAACCACGACGAGATCGACCTGTCCCGGCTCACCGCCGAACAGCGCAACCAGGTGTACGCGGAGTTCGGCCCCGACGAGAACATGCGCATCTACGACCGGGGCATCCGCCGCCGGCTCGCCCCGATGCTCGGCAACGACCGCCGGCGCATCGAGCTGGCGTACTCGCTCCAGTTCTCGCTGCGCGGCACGCCGGTGCTGCGCTACGGCGAGGAGATCGGCATGGGGGAGGACCTGTCGTTGCCCGGCCGGGAGGCGATCCGCACCCCGATGCAGTGGTCGTACCAGCCGAACGCCGGCTTCTCCACCGCCGACCCGGAGAAGCTGGTCCGCCCGGTGGTCGACAAGGGTGAATTCGGCTACGAGAAGGTCAACGTGACCGCCCAGCGCAGCGACCCCAGGTCGTTGCTCGCCTGGTTCGAGCGGATGATCCGTACGCTCCGCGAGGCCCCCGAGGTGGGCTCCGGCTCGACCACGCACATCGACGTGGCGATGCCGCCGGGCGTGCTGGCGCACCGGGCCGACGGGCGGACCGGGACGATGGTCTTCCTGCACAACCTCGGCACCTGCGACGCCGAGGTGGACCTGAGCACGCTGGAGCCGGAGGCGGACCTCCCCGTCGACGTCCTCGCCGACCGCAACTACGGCGGGGTCGGCAAGCTGGACCGCCTCAAGCTGGCCGGCCACGGCTACCGGTGGATCCGCCTCTGCCGGGGCCGCGGCCTGTAGCCCGGCCCCATGTCGACCGGTCGTCCACCCCACCTCGGCGGACGACCGGTCACTCCCGCCAGCCGGCCAGTTCGACCCCCTTGGCGAGTTCGACCCGGAAGCCCATGGTGATCTCGCCGCTCTCGCCCGGCCCGAGCCGCAGCCGCCAGGTCAGCTCGCCCAGCTCGGTACGCTCGGCCGGCGGCGGGACGACCGTGGCTTCCCGGACGACCACCGCCTCGTCGCGGGACACCGGAAGCTGGTCGCGTACCTCCACCGTCGCCGTCTGGGGCGTGTGGTTGGCGACGCTGATCCGGTACTCCACCTCCCGTCGCCGGGTCGAGCCGAGCGTGGCCCGGGTGTCGGCGCGCCGGCCCAGCTTCCGCTCCACCCGTACCCGGTCGTCCACCCCGAGCGCCAGTTCGGTCTCCTCGCCGGGCGACCACGTCGACAGTTGGGTGGCCGCGACGAAGTCGGCGCCGTGGAAGACCGCCGCCGGGCCGGGGAGCAGCGTGTGTGCCGAGGTGTTGCGGACCGTCGCACGCAGGTGCGCCTCGGCCGCGCGGACCGGCGCGGTCACGTGGTCCAGCCGGGCCGGCAGCTCCAGCACGGCGATGGTGGCCCGGTGCGCGCTGCCGTCCGCCGGCACCGCGACCGGGCGGGCCGGCCGGTACGTGGCGGCGGTGACCCCCTGCTCGACCGTGGCCACGCTCTCCCGCACCGTGGGGCGCGGCGGGGCGGACCGGGCCGTACCACCCGCGGCGGCCGGTGCCGCGCCGGGCGCCGGCGGTGGCGGCAGCGCGCCGAAGCTCGCCGCCGACATGGGCATCCGCGGTACCTGCCGGACCCGGTCGAGATACCAGGGCGACAGTTCGGGTACGCCGGTCGCCGCTGCCGGGCGGGCGGTCGAGAGCTGGAGTTCGCACTCCGGCCAGTCCTCGCCGGTGTCCTGGCTGACCAGGCCGAACCAGGTGACGGTCATGGTGTCGTCGACCAGCCGCAGGTCGTAGGAGGGCTGCCAGCGGGCCCCGTCGACCAGGTAGGTCAGCTCCAGGTCCAGCTCGGCGTCGTCGGCGTCCACCGCCACGGTCACCTCGGCGGCCAGCCGGTCCGGTTCCCGCTTGCCGTTCGCCGCCGCCAACTGCCGCTCGACGGCCGCCAGCTCCTCGGTCAGGTCGGCACGTCGCCGGGCCAACCCGCGCCGGCGGCTGCGGGAGTCGGCGAGCTGGCCGGCCACCGAGTCGGCGAAGCTGGCGACGTCGGTCGGGGCGGCGTCACCGGAGGCCAACGCGCGGGCGTACGTGCCGCCGGCCCGCTCGGCCAGCCGGCCGATGAACTGCCCCCGCTGCGCCTCGATCTCGTCCGCGTCGTCGACCTCGGCCAGCTCGTCGGCCAGCTCGCGGCTCCGCTGCTCCAGCTCGCGGACCTGTCCGTCGGTGCTGCGTGCCTGCCGCCACGTCGTCACGTCCACGCCGAGCACGGTGACCGCACCCCGGCCGCCGACCCGTACCGAGTCCCGCCGCAGGCCCAGCGGCAACGGTGCGACACGTACGCGGTGTTCGCCGGCGGCCAGCCGGGTGCTGCCCCGGCGGGTGACCCGGGCCCGGTCCGGGTAGACGGTGACACCGACGACGGGTGCTTCGATCTCCACTGCGTTCACGGCGGCGACGGTAGCCGAACCGTGCTCGTAACCCCGGCAGGCCGCGGCGGGGTGTCGGCAGGACCGGCGTCCCGCGCCCGGCCGGCACGCCGTACGCCTGGGTTAAGCTCCTCCGATCGAGCGGAAGTTACCGGGAGGTAGGCATGTCGGAGGAGCAGCGCGTCGCCATCGTCACGGGGGCGGCGCGGGGGATCGGGGCGGCCACCGCCCGCCGGCTGGCCGCCGACGGCCTCGCGGTCGCGGTGGTCGACATCGACGAGTCGGCGACCAAGGACACGGTGGACGCGATCGCCGCCGCCGGTGGCCGGGCGCTCGGCGTCGGCGCCGACGTGTCCGACCGGGCCCAGGTCGAGGCGGCCGTGGAGCGGGTCGCCGCCGGGCTGGGCGCGCCGACCGTGCTGGTGAACAACGCCGGCGTGCTGCGCGACAACCTGCTGTTCAAGATGAGCGACACCGACTGGGACACGGTCATGGGCGTGCACCTGCGCGGCGCGTTCCTGTTCAGCCAGGCGGCCCAGAAGCACATGGTCGAGCAGAAGTGGGGCCGGATCGTCAACCTCTCCAGCACCTCCGCGCTGGGCAACCGGGGCCAGGCGAACTACTCCGCCGCGAAGGCCGGCCTCCAGGGCTTCACCAAGACGCTCGCCATCGAGCTGGGCCCGTTCGGGGTGACCGTCAACGCGGTCGCGCCCGGCTTCATCGTCACCGACATGACCGCCGCCACCGCCGCCCGGATGAAGGTCGACTTCGACGACCTCCAGAAGCACGCCGCGGCGGAGATCCCGGTCCGCCGCCCCGGCCGGCCGGAGGACGTCGCGCACACCATCTCGTTCCTGGTCAGCGAGGGAGCGTCCTTCGTCTCCGGCCAGGTCATCTACGTCGCCGGCGGCCCCAAGGACTGACCGCGCCCCCACGTCCCACCCCGTCCGGCGAGGCGGGGTGGGTCAGGTGCGGGCGGTGCGGGTGCGCCAGAGCCAGAGCAGGCCGAGCACCGGCAGGACCAGCGGGATGTAGCCGTACCCGCTGCCGAACCGCGACCAGACCGTCTCGTCCGGGAACAGCTCCGGGTCGGCCACGCTGAGGATGCCGACGCCGAGCACCCCGGCCAGTTCCACCGTGCAGCACGCCAGGGCGACGCGCCGGCCGGCGGCACCCGCGCGCGCCAGCCCCACCGCCGCGACGATGTAGATGGCCGCGGCGAGCGCCGAGAGCAGGTACGCCACCGGGGCCTCGTCGAACCTCGTGGCGATCTGGAGGCCGGCGCGGCTGGTGGCGGCGATCGCGAAGAGCAGGTAGACCGCGATCAGCAGCCGACCCGGGCCGGCGTTGGTCCGCGTCCGTTCCGGGGCCCGCACCTCAGCCACCCAGCACCTCCCACGTCTGTTGCAGCCGCACGACGACCACCGGCGTGACCAGGCAGACCGCGCAGACGATGGCCGAGCCCCAGCGGGTCGGCTCCATCCGGGCCAGCACCCAGGCCAGCGGCGGCAGGCAGACCAGCGTCGCCAGGTAGCCGAAGAAGGCCCCCGGCTCCCCGGGGCGCTCGCCGCCGCCGAGGGCGACCCCCGCCACCACCGCGAGCACGAGCAGCGCCGCCTCCAGCAGCGCCAGACCGGCGAACTGCACCCGGTCCGGCGCGCGATGGCGCAGCGTCGCCACCAGGGCCCAGGCGGCGACGAGGAGCGAGAGCACGATCGAGGCGGTCGCGAGGAGCCCGTCCACCGGCGAACCGGCCGAGGCTGCGCTGGTCATCGGGGCCACCCGGGGCTCGGTTCGGTCACCGGCACAGCCTACTAACCCGCGTAGTACACCCCGCCACCCGCCGCCCCGGACACCCGGAATAGGCCCGGTCACGCCGGCGGGCGCCGGGGCGGGCGACTAGCGTGGACCGGGGCCGCGGGGTGCTGCCGTGGCGCGACGACGACGGTGGGGGTTCTCGTGGTGCGGTTCGGGTTGTTCGGCACCGGTCACTGGGCGGCGGAGACGCACGGCGCGGCGCTGCACGCGCACCCGGGGGCCACGATCGCCGGGGTGTGGGGCCGCGACCCGCGCAAGGCCGCCGGCCTGGCCGACCGCTACGGGGCGCCGGCGTTCACCGACGTCGACGCGCTGCTCGACGCCTGCGACGCGGTCGCGGTGGCCCTCCCGCCGGACATCCAGGCTGACATCGCGGTCCGCGCGGCCGCCGCCGGTCGGCACCTGCTGCTGGACAAGCCGCTCGCGTTGAGCGTCGCCGACGCCGACCGGGTGGTCGACGCCGCGCAGGCGGCCGGCGTCGCCTCGGTGGTCTTCTTCACCGGCCGCTACCAGCCGGACATCGCCGCCTTCCTGGCCTCGACCGCCGCCGTCGGCGGGTGGCACACCGCGAAGGCGGTCCGGTTCGGCTCGATCTTCCAGCCGAGCAGCCCGTACGGCGCCTCGCCCTGGCGGCGGCAGCACGGCGCGCTCTGGGACATCGGCCCGCACGCGCTGTCGGTCATCCTGCCGGTGCTCGGCCGGGTCACCCGGGTCGCCGCGATGGACGGGCCGCGCGGGCTCGTCCACCTGCTGCTCACCCACGACGGGGGAGCGACGAGCACGATCTCGCTGACCCTGGACGCCCCGCCCGAGGCGGTGAGCCGGGAGTTCGTCTTCTACGGCGAGAACGGCATCGAGACCGTCCCGGCCGGCGAGGGCGACTCGGCCACCGCGTTGGGGGTGGCGATCGACCAGTTGCTGGAGGAGATCGGGTCGGGCACCCGGGACCACCGCTGCGACGTGCGCTTCGGCCGCGAGGTCGTCGCCGTGCTCGCCGCCGCCGAGACCGCCCGCGCCGAGGGCCGCACCGTCGACCTCCCGGGTTGAGGGCCGCACCGTCGACCTGCCGGCTGAGGCGGAAAAGCGGTCGCCGGGCGGCGGCGACGGAGTTAGGGTCGCGGGCATGTCCGCGCACGCTCTGATCGAGGGGGTCGGCACGCCGGCCGCCTTCGGGCCACTGCTGGCCCGCCTGCGAGTCCGGCGTCCGGCCCTGGCCGACGCGACCCGCGACTGATCCCGCACCGCACGCACGGCGCCCTCCGCCCGGTCCTGGCCGGGCCGTCGGCGCCGTCCCACCGCCGCCCCGGGTGACACCCCGGGGTGAGTGCCGCCGTCGGCGCCACCCCGGTCACCCGCCCGGGTGACGTGCCGCGCGCCACCCCCGTCTCCGGCCGGGCGGTGCCGTGCCGCGCCGACCCCGTCTCCGGCCGAGCGGTGGGTGCCGCCGTGCGCCGCCGACCCGCAGTCCCCGCGCCACGCCCAGGGCCGTCCGAGTCCACTCTTCCCTCGGACAGGCCCCTCTTCAGGCTGCCTGTCCGCTCCGTCGCCGCACGGCGACAGACAGGACGACGACCCGTGGCGCCCCGCCGTACCCGAGCAACCGAACGCGACCGCTCCCGGCGCGTACTCTCCCAGAACTTCCTCGTCGACCCGGCCGCGATCGCCCGGCTGGTGAACGCCGCCCGACCCCGGCCCGACCGGCTCCTGCTGGAGGTGGGCGCCGGCCGGGGCCAGCTCACCCGGCCGCTCGCCGCCCGCTGCCGGCACCTGATGGCGTACGAGGTGGACCCCGCCGCCGGCGCCGAGCTGGCCAGGATCTGCGCCGGCCTGCCGAACGTCACCCACCGCCAGGCCGACTTCCTGACCGCGACGCCCCCGCGGGAGGAGTTCGACGTGGTCGGCAACATTCCCTGGTCACTCACCTCGGCCGTGGTGCGGTGGTGCCTGGCCGCGCCCGGGCTGCGCGCGGCGACCCTGCTCACCCAGCTCGAGTACGCCCGACGGCGCAGCGGCGACTACGGCCGGTGGACCCGGCTCACCGTCCTGACCTGGCCGGAGTTCGGCTGGCGGCTCGCCGGGCGGGTGCCCCGCACCGCGTTCCGCCCGGTGCCCGGGGTGGACGCCGGCATCCTGCGCGTCGAGCGGCGGCCGGAGCCGCTGCTGGCCGCGGCGGCGCTGCCCGCGTACCGGCGGATGGTGGAGATCGGCTTCGACGGGGTCGGCGGCTCGCTCGCGGCCTCGCTGGGCCGGCACCACCCGCGCACGCGGCTGTCGGCGGCGCTGCGGGCGACGCGGCTCGACCCGGCCACCCCGGTCGGGCACGTCTGGCCGGAGCAGTGGCTGGTGCTGTTCCGGCTGCTGCACGCCAGGTGAGCCGGCCAGCCGCTGGAGTGTGGCGTGCAGGTCGTGCCGCGGTCAGGCCAGCGTGTTCAGGGCCTCGCTCAGCTCGGCGGGGGAGTCGAACTCCTCCCTCGGCAGGGACCGGAGCATCTGGAGCGTCTCCGTGCTGACCCCGTTTTCCTGGCCCCAGCGGACCAGGTCCTCCCGGGAGACCGGGTAGTCGAGTCCGGCCAGGTACTCCTGCAACTGCACGCCGGTGACGGTCATGCCGACGGGCTACCCGCTCAGCCCGCCGGCACACCGCCCGTGCCTCGCGGGTCCCGGCCCCCACGCCCCGCTCGGGTCCGGCCCTCGCGCCCCGGGGTCCCGCTCCGTGCCCGGTCGGTCCGGTCCCGCGCGGCCCACGCCGCGCGGGACCCCGGCGGGGTGGCCGTCCCGCGCGACGGCCGGCGGTTTGCCCGGCGACACGCCGGGTAGCCGCCCGCCATGCTGGTTCAGCGGCTCGGCGCGCCGAGCGACTTCGACCCGTTGCTGGAGCGCGTCCGGGACGCCCGGATCGTGATGATCGGGGAGGCGACGCACGGCAGCTACGACTACTACCGGCTGCGCGAACAGCTCACCCGCCGGCTGATCGCCGAGTGCGGCTTCTCCTTCGTCGCCGTGGAGGGGGACTGGCCCGACTGCGACCGGGTGCACCGATCCGTGACGGGCGCCCCGGGCGGGGCCACCGAGCCGCGCATGGCGCTGGAACGCTTCGAGCGGTGGCCGACCTGGATGTGGGCGAACGCCGAGGTCTCCCGGTTCTGCAGTTGGCTGCGGGCGTGGAACGTCGAGCGGCCCGAGGACGCCCGGGCCGGCTTCCACGGCCTGGACGTCTACAGCCTGTGGGAGTCGATGCAGGCGATCTTCGACTACCTCGGCGAGGAGGACCCGGCGTCGCTGGAGGCGGCGCAGGACGCGTACCGCTGCTTCGAGCCGTACGGCAAGCGGGTCGAGGAGTACGGCGCGGCCAGCCGATTCGTCTCGGCGCGCTGCGAGGAGGAGGTCGTCCGGCTGCTGGCGCGTACCCGCGAACAGGCCGCCGCGGACGGCCCGGACAGCTTCTCGGCCTGGCAGAACGCGGAGGTGGTGGCCGGCGCGGAGCGCTACTACCGGGCCATGGTCCGGGGCGGCCCGGAGTCGTGGAACATCCGGGACACCCACATGGCGGACACGCTGGACCGGCTGCTGAACCGCTACGGCCCGGGCTCGCGGGGGATCGTCTGGGCGCACAACACACACATCGGGGACGCCCGGGCCACCGACATGGCCGCCGACGGGTTGATCAACATCGGTCAGTTGGCCCGTGAGCGGCACGGGGCCGACGACGTGGTCCTGGTCGGCTTCGGCGGCTACCAGGGCACGGTGATCGCCGCGCCGCGCTGGGGCTCGCCGGCCGAGGCGATGGTGGTGCCGCCGGCCCGCCCGGGCTCGGTCGAGGGCCGGCTGCACGAGCTGATGCCGGAACGGGCGGTGCTCGTATTCGGCGGCGCCGACCAGCCGGGCTGGGTCACCGACACCGCCGACCACCGGGCGATCGGGGTGGTCTACGACCCGTCGTTCGAGTCCTGGGGCAACTACGTGCCGACCCGGCTGGGGGAGCGGTACGACGCCTTCGTCTGGTGCGACGAGACCACCGCCCTGCACCCGCTGCCCGCCCTGACCACGCCTGGCGAGATGGAGACCTACCCGGCCGGCGTCTGACCGGCCGGGTAGGCGTCGGGCGGGTCAGGCGCGGGGGGTCACCGGGGTCTTCTCGTCGAGGTGGGCGCGCAGGCCCTCGCCCTCGATGTCGACGTTCGGCAGGGCCCTGTCCAGCCAGCGCGGCAGCCACCAGGCTGCCCGGCCGAGCAGCGACATCACCGCCGGGACGATCGTCATCCGCACCACGAACGCGTCGATGGCGACGCCGATCGCGAGCGCGAAGCCCATCGACTTGATCACCGGGTCGTCGAGGAACACGAAGCCGCCGAACACCGAGATCATGATCAGGGCGGCGGCGGTGACCACCCGGGCCCCGTGCCCCATCCCGTTGATGGTCGCCTGCTGCGCGGTGTCACCGTGCACGAAGTCCTCCCGCATCCGGGAGACCAGGAAGACCTCGTAGTCCATCGCCAGCCCGAACAGGATGCCGATCAGCAGGATCGGCAGGAAGCTGACCAGCGGGCCGGGCGTGTCCAGGCCGACCAGGTCGGCGAGGTGGCCCTGCTGGAACACCGCCACGGTGATGCCGAACGTCGCGGCGACGGTGAGCAGAAAGCCCAGCGCGGCCTTGACCGGCACCAGCAGCGAGCGGAAGACCAGCATCAGCAGCAGCACCGAGAGCCCGACCACCAGCAGCAGGTAGACCGGCAGGGCGTCGGAGAGCTTCTCGGAGACGTCGATGCCGATGGCGGTCGCGCCGGTCAGCAGCACGTCCACGTCGCGGAACTCGCCGACCGCGGCCCGGACGTCGTTGACCAGGGTCTCCGTGGCCTCGTCGGTCGGCCCCGTCTTCGGCACCACGCCGAGCAGCGCGGTGCGGCCGTCCGGGCTGAGCTGCGGCGGGGCTACCGCGAGGACGTTCTCGGTGCGCTGGATCAGCGCGGTGACCTGCGGGACCGCGGCCGAGGTGGCCTGCGGGGTGTCCCCGGCGACCACCACCGCGAGGCGGCCGGTGAAGCCCGGCCCGAAGCCCTCGGTGATCAGGTCGTTGGACGCCCGGGCGGGCGAGCCGACCGGCGCGGTGCCCGCGTCGGGCAGCGCCAGCCGCATGTCCGGCGTGGGCAGCGCGAGCAGGCCCAGCCCGAGCAGCCCGACCAGGATGACGGGGATCCGGAACCGGGTGACGGCGCGCGCCCAGCGGAACCCGAGCCCGGACCGGTCCTCAGCCGCCGGCGGCGCGGCGCCGTCGACCGCCCCGTCCCCGGCCGGCACGGACGAGCGCAGCCTGCGGGGGAGCACCCGGCGGCCGGCGAAGCCGAGCAGGGCGGGCTGGAGCGTGATCGCGACCAGCACCGCGACGGTGACCGTGGCGGCGGCGGCCAGACCCATCACGGTCAGGAACGGGATGTTGACCACGGCCAGGCCGGCCAGCGCGATGACCACGGTGGCCCCGGCGAAGAGCACGGCCGAGCCGGCGGTGCCCACCGCACGGCCCACCGCCTCGTCCGGCGGCAGACCCTCGATCAGGTTCTGCCGGTAGCGGGAGGTGATGAACAGCGAGTAGTCGATGCCGACCGCGAGGCCGAGCATCAGGGCGAGGATCGGCGCGGTGCTGGTCAGGTCGACCACGCTGCTCAGCGTGAAGAGGCCGGCCATGCCGACGCCCACGCCGATCAGGGCGTTCAGCATGGTCATCCCGGCCGCCACCAGCGACCCGAACGTGACCACCAGGACGATCGCGGCGATCGCGACACCGATCGCCTCGGTCGAGCCGACCTCCGGCACGGCGCTGAGCACCTCGCCGCCGGGCGCGACCTCCCAGCCCTGGGCCTCGGCCCGCGCGCCGACCTGCTCGTACGCGTCGCGCTGGGCGTCGGTCACCTCGTCGGCTCCGGTGGCGAACTGGACCTGTACCAGCGCGTACCGACCGTCGGGGGAGACCGCCCCCACCTGGAACGGGTCGACGGCGCCGACCACCCCGGGCAGCGTCGCGGCCTCCTGGGCGAGTTCCTTCACCACGGCCTGCCCCTGCGGGCTACCGAGCGCGCCGTCGGCCGGTGCCTTGACCGCGATGGTGCCGGTCGCGCCGCTGGCCGCCGGGAACTGCTCGGCGAGCAGGTCCAGGGCGCGCTGTGACTCCGTGCCGGGCATGGTGAAGTTGTCCGCCATCGGGCCGCGCAGGGTCGCGGCGGCGAGGCCGAGTCCGACGAGTACGACGAGCCAGATCGCCGCGACGAGTCGCCGCCGGCGCATCGAGCCCCGGCCGAGCCGGTAGAGCAGGGTCGCCATGAGTTCCTTGTCCTCGGTCGTGGTGGTTGGGAACGAGTCAGTCGACGGGCTCCAGCGCCCGTCGTACGAGTGCCAGCAGGGCGGCGCGCAGCTCCTCGTCGGGTACGTCGACGAACTCGCCGCACGTCTCCGCGATGCCGGCGAGCAACACCAGCGCGGTGATCCGGGCGGAGGGGCGCTCCGGGTGCCCGGCGAACGCGTCGATCAGCTGCTCGGAGATCCGCTGGACGTGCGCGAAGGCGGGCTGCTGGAGCAGCTCCGGGAACTCGCCCCGGATCAGGGCGATCTCGCGCCGGAACCGGACCGCGAGGTCGACGAAGCCCTCGGCGGCGACCCGCTGGGCGTCCGCCCCCCGGTGCGCGGCAATCCGCTCGCCGAGCGCCTGGAGGACCTTCATGGGCCGGGCCATCAGCTCGGTGAGGATGGCCTCCTTGTTGGCGAAGTGGTAGAGCACCGCCGCCTTGGAGCAGCCCACCTCCCGGGCGATGTCCTGCAACGAGGTGCCCCGGTAGCCGGTCACCGCGAAGCGTCGCGCCGCCGCCGCCAGGATGTCGTCGTGTGTCTCCGGTACTGCCCGTGCCATGCCGGTCCACCTCCCCGAACCAGCATGCCTGACCGATCGGTCAGAGGCTGACCGATCGGTCAGATCCAAGGCGTGGCGTTCCCCACAGGCCGTCGGGGTGTGCCGCGGGCCGACGCCCTCCGGCGCCGGTCCGGCCGAGGTTCAGCGGGCGCCGGACCCGGGCCAGGGTCGTCGCCTAGCCCGCCTCGCCGTGCGCCCGGTCGTACGCGTCGCGCGCGTCGGCGATCGCGGTGCGGTGCCGTTCGGCCCAGCTGGTCAGGGCGACCAGCGAGTCGTAGAGCTCCAGCGCGATGGGGGTGGCGGTGTACTCCACCTTCGGCGGCACGGTCGGATAGACCGTCCGGCGCAGCAGGCCGTCGCGTTCCAGGTTGCGCAGGGTCAGGGTGAGCATCCGGCGGCTGATCCCCTCCACCGTGCGCTCCAGCTCGGTGAAGCGCACCGGCCCCTGGGAGGCGGCGACCAGGATGCCGATGCTCCACTTGCCACCCACCCGGTCGAGCACCTCGCGGACGGTGCACGCCCTGGCCTGGCCGGGGGTGAACGGCGCGTCGCCGGCCGCGCACGCCTGGACCCCGTCCACGGGCACATCGGTGTTCCCCTGGGACATGAAAGTGCCTCCTTACGCTCCGCCTCATGGTCACAGAAGATGTGCTCACCGACCTGGCCGGCTGGCCCGCCATCTTCGCGGTCAACCTGCCGATCGGGCTGCTGATCCTGCTGGCCGCCGTACGCCTGCTCGACGCCGACCCCGGCGTGGGCCTGCGTGCCGGCCTGGACCTGCTCGGCGCGGCGCTGGTCACTGGCGGCCTGATGCTCGCCGTGCTGGCGATCGTCGGCACCGGCGAGCACGGCTGGGCCTCGGCCCGGACGCTCGGCGCCGCCGCGCTCGCGGTGGCCCTGCTCGCGGCGTTCGCGCTGCGGCAGCGGTCGACCGCGACCCCGCTGCTGCCACCGCGGGTGCTGCGCACCCCCGACATGGTCGCCGCCAACGTCGTGCAGTTCCTCATGGTCGCCGCGTTCTTCGGCTTCCAGTTCCTGCTCGCGCTGGAACTCCAGCTCGTCCTGGATCTCGACCCGACGGCCACCGGGCTGGCCTTCCTGCCCACGCCGGTGACGATCGCGGTGGTCTCGCTCGGCCTCGCGGGCCGGCTGATCGCCCGGTACGGCGCGCGGGCGCTGCTGGTCACCGGGCTCGCGCTGGCGGTGGCCGCGTTCCTGCTGCTGGCCCGGCTCCCGGTCGACGGCGGCTACCTGCCCGACGTGCTCCCGTCGATGCTCCTCTTCGGCGTCGCCGGTGGGCTCACCCTGCCGGCGGTCACCACCCTGGCGATGGCCGGCGCCGACCCGGCCGACGCCGGGCTGGCCTCCGGGTTGGTGAACACCACCCAGCAGGTCGGCGGCGCGCTCGGGCTGGCCGTGCTCGCCACGCTGGCCGCCAGCCGCGCGGACGGCCTGCGGGACGTCGGCTGGTCCGGGGCCGACGCGCTCGCCGCCGGCTACCGGACCGCGTTCACCGTGGCCGCCGCCCTCGTCGCGGTCGCGCTCCTGGTCGCCGTGGTCGCCCTCCGCCGCAGGCCCGCTCCGGCCAGCCGCCCGGCCGCCGAGCCGGCCCCGGCCCGCCGGTCGGCCGCGTGACCGGCTACGGCGTGCGCGACGAGAAGCCGGCCGGACCGGGGCGGAAGCGCCAGCCCGCGCCGAAGGAGCCAGACGCGCCGAAGGAGCCAGACCGCGGCCTCTTCCTCGCGTCGACGACCGCGCACCTGCGGCCCGTGGGATGCGTGACCTGTCCCCTTCTGTGGGGGCAGGAAGTGCAAGACCGCGCACCACGGGAGCGGCGGCGACCCGTTCGTCGGGGAGCACACCGCCGCGTCCGGTTGACCGCCGGCCGTCGGGCCGGGAAGGTGGTCGGATGAGTCGCGCTGACGAGACCCGGGACGGCGTGTCGCTGACCAACCTCGACCAACCGCTGTCCGACGGCGACGACGCGACCAAGCGGGACCTGGTCGACTACCTCGACGCCGTCCACGAGCGGATCCTGCCGCCGCTGCGCGGCCGGCCGCTGTCGGTGATCCGGGTCCGGCCCGGACAGCCGGCGTTCATGCAGAAGAACCTGCCGAAGTACACCCCGGACTGGGTGCGCCGCACCTCCGTCTGGGCCGAGGCGTCCCACCGCGAGGTCTCGTACGCGCTCTGCGACGACCGGCGCACCCTGCTCTGGTTCGCCAACCAGCGCGCCGTGGAGTACCACCCCACCCTGGCCACGGTGGACGACCTGCACCGCCCCACCCATCTGGTGCTCGACCTCGACCCGCCCGAGGGGGACTCGTTCGGGCTGGCGGTGGCCGCCGCCCTGCTGGTCCGGCAGGCGCTCGCCGACGCCGGGCTCACCGGCGCGGTCAAGACCAGCGGTGCCAAGGGCGTGCACGTCTTCGTGCCGGTCGCGGCGGGCGCCGCCGTGGAGGACATGGCCGCCGCCACCCGGGCCGTCGCCGCCCGCGCCGAACGGCTGGACCCGGCGCTGGCCACCACCGCCTTCATCCGGGAGGACCGGGGCGGCAAGGTCTTCGTGGACTCGACGCGGGCCGGCGGGGCGACCGTGGTGGCCGCCTACAGCCCACGGTTGCGGCCGGGGGTGCCGGTGTCCTTCCCGGTGGACTGGGCCGACCTGGGCGACGTCGCCCCGGCGGACTTCACGATCCGCACCGTCCCGGAGCTGGTCGCCGACCGCGACCCGTGGGCCGAGCGGATGCCCGCGCCGCAGCAGCTCCCGGCGGACCTGGTCGCGGAGGGGCACACCATCCCGATCGCGCGGGTGCAGGCCATGCACGAGGGCAAGCGCCGGGCCCGCGCCCGCCGCGCCGCCGGCTGACGTACGCGCGGCACCGCCGCTGACCGGCGGCCGGCCGAAGGTCCGTCGTCGGCCGGCGACCGACGGCCGACTGGAGTCCGGCGGCCGGCTGGAGGTTCGTCGTCGGCCGGAGCCCGGCGGCCGGCCGGAGGTGTCGTCGGCGTGGCGCTACCGCTCGCCGGGTCGGACGAGCCCGCTCTCGTAGGCGATCACGACGAGCTGGGACCGGTCGCGGGCGTGCAGCTTGGCGAGCAGGCGACTGACGTAGGTGCGGGCGGTGTCCGGGCTGAGGTGCAGGGCGCCGCCGATCTCCGCGTTGGACCGTCCGGCGCCGACCTGGGCGAGGACGTCGCGTTCCCGCTCGGTGAGCCCGGCGAGCCGGGTGCCGTCGGGCACGGGCGAGCGGGCGGCGGCGGCGAGCACCCGGCGGGTGACGGCGGGCGACAGCAGCGCGTCCCCGCCGGCCACGGTGCGTACGGCGGCGCGCAGGGCGTCGGGCGCGGTGTCCTTGAGCAGGAACCCGGCCGCCCCGGCGCGGATGGCGTCGAAGAGGTACTCGTCGTCGTCGAAGGTGGTCAGCATGACCACCTGTACGTCGGCGAGGCCGGGGTCGGTCAGGATGCGCCGGGTGGCCTCGATGCCGTCGGTGCCCGGCATGCGGACGTCCATGAGGACGACGTCCGGCCGGTGGGCCCGGACGGCGGCCAGGCCGGCGGCGCCGTCGGCGGCCTCGGCGACGACGGCGATGCCCGGGTCGCGTTCGAGCAGCGCGCGGAGCCCGGCACGGATGAGGTGCTGGTCGTCGACGAGGACGACGCGCAGGGCCGTCACGGCCGGGGCCCGGACAGCGGCAGTCGGACGGACACCCGGAAGCCGCCCGTCCCGGCGGTGCCGGTGTGGACGGTCCCGCCGAGCAGGGCGACCCGCTCGGACATCCCGCGCAGCCCCTGGCTCCCGCCGCCCTGCTGGCTCAAGCCGCCCGGTGCCTGGCCCCCGTCGCACAGCCCTTGGCTGCCGCCGCTCCGCACCGGGCTCCCGCCGCCCGGTGCCTGGCTCCCGCCGCCGTCCCCGGGTGGTGCGGCGGCGCCCCGGCCGTCGTCGACGACCTCCAGCGTCAGGTGGGAGCCGGTCGCCCGGACGGTGACGTCGACCCTCGTGGCCCGCGCGTGCCGCAGCGCGTTGGTCAACGCCTCCTGCACGACCCGGTAGGCGGTGGTGCCCACGACCGCCGGCAGCGCGCCGACGTCGCCGTCGACGCGCAGCTCGACGGCGAGCCCGCTGCGGCGGACGCCCTCCGCCAGGGCGACGAGCTGGTCGACCCCCGGCGGTGGTTGGCGGACGCCGGCGTCGCCGCGCAGGGTGCCCAGCGTCGCGCGCAGCTCGGCCATCGCGCTGCCGCCCGCCGACCGGATCGCCGCCAGCGCCACGTCCACCCGCTCCGGTGCCCGGTCGGCGAGCGCCTCCTGCGCCACCGCGGACTGGAGTGTGACCACGGACATCGTGTGCCCGAGGGTGTCGTGCACCTCCCTGGCGATGCGCAGCCGCTCGGCCTCGACCTGCCGGGCGGCCTCCCGCCGCCGCTCCTCGGCGGCCACGACCACCTGCCGGGCCAGCTCGGCCCGCAGCGAGCGCCGGTGACGGACGGCGTCGCCCAGCGCGACGACGGCCAGCATCAGCGCCGCCTCGGACCCGAGGCCGAAGCCCAGGACGATGCCGGCGTCGTCGCCCTCGGCGAGCCGCGACGCCACCGACGCCGCCAGCAGCGCCCCGCCGACCACCGCCGCCCACAGCGCGCGGCCCCGCTCCGCCGCCGCGTACAGGACGGCGGCGGCCGGCGCGGCCAGGCCGATCGGCGGCAGGTCCAGCGTGTAGTACGCCGTGATGCCGAGCGCGGTCGCCAGCAGCGCCGGCACGGGCCAGGCCCGGGCGACCAGCAGCAGGGCCCCGAAGCCGACCGCGAATCCGTACGCCGCCGGGGCACTCGGGGTGTCGCCGGCCGCCACGGCCGCCGCGACCAGGCAGAAGGTGGCCAGGCCGAGCAGGGCGTCGGTGCGGGTGGGGCGGGATACCGGCACGCCACGAGCGTAGGACCAGACAGGGCGCCGGCGCTGTCGCCCAGGCGCGTCCGTCGGCGGCTGTCGGCTACGTCGGGAAGCGACCTCGACCGCGCGGGTGGGCGACCGGGCGGCGTCGGCGCACGCCCGGAAGCGACCCGGGTTCGCGCTCCTGGACGGCAGACCGGCGACGGCGGCCGGCCTAGCGTCGACGACGACCAGGCGTACGGCGTCGGAACGGCGCGACGGATCGGCAGGAGGACTCATGACCCGCAACAGGCTGACCTGGGCGGTGCTCGTCGCTCTCGTGTGGACGGCGATGATGTCGTTCGGCGGCGTCGCCGCCGAGACCGTGATGCTCTACCCGAACATCTTCGGCGACCCGCCGGCGTCGCTGGACCGGGCGCGCGAGTTCCTGGTGGCGGGCGGCCCGAGTGACTACTTCCCGCCGCTCGGCGCCACCGTCGTCCTCGCGTCCCTCGCCGCGACGGTGCTCACCTGGCGTGACCGCCGGCTGCGCTGGTGGATCGTCGGCGCGGCAGCGGTGTTCGTCGCCTGCGAGTTCCTGTTCTCCGTGTTCTTCTTCTGGCCGCGCAACGAGATCATGTTCGTCGACCCGGTCGGCACGCACTCCCCGGAGTACCTGCGCCAGGTCGCCGCGGAGTTCGTCGCCGGGCACCGGGTGCGCCTGTTGGGCGGTGCGGTGACCGCCGTGCTGGCGTTCACCGCGCTGCTGCGCTGGGCCCGGTCCACCGCGCCACGGACCTGACGGAGGCGGACAACGGGGCGGACGCGTCCGCGTCCGCCCCGTGCGTGTTCGGGCAGGATTCGAACCTGTGCCCCCGCCTCGGGAGGGACGTGCCCATCCGGGCGCATCCCGCCGTTCAGCAGAGCGACCGCCAAGGCCAACGTGGCCGGCACCGGGATCGGCACCTTCGACGACCGGCTCCGCGAGCCGAGGCGGGCGATGACGGTCGACGCCGGCACATGCTCGGCACAGGGGCTTCCCACACGGCGGGCGCGCTGCCCTATGGCGACGATGATCCGATAGGTAGTCTCTCGCTCATGGTCGCGCTGCCCCGCGCCTCGCGTTCGCGGCGACCCCGCGCCGCAGCCGCCTCCGCCGTCGCGTCATGCTCGCGGTCGCCTTCCGATGAGCCGCCGTGCGGACGATCGAGGCGGCCCGAGGCGTTTGCCGCGTAGACGCCCGGCGCTCTGTGGACCCCGTTGACCTCGCCAGCCGTGCTGCGGCCCATCGGTGCAACGGGAACGGATGCAACTTGAGAGGGTTTAGTGATTAAGGCTGGTTCGAAGGTCCTGGCTCTGATCGTCGGTGCGCTCGTCATTCCGTTGAGCCTGATCGGATGCACGAAGAGCGACGGATCCGGCGGGCGGACGGAGATTGTCGAAATCGAGAACACCGCGCAGGTCTTCGGCAGGCAGGGCGAGGAGGTGACCGTCAAGAGGCACTACATGATCCTGAACCCACCGGAAGATCTCATGGAGCTGAAGGAACTGGTCGAGGGCTACAGCAAGGACCACCCGATCGAAGGAGAGGTCGAGGCGACAGAAGGTCGGAACAGGGTGTTCGACGTGTCCTTCTACAGGGAGAGCGAGGATCTGCCGAGGGGCTGGCAGCCTGATGAGGGCTACCTGAACACAGATCGGCTGGAACATCACAAGAACGATCTGGTTGCATCTGTCTCCTGGTCGGATACCGACCCGAAAAAGAACTACGACGTCTATGACAAGAGCAAAGAAGGCAAGATCGTGAAGCGGATGCGTTTCATCGAGGATCAGCTTGTCGAATGATGCGGGAATCTGAGGCAGCGGTGCGGCCGGTCCGGAGCGGGCCGGCCGGCGGGTCTCCCGGAAAGCCTTGTGTGGCTCCGCCCTCTGTCAACCGGTCGTCGGCATCCAGCACCATGACGAGGTCGTCCGCGCTTGCAGGCACGAGCGTCCGTGCGAGGCCAGGGTCAGCACGACCTCGGCACCAGTTCGGCTCAGGGCCGCCGCCGGTCGCCGACGGCCGGACACACTACTAAGGCCGCTGACCGGGTTGCCCTGGTCAACGGCCTTTTCGTGGTGCTCATCGATGGTGCCCCCGGCAGGATTCGAACCTGCGCCCCCGCCTCCGGAGGGCGGTGCTCTATCCCCTGAGCTACGGGGGCTCAGCGACTTGAGAAGACTAGCAAACGCCTCCCCGGAACGCCGAATCGGTATCGGATGATCGAGTCCGTGTCGCCGGGCCGGGCTGCGGCCGGGCCCGGAACGCCTGGTCGGCCCGCTCAGGCTGGTCGGCCCGGGCGGCCCGGTCGGGCCGGCCGACTCCGGTCGGGCCGGCGGCTCCGGTCGGGCCGGCGGCTCCGGTCGGGCCGGCGGCTCCGGTCGGGCCGGCGGCTCCGGTCGGGCTGACCGGCCCGGTCAGGCTGGTCGGCACGGTCTCGCTGGCGCGCCCGCTCAGGCGGCGACGGCGCGGCCGCAGCTGGGCAGCGGGTGCAGCACGATGCGGCGGGGCAGCCGGCGGGGCCACTCGTTGCGGGGCCAGGAGCCGTCGACGATCAGGTGCACCGTCCGCTGCTCCTCGCCGCTGAGTCGCAGCACGAAGTCGCGGGGGAGCGGCGGGTCGACCGACGGCGTGGTGATCATGAAGCGCACCCGGCCGCGGGACGAGACGGCGGAGATGACGTCCGCCGCCGGCATGGTGCCGCGCAGGCGTACCCGGCCGATCCAGTAGACCTCGGCGAGGTGCTCCTGCGCGGCCCGGGTGATGGCCGGGTACTCGCTGCGTACCCAGCGCTCCACCGCGCCCACGCAGAGCCCGCAGGCCCGCTCCCGGGGCTCCCGCGGGCCCAACCCCCAGGCCCGCAGGTACGCCCCGACCGCCCCGGCGTCCATCGGCAGCTCGAAGCGGCGCTGGATGAGCGTGTGCAGGCTCTGCCGCGTCCACAGTTCCTCGTCCAGGCCCAGCTGGTCGGGGTAGACGCCCCGCAGGGCGTCGATCAGTTCGAGTTCCTGTTCGCGGCTGAGCGTTCCCGGCTCGCCCTGCCGCTGTCCGCGACGGACGGCTGCCACCGCCCCGTCACCGCCGATGGTGTGGCGTCGGCACCAACTGGTGACCGAACGCCGTGCGTCTCTCAGTGCAACCCCCACGTCCTGCGCAACGAGCCCGAATCGCAACTGGTCACGATATGTGTGGAGAAAACTCCCTTAGTGAGGTAATCGGTCAGACTGGTCGCTAGTTCACGTATACTGCCAAACCGGGCGCTGGCTCTGCGGGAACGGCGAGAGGTCCGGGTCGGCCGGGTGAACCGGCGCGACGCGGACCTCTCGACGGATGAGCGGTGCGGCGGGGGCGGTCAGCCGCCCAGGCGCTTCAGCGCGTTCTGCAGGTTGGTCAGGTCCTTGCGCTGGGTGTTCTTCATGGTCTGGGCCGTCCGGACGACGTCGGGCTCGTCACTGGCGTCGAGCACGCCGTCGATCATGTGGATGCCGCCCAGGTGGTGCTTGATCATCATCTGCAGGAACAGGACGTCCAGTTCCCGGCCGTCGGCCGCGCGCAGCTTCGCCATCTCCTCGGGGGTGGCCATACCCGGCATCAGCCCGTTCTTGACCAGGCCGGCGCCGTCGGACATCCAGGACATCGGCGGCTCGCTGCCCGCCGGGTCGAGCCCCCACGAGCGCAGCCACGCCTGCATGATGCCGAGCTCGCCCTGCTGGGCGGTGGCGATGTCGCCGCCGATGCTGCGGACCTCCGGGTCCGTGCCCCTGTCGAAGGCGATCAGGCCCATCTCCACCGCCTGCGCGTGGTGGGTCGTCATGTCCCGGGCGAAGCCCGCCTCCGCCGAGGTCTCGCCCGGCCGGGTGAGACCGGGCGTCAGCAGGCCGCCGGCGTACCCGAGGAGCAGCCCGACCACGACGGCGAGAGCCAGCGCGGCGGTGCCCCAGCGGCGCGCCGACGGCCGCCGCTCCTCCGGAACGGCCGGCTCGGCGGTATCGATCATGGTCGGGGTGCTCATCGTTCTCCTCAGCCCATCTGGTTGCCGTCACGCGGTGCCGTGCCGGTGGCGGTGATGCCCTGGCTGCACAGCGCGGTCGGGCCCTCGACCGAGGCATTGACCTTCAGCGCCTTGATGAAGTCGTCGATCCGGCTGTCGTCGGCGTTGTCGACCTTGAGCTGGTAGCCCCAGGCCTGCAGGGAGATCGGCTTGTCCAGCCCCTCGAACGGGCTGAGCATCATCTTCTCCTTGCCCTGCACCTTCTCGGTCAGCTTCGCCACCTGGTCGGCGGGCAGGTCGGGGCGATAGGTGATCCACACCGTGCCGTGCTCCAGGCTGTGCACCGCGTGCTCGTTGGCGATCGGGGCGTCGTAGACGTCACCCATGCAGTTCTGCCAGGCCGCGTTGTGCGGGCCGGCCACCGGCGGCAGGATCGAGTAGGTGATCGGGCCGGTCTGGTGGTTGCCGCCCGTGACGAGGTCCTTGTCCTTCTCGCGGAAGTTGACGATGCCCTGGATGTCGGCCGCCCGGTCCTCCCAGGGCTTGGCGCCCTGGAACGACGCCCAGGCGCCGTAGCCGATGATCGACACGGCGAGCACGCCCACGGCGACGAAGAGCGCGATCGGGCCCCAGGAGCGGCCCTGGCTCACCTTCACCGGGGCGATCGGCTTGCGGCCCTTGCCCCCGGCGCCCGGACGGGGACCCGTCGGCTTGCCGGACCCGGCCTTGTTGCCGGAGTCGGCCTTGGCGCTGCCGGACCCGGCCTTGCCGGCGCCCGCGGCCGGCCGGCCCGCCGCCGGCTTCTTGCCGGTGCTGACGGTGGTCGGACGGCGCTCGGGGCCGCCACCCGGTGTGCTGATGCTCATCGTGCCTCGTCAGGTCGGTCGGTCAGGGGATCCGGCGGGCCGGTTTCACACTCTGGGTCGCCGCCGCGGGTGCCGAGTCTACCCCCGATAACATGGATCGGTGACTCCCGCAGAACTCGCCGAGGTCGTCCTCTCCGCAGCCCACGCCGTCTTCACCGAGCGGGGCCTGGACCGCTCCGCCCTGCCGGACTCCACGGCGGTGGAGCGACCTCGCAACCCCGAGCACGGCGACTACGCCTCGACGCTGGCGCTCCAGCTCAGCAAGAAGGTGGGCGTCCCGCCGCGCGAGCTGGCCACCGCCCTCGCCGAGCAGCTCGGGCGGGCCCCGGGGGTCAAGTCGGTGGAGATCGCCGGCCCGGGCTTCCTCAACATCCGGCTCGACGCGGCCGCCGCCGGCCAGCTCGCCCGGACGATCGTCGAGGCCGGCGAGGAGTACGGCCGCAGCGAGCGGCTCGCCGGCCAGCGGATCAACCTGGAGTTCGTCTCGGCGAACCCGACCGGCCCGGTGCACATCGGCGGCGTCCGCTGGGCGGCCGTCGGCGACGCGCTCAGCCGGCTGCTGCGCGCCACCGGCGCCGACGTCGGCACGGAATACTATTTCAACGACGCCGGCTCCCAGATCGACCGGTTCGCCCGTTCCCTGCTCGCCGCCGCGATGGGCGAGCCGGCCCCCGAGGACGGCTACGCCGGGGCGTACATCACCGAGATCGCCGACGCGGTCCGGGGCATCCGTCCGGACGTGCTGGAGCTGGACGACGCCGCCGCCCAGGAGGTCTTCCGGGTCGAGGGCGTCGCGCTGATGTTCGAGGAGATCAAGACCTCGCTGCGCGGCTTCGGGGTGGAGTTCGACACCTACTTCAACGAGAAGGACCTGCACGACCGGGGCGAGCTGGACCTCGCCCTCGAGCGGCTGCGCGCGCAGGGCCGGGTGTTCGAGAGCGACGGCGCGACCTGGCTGCGCACCACCGACTTCGGCGACGACAAGGACCGGGTGCTGCGCAAGTCCAACGGCGAGTGGACGTACTTCGCCGCCGACTGCGCCTACTACCTCGACAAGCGCGAGCGCGGCTTCGAGCGGGTCGTGATCATGCTGGGTGCCGACCACCACGGCTACATCGGCCGGATGAAGGCGATGGCCGCGTGCTTCGGCGACGACCCGGAGCGCAACCTGGAGATCCTGATCGGCCAGATGGTCAACCTGGTCCGCGACGGCGCCCCGGTCCGGATGAGCAAGCGGGCCGGCACCGTGGTGACCCTGGAGGACCTGGTCGACGCGATCGGCGTCGACGCTGCCCGCTACGCGCTGGCCCGCTACTCCAGCGACTCCCCGATCGACATCGACGTCGAGCTGTGGACCCGGGCCACCCGCGACAACCCGGTCTACTACGTCCAGTACGTGGCGGCCCGGACGGCCAGCGTGGGCCGCAACGCCGCCGAGGTGGGGCTGACCCGGGGCGACGCCGAGGCCTTCCGTCCCGAGCTGCTCGGGCACGAGAAGGAGAACGAGCTGCTCAAGGCGCTCGCCGAGTTCCCCGCCGTGGTCGCCACGGCGGCCGAGCTGCGGGGGCCGCACCGGGTGGCGCGCTACCTGGAGGAGCTGGCCGGGGCCTACCACCGGTTCTACGACGAGTGCCGGATCCTGCCGCGCGGCGACGAGGAGGCCACCGACCTGCACCGCGCCCGGCTCTGGCTGAACGACGCCACCCGCACCGTGATCGCCAACGGGCTGCGCCTGCTGGGCGTCTCCGCCCCCGAGAGGATGTGACATGCGCGCACACGAGGCCGGCGCCCTGCACGGGGACATCGGCAGCCGGGGACCGGCGTGGCTGCGTACGCCGGTCGACGTCAACGCGCTGGTGCCACAGCTCTGGCCGCGCAACGTGACGCGCGGCGGCGACGGGGTGCTCACCGTGGCCGGGCTCGGCGTCGGCGACCTCGCGGCCGAGTTCGGCACGGCGGTGTACGTGCTCGACGAGGACGACCTGCGCTCGCGCTGCCGCGACTTCCGCACCGCCTTCGACGGCGTCGACGTCTACTACGCGGGCAAGGCGTTCCTCTGCCGTGCCGTGGTCCGGATGATCGCCGAGGAGGGCCTGCACCTCGACGTGTGCACCGGTGGCGAGCTGGCCACCGCGCTGTCGGCCGGGATGCCGCCCGAGCGGATCGGCTTCCACGGCAACAACAAGTCGGTCGGCGAGCTGGCCCGGGCGCTGGACGCCGGGGTCGGGCGGATCATCCTCGACTCGTTCCACGAGATCGACCGGCTCACCGCGCTGGCCCGGGAGCGGGGCGTCCGGCCGAAGGTGATGATCCGCGTCACCGTCGGCGTCGAGGCGCACACCCACGAGTTCATCGCCACCGCCCACGAGGACCAGAAGTTCGGCTTCTCCCTCGCGGGCGGGGCGGCGGCCGAGGCGGCCTTCCGCGTGCTCGACGAGGGCGTGCTGGAGCTGCGTGGACTGCACTCGCACATCGGCTCGCAGATCTTCGACGCCAGCGGCTTCGAGGTCTCCGCCCGCCGGGTGCTCGGCCTCCAGGCGCAGATCCGCGACGCGCGCGGGGTGGAGCTGCCCGAGCTGGACCTCGGCGGCGGCTTCGGCATCGCGTACACGACCCAGGACGACCCGGCCGCGCCGCAGGACCTGGCGAAGCGGATGCGCCGGATCGTCGAGTCCGAGTGCGCCGCCGAGCGGCTGGCGGTGCCGCACCTGTCGATCGAGCCGGGCCGGGCGATCGTCGGGCCGGCCGTGTTCACCCTCTACGAGGTCGGCACGGTCAAGGACGTGGACGGGATCCGGACGTACGTGAGCGTGGACGGGGGGATGAGCGACAACATCCGCACCGCGCTCTACGACGCGTCCTACTCCGCGACGCTGGCCTCCCGGGCGTCGGCCGCCGAGCCGATGCTCGCCCGCGTGGTGGGAAAGCATTGTGAGTCCGGGGACGTCGTGGTGAAGGATGAATTCCTGCCCGCCGACGTGCAGCCCGGAGATCTTGTCGCGGTGCCCGGCACCGGCGCCTACTGCCGGAGCATGGCCAGCAACTACAACCACGTGCCCCGGCCCCCCGTGGTCGCGGTGCGGGCCGGTCAGGCACGTCTGATCGTCCGGCGGGAAACCGAAGAGGACCTGCTCGCATTGGATGTGGGATGACGTCACCTGTGCGCCTGGCGCTGCTCGGCTGCGGCACGGTCGGTAGCGAGGTGGTCCGGCTGCTGCACGAGCAGTCGGCCGACCTCGCCGCCCGGATCGGCGCCCCACTGGAGATCGCCGGCATCGCCGTACGCCGTCTCGGCCGCGACCGGGGCGACCTCCCGGTCGACCCCGCGCTGTTCACCACCGACCCGCTCGGGCTGATCAAACGCGACGACGTCGACGTGGTGGTCGAGGTGGTCGGCGGCATCGAGCCGGCGCGGAGCTGGCTCGTCGAGGCGCTGCGGGCCGGCAAGAGCGTGGTCACCGCCAACAAGGCGCTGCTCGCGGAGGACGGCGCGGCCCTGCACGACGCGGCGGCCGAGGGCGGCGGCGACCTCTACTACGAGGCGTCCGTCGCCGGGGCGATCCCGCTGCTGCGCCCGCTGCGGGAGTCGCTGCACGGGGACCGGATCAACCGCGTCACCGGCATCGTCAACGGCACCACCAACTTCATCCTCTCCGCCATGGACGCCACCGGCGCCGGCTTCGCGGAGGCGCTGGAGGAGGCCACCGAGCTGGGGTACGCCGAGGCCGACCCGACAGCCGACGTGGAGGGCTTCGACGCGGCGGCCAAGGCGGCCATCCTCGCCTCGCTGGCGTTCCACACCCGGGTCGGCGCGGCCGACGTGCACCGGGAGGGCATCACCGAGGTCACCGCCGCCGACGTGGCCAGCGCCAAGGCGATGGGCTGCACCATCAAGCTGCTCTGCATCGCCGCCCGGGGCGCCGACGCCGCCGGCCGGGAGACGGTCAGCGTGCGGGTGCACCCGGCGATGATCCCGCTGACCCACCCGCTGGCCAGCGTCGGCGACGCGTTCAACGCGGTCTTCGTCGAGGCCGAGGCGGCCGGGCAGCTGATGTTCTACGGGCGGGGCGCCGGCGGCGCGCCGACCGCCAGCGCGGTCCTCGGCGACGTGGTGGCGGTCTCCCGCAACCGGCTCGCCGGGGTGCGCTCGGCCAGCGAGTCCGCGTACGCCGACCTGCCGGTGCGGCCGATGGGGGAGGCGCTCACCCGCTACCACATCAGCCTGGACGTGGCGGACCGGCCGGGCGTGCTGGAGGCGGTGGCCGGCGTCTTCGCCCGGCACGACGTCTCGATCGCCACCGTGCGGCAGGGGCCGGCGGGTGGCGACGCGGCCGGCCGGGGCGAGGACGCTGACCTGGTCATCGTCACCCACGTGGCCCCGGACGCGGCGCTCGCCGCCACCGTCGGCGAGCTGCGCGGGCTGGAGATCGTCCGGTCGGTGGCGAGCGTGCTGCGGGTCGAGGGCGGGGCGTGACAGCGGTCGCGTCTCGCCAGGTGGTTAACGACGGGTGCGCCGCGGGCGGGCCGGGCAGGCTGGTCCACGCTGACGGTGCCCCCGGCCCAGCGGGGCGATAGAGCGAGGAGAGCGACATGTGGCGGGGTCTGATCGACGCGTACCGGGACCGGCTGCCGGTCACCGACGTCACGCCCGTCGTGACCCTGCACGAGGGGAACACCCCGCTGCTGCCCGCGCCGGTGCTCTCCGCCCGGCTCGGCTGCGACGTCCACCTGAAGGTGGAAGGGGCCAACCCCACCGGCTCGTTCAAGGACCGGGGCATGACGCTCGCGGTCTCCAAGGCGGTCGAGGCCGGCAACAAGGCGATCATCTGCGCCTCCACCGGTAACACCAGCGCGTCCGCGGCGGCGTACGCGGCCCGCGCCGGCCTGACCTGCGCCGTGCTCGTGCCGCAGGGCAAGATCGCGCTGGGCAAGCTGGCCCAGGCGCTGGTGCACGGCGCGAAGCTGCTCCAGGTGCAGGGCAACTTCGACGACTGCCTGTCGCTGGCGGCGAAGCTCGCCCAGGACTACCCGGTCGCCCTGGTCAACTCGGTCAACATCGACCGGCTGCACGGCCAGAAGACGGCCGCGTTCGAGATCGTCGAGGCGCTCGGCGACGCGCCCGACATCCACTGCCTGCCGGTCGGCAACGCCGGCAACGTCTCCGCCTACTGGATGGGCTACTCGGAGGAACTGCGGGACGGCAACGCCACCCGGGCCCCGAAGATGTACGGCTTCCAGGCGGCCGGCGCGGCGCCGATCGTCACCGGCCAGGTGGTCCGCGAGCCGTCCACGATCGCCACCGCGATCCGGATCGGCAACCCGGCGAGCTGGACCAGGGCGCTGGACGCCCGGGATTCCTCCGGCGGCCTGATCGCCGCCGTCACCGACCGGGAGATCCTGGCC
The DNA here is from genome assembly GCF_040643125.1 of Micromonospora sp. NPDC047465. Taxonomy (NCBI): domain Bacteria; kingdom Bacillati; phylum Actinomycetota; class Actinomycetes; order Micromonosporales; family Micromonosporaceae; genus Micromonospora; species Micromonospora sp. NPDC047465. The sequence continues at coordinate 78,292 of NZ_JBEYTP010000022.1, forward strand.
GCGTACCGGCTGCTGGCCCGCGAGGTCGGGGTCTTCGTCGAGCTGGGCAGCGCGGCCAGCGTGGCCGGCCTGCTCCAGCAGGCCGCCGCCGGCAGGATCCCGGCCGGCTCGACGGTCGTCTGCACGGTCACCGGGCACGGCCTGAAGGACCCGGAGTGGGCCATCTCCACCGCTCCCGCTCCGATCACCATCGCCAACGATCCGCTGGCCGCCGCCCGCTCGCTCGACCTGGCCTGAACCACGCCTGGACCCGCCCGTCCTGTGGGCGGGACCGGGAGCGGGGGCGGCCGGTGTGCGCCGCAGCGGGTGCGGGAGACTTCTTCCGCCCCGCAACCGTCCTCTCTCCAGGAGTGAGCCACGCCGATGTCGGTGCTCGCCAGATTCAGCCTCGCCAATCGAGGGCTGATCGCCCTCATCGCGGTGGTGACCACGGCGTTCGGAGCGTTCGCCGTGCCGTCGCTGAAGCAGCAACTCCTGCCGTCGCTGGAGTTCCCAGCCGCGTTCATCGTGGCGGCGTACCCGGGCGCCGGCCCGGAGGTCGTCGAGTCGCAGGTCACCGAGCCGATCGAGAACAGCCTCCAGGGCATCCCCGGCCTGGACCGGGTCACCTCGACCTCGCGTGAGGGCTCGACGACCGTCCAGGTGCAGTACGAGTTCGGCACCGACCTGGACGACGTGGTCAACAAGATGGAGACCGCGCTCAACCGGATCGACACGCAGCTGCCGGAGGGGGTCGACCCGCAGGTCATCGCCGGCAGCACGGACGACCTGCCCGCCGTGGTGCTCGCCGCGTCCGGCGGCGCCGACCAGCGCGCCCTCGCCGAGAAGCTGCGTGGCGCGGTCGTGCCGGAGCTGGAGGCGATCGAGGGGGTCCGGTCGGTCGACGTGACCGGCGCCCGGGACGACGTCGTGGTCGTCACCCCGAATCCGGCGAAGCTGGCCGCGACGAAGCTCCAGCCGGCCGCGATCGGCGCCGCGCTGAAGACCAACGGCGTGACGGTGCCGGCCGGCGCGGTGGCCGACGGCACCCGGGCGCTGCCGGTGCAGGTGGGCACCCCGCTCGCCACGCTGGACGACCTGCGCGGCATCGTCGTCGCGCCGGCGGCGGGGAAGGCCGCCCCGGTCCGCCTCGGCGACGTGGCCACCGTCGAACAGCAGCTCGCCCCGGCCACCGCGCTCACCCGGACCAACGGCAGGGACAGCCTCGGCATCGCCGTCACCGCGGCCCCCGACGGCAACGCGGTGGAGATCTCCCACGAGATCCGGGACCGGCTGGCCGAGCTGCGGGAGGCCTCCGGCGCCGAGCTGACCGTGGTCTTCGACCAGGCGCCGTTCGTCGAGAAGTCCATCGAGAGCCTGACCACCGAGGGCCTGCTGGGCCTGGTCATGGCCGTCATCGTCATCCTGGTCTTCCTGCTGTCGATCCGCTCCACCGTGGTCACCGCGGTCTCCATCCCGCTCTCGGTGGTGGTCGCCCTGATCGCGCTCTGGATCGGCGACTACTCGCTGAACCTGCTCACCCTCGGCGCGCTCACCATCGCGGTCGGCCGGGTGGTCGACGACTCGATCGTCGTGCTGGAGAACATCAAGCGGCACCTGGAGTACGGCGAGCCGAAGCGCGAGGCGATCCTCGCCGCCGTCCGCGAGGTGGCCGGCGCGGTGACCGCGTCCACCCTCACCACGGTGGCCGTCTTCGCGCCGATCGCGCTGGTGGGCGGCTTCGTCGGGCAGCTGTTCGCGCCGTTCGCGATCACCGTCACCGTGGCCCTGCTCGCCTCGCTGCTGGTCTCGCTGACCGTCATTCCGGTGCTCGCGTACTGGTTCCTCAAGCCCTCCGGCGGCACCGTGGACGACGCCGCGGTGCGCCGGGCGGCGGAGGAGAAGGAGCTGCGCAGCCCGTTGCAGCGGGCGTACCTGCCGGTGATCGGATTCGCCACCCGCAAGCGGGCCACCCGCTGGATCACCCTGGGGCTCGGCGTGCTCGTGCTGTTCGGCACGTTCGGCCTGTCCCGGCAGCTGGAGACCAACTTCATCGACGACTCCGGCCAGGACACGCTGAGCATGACGCAGGAACTGCCGGCGGGCACCGGGCTGGCCGGCACCGACGCGGCGGCCCGCCAGATCGAGGCGGTGCTGGAGCGGACCGACGGCATCGAGACGTACCAGGTGACGGCGGGCGGCGGGGACAACCCGTTCGCGGGCGGCGGCAACAACGTCGCCACCTGGTCGCTGGCCCTCGGCGGCGAGACCGACGCCAAGGAGATGCGGGAGGTCCTGCGCCGGGAGATCGAGGCGCTCGGCGCGGCCGTCGGCGAGGTCAGCTTCGGGGCCGGACAGGGCGGGGCCGCCGCCAACCAGTTGGAGGTGGTCGTCCAGGCCACCGACCCGGAGGCGCTGAGCCGGGCAGCCGAGGAGGTCCGGGCGGCGATGGCCGGGGTGGCGGGCGTGGCGGACGTCTCCACCAGCCTCGCCACCCGGGTGCCGCGCGTCGACGTCACCGTCGACCGGGTCGCCGCCGGCCGGGCCGGGCTCACCGAGGCCGCCGTCGGCCAGTTGGTGGCGCAGGCGTTCCGGGGTGCGCCGCTGGGCCAGGTGACCCTGGACGGCGGGCAGCGGGACGTGGTGCTGCGGTTCGCGGGCAAGGTGCCGGTCTCCGTCGAGGAGCTGCGCGCGCTGCCGGTGGGGCCGGTGAAGCTGGACGACATCGCCGACGTCACCGTGGCCGAGGGGCCGCAGCAGGTGACCCGGATCGAGGGTGAGCGCAGCGTCTCGGTGACCGGTACGGCCACCGCCTCCAACCTCGGCGCCACCACCCAGGAGCTGCAGAAGAAGCTGGACGCCATCGACGTTCCGGGGGCGACCTTCGCCATCGGCGGCGTCAGCGCCGACCAGGAGGAGGCGTTCGCCGACCTGGGCCTGGCCGTGCTCGCGGCCATCGCGATCGTCTTCCTGATCATGGTGGCGACGTTCCGCAGCCTGACCCAGGCGCTGATCCTGCTGATCTCCATCCCGTTCGCGGCGACCGGCGCGATCGGCCTGCTGCTGGCCACCGGCACCCCGCTGGGCGTGCCGGCGCTGATCGGCGTGCTCATGCTGGTCGGCATCGTGGTGACCAACGCGATCGTGCTGCTCGACCTGATCAACCAGTACCGGGCGCAGGGCATGGGGGTCCGGGAGGCGGTGGTCGAGGGCGGCCGGCGCCGGCTGCGACCGATCCTGATGACCGCGGTCGCCACCATCTTCGCGCTGCTGCCGATGGCGTTCGGCCTCACCGGGGAGGGCGGCTTCATCTCCAAGCCGCTGGCGATCGTGGTGATCGGCGGTCTGCTCAGCTCGACGCTGCTGACCCTGATCCTGGTGCCGACGCTCTACACGATGGTGGAGCACGCCAAGGAGAGCATCCGCTCCTGGCGGGCGAGCCGGTCCGGCGGCGAGACCCCGGCGGCCCCCGCCGCCGTCCGGGACGCCGGGACGGAGCGGTCCGGCGAGCCGGTCCCGGTGCCCGCGGCGCCGTCGGCCGGCGCGGAGGGGGCCGCCCGGCCGGCGCCGTCGGCCGCGCTGGTGGACGGCACGGACCAGTTCGAGGTGCTGCGGCTGCCGAAGAGCCGCAGGTCGCCGCTGCCACCGGCCGAGTAGCACCCGTACGTCCGTGGACGCCCCCGGCCGGTCCCGCCCGCCGGGGGCGTCCGCGTTCGGTCAGGTACCCGCCGGACGCCGTGGCGCGCCGGCCACCGCCCGGTAGGGTCCGGACGTGCCGTCCACCTTCTCGGTCCTCGCCCGCAACCGGAACTTCCGCAACCTCGTCCTGGCCGAGCTGGTGGTCTTCGGCGCCGACTGGTTCGTCATGGTGCCGCTGCTGGTGCTCCTGCCGGACCTGACCGGCAGCGGCGTGTGGGGGGCGCTGGTGCTCGCCGTGGACACCGGCATCGTGGCGTTGCTGCTGCCCTACACGGGCACGGTCGCCGACCGGTTCGACCGGCGCAAGATCATGATCGCGGCCAACGTCGCGGCCCTGTTCGGCGTGCTCCTGCTGCTCGGGGTGCGCAGCGCCGGCACGGCCTGGCTGGCGATGGTCGGGATCGGCGTGGTGGCGGTGGCCAAGGCGTTCTACTCCCCGGCGGCCCAGGCCGCCCTGCCCAACGTCCTCGACCCCGACGAGCTGGCCGCGGGCAACGCCGTCGCCGGGTCGGCCTGGGGCACGATGACCATCGTCGGCGCCTCGCTCGGTGGCGTGCTCAGCGCCGCCGTCGGCCCGTACGCCTGCTTCTGGGTGGGGGTGGTCGGCCTGGCGGCCGCGGCGGGCCTGGCCACGCTGATTCGCCGGCCGTTGCAGGCCCCGCGCGACGCCGGACGACCGGCGCAGCAGACCTGGGCGGCGATCCGCGAGGCGCTGGGCTACATCGGGCACCGGCCGAGGGTGTTGGGGCTGGTCACCGTGAAGAGCGCGGTCGGCCTGGGCAACGGCGTGCTGACGGTCTTCCCGCTGCTCGCCGCGGTGTACGGCGTGGGGCCGGTCGGGACCGGGCTGCTCTTCGCGGTCCGCGGGGCGGGTGCGCTGGTCGGGCCGATCCTGATGCGTCGGGTGCTGAACAACCGGGCCTGGCTGCTGTCCGGGCTGGCGCTGTCCATGTCCCTCTACGGCCTGGCCTACCTCGGCATCTCGGTCGTCGACTGGTTCCCGCTGGTGCTGGCCCTGGTCTTCGTCGCCCACTTCGCCGGCGGCAGCAACTGGGTGATGTCGAACTTCGCCCTTCAGGGCGAGGTGCCCGACCGGTTGCGGGGCCGGGTCTTCGCCACCGACATGATGCTGGCGACCCTGGCCATCTCGGTCAGCCAGCTCGTGGTGGCGGCCGTGGTGGACACGGTGGACGAGCGGGTGGTGCTGGCCGGCTGCGGCCTGGTCACGCTGGTCTACGCGGTCGGCTGGCGGATCGCCACCCGCCGGCTCTCCCTCACCGACCCGGTCGCGGAGCCGGACCCGACCCCGGCCCGCTGACCCGCCCGTCGGTCAGCGCTGTCCCGTCCCGCCCGTGGGCGCGTCCGGCCGGGTCAGGCCGTCCCACTGCGTCGGCGCGTGGCCGGGGACCGCCGTGGGCCACCCCGGCGCGGGCTGCCCGGCTGCGGTCGGCGCGGGCCCGGGGGTCGGTGCGGGCCCGGCGGGCGGCCAGCCGCCCGAGGGGGCGGCCGCCGTGCCGGTCGCCCGCCGCCCGGCGAGCACCGCCGCGATCACCAGGCCCAGCCCGAGGGGGTACGCCACGGCCATCACCACGCTGTACGCCGTGTTCACCAGCTGGAACTCGCGCCACCCGAAGTCGGCGCCGTTGGAAGATCCGAAGCTGCCGTCGATCAGGCCGGGAGCCAGCAGGATCCAGGCGAGGGTGAGCACCGAGCTGACGAGCAGCACGCCGAGGCCGAACAGGGCCAGCAGCCGGGGCCGTCGGGGCAGCCGCCGCCCCGCCGCCACGGTCAGCACGAGGCCGACCAGCAACACCAGCATCGTGGGCGCCTGCGTGGCCAGCGTCGTCGCCAGGTGTCCGAGCACTCTGCCTCCCGTCGTCGTCGGTCGGGTCAGGCTAGCGGAACAGCGCCGGGCCGGATCACCCACGCGGTGCCAGCGGCGGCCCCGTCCCACCGGGCGGGCGGACGGCCGCGACGTCGGTGCGGAGCCCTAGCATGAGCCGGTGCCGACGACATTCGCCTCCGGTCCGGTCCGGGTCCGGGTTCCCGCCACCAGCGCCAACCTGGGGCCGGGCTTCGACGCCCTGGGGCTCGCCCTGGCCCTCTACGACGACGTGGCCGCCGAGGTCACGGCGGGGGGCGTCACGGTGGTCGTGACGGGGCAGGGCGCCGGGGAGCTGCCGACCGACGACCGGCACCTCGTGGTGCGCGCCATGCGGGCGACCTTCGAGGCGCTGGGCGGCCAGCCGGCGGGCCTGGCGGTGGAGTGTGTCAACCGCATCCCGCAGGCCCGGGGGCTGGGCTCCTCGTCGGCCGCGATCGTCGCCGGCGTGCTGCTCGCCCGGGCGCTGGTGACCGACGGGGAGGCCCGGCTGGACGACGCCGCCGCGCTGCGGCTCGCCGCCGGGATCGAGGGCCATCCGGACAATGTGGCGCCCTGCCTGCTCGGTGGCTTCACGCTGGCCTGGACGGAGCCGTCCGGGGCCCGGGCGGTGTCGCTGCCGGTCGCCGCCGGCGTACGACCGACGGTCTTCGTGCCTCAGGAGCGCGGCCTGACGGCGGCGGCACGGGCCGCGCTGCCGGCCACCGTGCCGCACGGAGACGCGGCGCTGAACGCCGGACGCGCCGCGCTGCTGGTGCACGCGATGACCGCCGAGCCGGCGCTGCTGCTGCCGGCCACCGTCGACCGGCTGCACCAGGACTACCGCGCGGAGGGGATGCCGGGCAGCGCCGCCCTGGTCGGGGCGTTGCGTGAGGTCGGTGTGGCGGCTGTGATCAGTGGGGCCGGACCGACCGTCCTGGCCCTGGACGGGCTGCCGGAAGGCTATGATCCGGGAACAGACTGGCAGGTCTGGCGGTTGGACCCGGACGGGCACGGAGCACGGGTTGCCCGGGGTAGACTCGGACACGCGGAGCGGGACCCTGTTGCCGCAGGTCGGAAGAGTTGATTACGCTCTAGACTTAGCACAGCCGCGAAGCATGCGATCTTCCTGCGGGTCGGCGCACCCCCGAAGCTTTCGGCGGTCAGCCCGTCACCCCTGCTTAGGCCCACGCCGCACCGCAGTCTTCACAGGTCGCCGCAGACGGCGAGACCTGCTCACCGACGTCGGTGAGTCGGGAAACCGACCGGCTGCTGTGTCACAGACTCCCGCGACGCGTCCATGCGAGGCGGGTGCACCGAGGCCGCCCGGCCACCTTGTTTCGACCCCGGGCAGTCCCGGCCTATCGAGGGAAGGAATCCATTGAGCGACACCACCGACGTGACGTCGGATGTTTCCAACGTCGCTGGCGATGCCACCACCGCCGCCGCCCCCGCCCGTCGTCGGCGCAGCGGCACCGGCCTGTCGGCGATGCTGCTGCCGGAGCTGCAGAGCCTGGCTGCGTCGCTCGGCATCTCGGGCACGGCTCGGATGCGCAAGGGCGAGCTGATCAGCGCGATCTCCGAGCGGCAGGGCGGCGCCACCGCCGGGACCCCTCGACCGCGGGCCGAGGTCGCGGCCGCCGCCGCTCCCGCCCGGGAAGAGGTCCGCGAGACCACCGAGCGGCCCGAGGCCGAGCGGCGAGCCGCGGAGCAGGCCCCGGCGGAGCCGGCGCCCGTCGAGACCGAGGCTCGTCCCCGGACCCGGCGCAGCCGGGCCGCCGCCGCCGAGGCGCGGGCTGCCGAGGCCCGTCCCGCGGAGACTCGCACGGAGGAGGCCGAGGCCGGCGAGCGTGCCGACCGGGGCGAGGGCCGTGGCCGCGAGCGCGTTGAGCGTGGCGAGCGTGCGGAGCGCGTTGAGCGTGCCGAGCGCGTTGAGCGTGGCGAGCGTGCGGAGCGCGGCGAGCGTGCCGAGCGTGCCGAGCGTGCCGAGCGGGGCGACCGCAACGAGCGGGCCGAGCGTGCCGAGCGGGGCGACCGCAACGAGCGGGCCGAGCGGGGCGACCGCAACGAGCGGGGCGACCGGGGCCAGCGCGCCGAGCGCGACGCCGACGGTGACGACGACGGCGAGGGCGGCGGCCGGCGCGGCCGGCGCAGCCGGTTCCGGGACCGTCGCCGCGGCCGTGGCGAGCGGGCCGAGGGCGGCGGCGAGGGCGGGCGCGAGCCGCAGGTCGGCGAGGACGACGTGCTCGTCCCGGTGGCCGGCATCATCGACGTGCTCGACAACTACGCCTTCGTGCGGACCACCGGCTACCTGGCCGGCCCGAACGACGTCTACGTCTCGATGTCCCAGATCAAGAAGTACGGTCTGCGGCGCGGTGACGCCATCACCGGTGCGGTGCGCGCCTCGCGCGACGGCGAGCAGCGGCGGGACAAGTACAACCCGCTGGTGCGGCTGGACACCATCAACGGGATGGAGCCGGACGAGGCGAAGCGCCGGCCGGAGTTCTACAAGCTCACCCCGCTCTACCCGCAGGAGCGGCTGCGGCTGGAGACCGAGCCGCACATCCTCACCACCCGGGTGATCGACCTGGTCATGCCGCTCGGCAAGGGCCAGCGCGCGCTGATCGTGTCGCCGCCGAAGGCGGGCAAGACGATGGTGCTGCAGGCCATCGCGAACGCGATCACGCACAACAACCCGGAGTGCCACCTGATGGTGGTGCTGGTGGACGAGCGCCCCGAAGAGGTCACCGACATGCAGCGGTCGGTGAAGGGTGAGGTCATCGCGGCGACGTTCGACCGTCCGCCGCAGGACCACACCACGGTGGCGGAGCTGGCGATCGAGCGGGCGAAGCGCCTGGTCGAGCTGGGCCACGACGTGGTCGTGCTGCTCGACTCGGTGACCCGGCTCGGTCGGTCGTACAACCTGGCGGCGCCGGCCAGCGGCCGGATCATGTCGGGTGGTATCGACTCCACCGCGCTCTACCCGCCGAAGCGCTTCCTGGGTGCGGCCCGCAACATCGAGAACGGTGGCTCGCTGACCATCCTCGCCACCGCGCTGGTGGAGACCGGGTCCATGGCGGACACGGTCATCTTCGAGGAGTTCAAGGGCACCGGCAACGCGGAGCTGAAGCTGGACCGGAAGATCGCCGACAAGCGCACCTTCCCGGCCATCGACATCCACCCGTCCGGCACCCGCAAGGAGGAGATCCTGCTCGCGCCGGAGGAGCTGGCCATCATCCACAAGCTCCGCAAGGTGCTGCACTCGCTGGACTCGCAGGCGGCGCTGGACCTGCTGCTCGACAAGCTCAAGCAGACCCGCACCAACATCGAGTTCCTGATGCAGATCGCCAAGTCGACGCCGGGGGAGTGACGCTCCCCGGGTGAGACCGACGAGAAGGGCACGGCCACCGCGGCCGTGCCCTTCTCGCGTTCCCGGGCGCCCCGTGCCGTGCGCCCGCCCGCCGTCCGTCCGCCCACGACAGTCGCATGCGGTCACCACGCCCGTCGCGCGCTTCAACGCCGGCCGCGTTGTTGCTTCGGACCGGGTACCGAGGGGTGGAGTTTTCCTTCGGTTTGGTTGACAGGTATTGAAACTTCTATTCACAGTCCGGTTGACTGTGGCCCATGCGTACCCGCAGACGATCAGCCCGTCTTGCCGGCGTCCTGCTGTTGACGCCGCTGCTCACCATGGCCGGCACCGTGCCGGCGACCGCCGGTGCGCCGGATCCGGCCACCGACCCCTCCGCCACCGCGGCCGAGGACGCGCCCCGCGCCTCCTCGTACCCCGCCGACTCCGTCACGCTCTCCGGCGGCATCGAGCCGGCCGGCGGCCTGGAGACCGCCAAGACCACCCGCCCGGTCGCCCCGGGCCTCCAACTCACCTCCTTCGACCGGTACGACGCCGACGGCTGGCTCCGCGCCGACGCGCTCACGGCCGACCTCACCGGCGGCGTCACCGTCGACTACGTGAACTCCGGCGCGGTCAGCCGGGCCGAGCCCCTGCGCCGCGCCGTGGACGCCTCCCGCGCGGTCGCGGCGGTCAACGGCGACTTCTTCGACATCAACAACTCGGGTGCCGCCCAAGGCGTCGGCATCCGCGACGGCGAACTGGTCCAGTCCGCGGTCAGCGGGCACCGCAACGCCGTCGCGATCACCACCGAGGGGCTCGGCCGGGTCATCGAGGTCAACTTCGACGGCACCGCGACGCTGCCCACCGGCCCGGTGAAGCTGACCCAGTTCAACAACATGATCCAGGCGAACGGGATCGGCGTGTTCACCGCGCTCTGGGGGTCGTACACCCGGGAACGCGCGGTCGCCGGCGCCGCCCGCGTCACGGAGGTCACGGTGGTCGACGGCCGCGTCGCCACCGTCGGCACGACGGCCGGCAGCGGGCCGATCCCGGCCGGCACCACCGTGCTGCTCGGGCGCGACTCCGGCGCGGACGCCCTCGCCGGGCTGCGCCCCGGCGACCCGGTGACGGTCGCCTGGCAGCCCAAGCCCGCCGACGGCAGCACCCTGCACGCGGCGGTCGGCGGCGGCAACGTGCTGGTCCGGGACGGCGTGGTGCAGAACATCGCCGACGCGTCGCTGGCCCCGCGCACGTCGGTCGGCTTCTCCGCCGACGGCCGGCGCATGATCCTGCTGACCGTGGACGGCCGCCAGGTCGACAGCCGCGGCGTCACCCAGACCGAGATGGGCCGGATGATGGCCGAGCTCGGCGCCCACCACGCGCTCAACCTCGACGGCGGCGGCTCGTCCACGCTGCTCGCCCGGGAGCCGGGCGCGGCGGCCGTGCAGGTGGAGAACAGCCCCTCCGACGGCACGGAGCGCGCGGTGCCCAACGGCCTGGCCCTCTACGCGCCCCAGGGCAGCGGCCGGCTCACCGGGTACTGGCTGGAGACCGCCAGCGACCCGACCAGCGCACCCGGCGTCGCGCCGGTGCGCGGCGGCCGCCCCGACCGGGTCTTCCCCGGCCTCACCCGCCGGCTCACCGCCGCCGGCCACGACGAGACGTACGGCCCGGCGGCCGGCGCGCCGAAGTGGCGGGCCAACCCGGCGGCGCAGGGCACCGTCGACCGCGAGGGCACCTTCCGGGCCGGCCGGCCCGGCCGTACCACCGTCACCGCCTGGCGGGACGAGGCCCGCGGCACCCTCGACCTCACCGTCCTCGGCCCGCTGGCCCGGATCGACTCCACCGTGGACCGGGTCGGCCTGGACGGGGCGCAGGGCAGCGCGCTGTTCGGCGTGGTCGGCTACGACGCCGAGGGCAACACCGCCCCGATCGAGCCCGCCGACCTGAAGCTCGACTACGACCGGGACCTTCTCAAGATCACCCCGACCGCCGACGGCAACCTCGCCGTCACCGCGCTGCGGGACACCGGCTCGGCGCTGGTCACCGTGCGCGTGGGCGGCAGCAGCACCGTGCTGCCCGTCACCGTCGGGCTCACCGACGTCCCGGTGGCCACGTTCGACGACGCGGCGGCCTGGAAGTTCAGCCAGGCCCGGGCCAGCGGGGCCGTCGCCCCGGCGCCGGGGCGCACCGGCACCGGCCTGAAGATGACGTACGACTTCAGCCAGTCCACCGGCACCCGGGCCGCGTACGCCGACCCGCCGGCCTGGATCGACGTGGCCGGCCAGCCGCAGGCGTTCGGCATGTGGATCCACGGCAACGGCACCGGGGAGTGGCCCAGCCTGCACCTGCACGACGCGCAGAACACCCAGCACGTCCTGCGCGGGCCACTGATCACCTGGAAGGGCTGGAAGTACGTCGAGTTCGCCGTGCCCGCCGGCGTGGAGTACCCGGTGCGGATCCGCCGGTTCTACGTGGCCGAGACCAACGCCGCCGCCCAGTACCGCAGCGAGGTGGTCATCGACGACCTGGTGGCGAAGGTGCCGCCGACGGTCGACGCCCCGGCCGAGGCGCCGCGCACCGACCGGGTGGTGCTCCGCGACGGCACGGTCGACGGCGCGCCCTGGCGCTTCGCGGTCATGTCCGACGCGCAGTTCGTCGCGGCGGACCCGGACAGCGACCTGGTCGCCCAGGCCCGCCGTACGCTCCGCGAGGTCAAGGCCGCGAAGCCGGACTTCCTCGTGATCAACGGCGACTTCGTGGACACCGCGTACCCGGCCGACTTCGCGCTGGCGAAGCGGGTGCTGGACGAGGAGCTCGGCGGGGAACTGCCGTACTACTACGTGCCCGGCAACCACGAGATCATGGGCGCCCCGATCGCCAACTTCCGGGCCGCGTTCGGTGACACCGAGCGGGTCTTCGACCACAAGGGCACCCGGTTCGTCACGCTGAACTCGTCGACCGGCTCGCTGCGCGGCGGCGGCTTCGACCAGGTGCGGATGCTGCGCGAGGCGCTCGACTCGGCGGCCGGCGACCCCGCCGTCGGCTCGGTGGCGGTGCTGCACCACCACCCGCCGCGCGACCCGAGCCCGGCCAAGGCCAGCCAGCTCGGCGATCGGAAGGAGGCCGCGCTGCTGGAGCAGTGGCTGGCCGACTTCCAGCACCGCACCGGCAAGGGGGCGGTCTTCGTCGGCGGGCACGTCGGCACGTTCCACGCCGACCGGGTCGACGGGGTGCCGTACCTGATCAACGGCAACTCGGGCAAGAACCCGTCCACCCCGGCCGACCAGGGCGGATTCACCGGGTGGACCGAGTTCGGGGTGGACCCGGTGAGCCCCGCCGAGGCCGACCGGGCCCGGCGGAACCCGCTCGTGGAGGGCCCGCGCTGGGTCGCCGCCGAGTTCCACGCGCACGTCGACGGGCTCGCGTTGGCCGCCCCGGCCAGCGTCGCCGTCGACGCCCCGGCGACGGTCACCGCCACGGTGACCCAGCCGGGCGGGCGTACGGTGCCGGTGGCGGCGCCGGTGAGCGCGGACTGGTCCGCCTCGCCGAACCTGCACGTCGGCTCGGCCGCCGGGCTGAAGCCCTGGCACGTGGCCCGCTTCGACCCGGCCACCGGCACGCTCACCGCCCTGCGCCCCAGCGCGCAGGTCACGCTGGCGGTGGAGGTCAACGGCGTCCGGGCCGAGGCGACCGTCGCCCTGACCGCCGCCGCCCAGGCCCCCGCCGCCTGAGGGTGAGGAGGGCGCCTTCCTGACGCCCCGCGCACAGGAAGGCCCCCTGCTGGCACCGCCCGAGGCCCGCACCGATCCCGGTGCGGGCCTCGGGTGTCGACAGGGCTCCCCGATCTCAGAAGTCGCCCTCGGCGACCTGGAAGACGGTGAGGCCGAGGGCGCGCCACATCCGTACGACCTGCTGGCGGTCGTCGAAGACGCCGACCACCCGGTAGCGGTCCCTGACCTCGTGCTCGTAGATCTCCTGCTTGACCACCGAGTCCTTGCGGTTGTCGCCGACGGCGCGCAGGTGCAGGTCGAGGTAGGGCACCCGGACGTGCCGGGCCAGCCACGCCTCCGTGGCGGGCCGGGCGGTGGCGTCGCGGCCCGAGCAGAAGACCACCCCGTACCCGGCCGCGTGCATCGCCCGGACCGCCGCGATCACCGCCGGGTTCGGCTCGTCCTCGTCGACCCGGGTCATGTCGTACGGGCTGCGCGAGACGTTCAGCGCGACCGTCCCGTCGATGTCGACCAGCACGATCTCCGGCGGATCGGTCGACGGGGCGTGCACCGTGGCCGGCCGCCCCGTCCGGGCCTGCGGCACCGGCAGCGGCAACGCGCGCCCCTCCAGGTAGCGCTCGTGCAGCCGGCGGATCCACGCCTCGCCGACCCGGTCGGCCTCCGGGCGGGCGGCGTCGCGGCGCAGGCACTCCGCCAGCGGCACGTCGGTGAAGTCGTGCACCTCGAACTCGGCACCGTGCCGGGCGGCCAGGTCGGCCCAGTCCCGCAGGGTCCGCGACCGCAGGTTGGTGTCGTCGACGCAGACGTCCGCCCGGGCCCGCAGCAGCGCCTCGACCTGCGCCCGCTGCACGACGGTCACCTGCCACTCCGCCCACTGGGTGAACAGCCGCTCGCCGTGCAGCATCCGGCGCAGGTCGTCCCGGTTGACCCGGACCACGGACGGTTGCAGCGTCCGGGCGAACGTGGTCTTGCCGGAGGCGGGGAGTCCCCGGGTGGCGATCAGGCGGGCCATGGCTCCTCCGTGTCGTACGTCTCGGTGGCCGGCGGCGCGTCGCCGCCGTGCCCCGGGCGGGGCACGACCGGCGGGCGGCCGTGCCGGGGTGAATGCCCGGCCAGGCGGCGGGAATGCGGGAGAGGAGGCGCGCGTTGTCGATGCCGGAGCAGCCGTGCGGCCCGATTGCCGGGCCGGCGCCGGCCCATGGCACACTGGTCAATCGGCCACCGGTTCCGGTTCACGCCCGAGCCCGTCGCGCACGAGGCGACGGACACCGACGGCGACCCGGCGACCATCCACGAAAGGACCGAGGCGACATGAAGCCCAACATCCACCCGGAGTACGTGACCACCGAGGTCACCTGCTCCTGCGGCAACACCTTCAGCACCCGCAGCACCGCCAAGGGCGGCTCGATCCACGTCGAGACCTGCAGCGCCTGCCACCCGTTCTACACGGGCAAGCAGCGCGTCCTGGACACCGCCGGGCGGGTCGCGAAGTTCCAGCAGAAGTACGCCAAGGTTCAGGCCAAGAAGGCCAAGTAACTCCTCGTTCGGCGCCCGCGCCCGGTTTCGTGCCGGTCGCGGGCGTCGTCCGTATCCGCCCCGGTTCCGCCTCCCGTCCCGCCGTCGTCGAAGGAGCTTCCCCCGCATGAGCAGTGAGCGCCTGGCCGCCCTCCTCGACGAGTACGCCGAGCTGGAGAAGCGGCTGGCGGACCCGGCCATCCACGCCGACCAGGGCACCGCCCGCCGGGTCGGCCGTCGGTACGCCGAGCTGGTCCCGCTGCACAAGGCGGCCGGGGAGTTGGAGCAGGCCCGCGCCGACCTCGCCGCCGCCCGGGAACTGGCCGCCGAGGACCCGTCCTTCGCCGCCGAGGCGGAGTCGATCGCGGCGAGCCTGCCGGCGCTCGAGGAGCGGCTGGCCGAGCTGCTGATCCCGCGCGACCCGCACGACGCCAAGGACGTGATCGTCGAGATCAAGGCCGGCGAGGGCGGCGAGGAGTCCGCGCTCTTCGCCGGCGACCTGCTGCGGATGTACACCCGGTACGCCGAGCGGCGCGGCTGGCTCACCGAGGTGATCGACGCCCAGGACTCGGACCTCGGCGGGGTGAAGGACGTCTCGCTGGCGATCAAGACCAAGGGCGTGCCCGAGGGCGGCAACGGCGTCTGGTCCCGGCTCAAGTGGGAGGGCGGCGTGCACCGGGTGCAGCGCGTCCCGGTCACCGAGTCGCAGGGCCGGATCCACACCAGCGCCGCCGGCGTGCTGGTGCTGCCCGAGGCCGAGGACGTCGACGTCACCATCGACCCGAACGACCTGCGGATCGACGTGTTCCGCTCGTCGGGTCCGGGCGGCCAGTCGGTGAACACCACCGACTCGGCGGTGCGGATCACCCACGTCCCGACCGGCATCGTGGTCTCCTGCCAGAACGAGAAGTCCCAGTTGCAGAACCGGGAGCAGGCGATGCGGATCCTGCGCGCCCGGCTGCTGGCGGCGGCCCAGGAGCAGGCCGACGCGGCCGCCTCGGACGCCCGCAAGGCGCAGGTGCGCACCGTGGACCGCTCGGAGCGGATCCGCACCTACAACTTCCCGCAGAACCGGATCACCGACCACCGGATCGGCTACACCGCGTACAACCTGGACCTGTCCCTCGCCGGGGACCTGGACGGCGTCCTCGACGCCCTGGCGGAGGCCGACCGCGCCGCCCGCCTGGCCGGCGACACAGAGCTGACCCGCCGCTGACCCGCCGGGCCGAGGAGACGGCGGGGTCAGGAGGCGCGGGGGCGGGTCTTCGCGCGGAGCATCTCGCGGTCGGCCGCCTCGAAGGCGGCGCTGAGGGCGTCGCGCAGGCCGGGGCCGGTGGCGCCCACCTCCGCGAAGCCGACGCTGACCCCGACCGGCGTGCCGGGCACCAGCGACTCCCAGTCCTCCGCCCGCACCGCGGCGTCGATCCGGCGGCCCACCTCGGCCGCCTCGGCCATCCCGGCGTGGGGGAGCACCACCACGAACTCGTCGCCCCCGTAGCGGGCGACGAAGTCGCCCCGGCGCATCACCCGGTTGATCACCCCGGCGACGCGCTGGAGCACCAGGTCGCCGGAGTGGTGCCCGTGCCGGGTGTTGACCGCCTTGAAGCCGTCCAGGTCGCAGACGCCGATCACCACCCGGTCGCCGCCGGCGACCACCGTGGCGATGTAGCGCTCCAGCCGGCGCCGGTTGGGCAGCCCGGTCAGCGGGTCGGTCAGCGCCTCGCCCTCGAAGCGGGCCGCCTCGCGGCGCATCTCCTCGTGGTCGATGCGGGCGGCGATGCCGTCGATGTAGACGTCCCGGAGCCGGTCGTTGCGCTGCGCGGCCAGCCGGAACGCCAGCCGGTCGGCCCGGTGGGCCGCCGCGTGGTCGCCGGAGCGGGCCAGGGCGATGCTGCGCAGCCGCGCCGGCTCGGCCGCGCCCAGCGTCTCGCTGGAGACCTGGACGGTGTCCAGCCGGGTGACCGCCTCGATCGGCCGGCCCTCGGCGACGGCGAGGCAGACCTGACCGAGCTGGCGCATGTCCCGGGCCCGGGCGCTGTCCCCGCCGTGGCCGAGCAGGCGCGCCGGGGCGGCGTCCGTGCCGACCTCCAGCCGGTCGCCCAGGGCCCCCCGCCGGGCGGCGGCGTAGCCGTACGCGGCCAGGCTGCTCGGGCGCAGCCTCCCGGCCCGGCCGCTGCGCAGGAACCGGTCCAGGTCGGCGGCGACGTCCCGCAGCACCCGCAGGCAGCCGTCGCTGTCGCCGTTGTGGTCCAGCGCCACCGCGTTGCGCAGCCGGATGCCGGGGGCGGCGAACGTCTCCTCCGGGATCCCGGCGGCCGTCCCGAGTTGCCGGGCCCGCTCGATGGCGCCTAGGGCGTAGCCGTGGAAGCTGAGGTAGGAGTAGGCCATGGCGAGGTCGTGCCAGCCCCACGCGGTGTCCCGGTCGGGATCCGGCACCGCGCCCAGCGCCCGGGCGGCCTTCACCAGGTGCGTGACGCAGCGGTCCAGCGCGCCCTGGTGGTGCGCGGCGAGCGCGGCGAGCGCGTTGAGGTGCCCGTGCAGGTAGGGCTCGGCGAGGTCGCGGACCGCGCTGGAGGCCTCCTCGACCGCCCGTGTGTACTCGGCCGTCCGGCCCAGGTTGATCACCGCCGAGAGGCGCTGCACCAGGGCGTCGGCCCGCGCGTACGGGTCGGTGGTGGTGCCGATGACGCGGTCGAGGATCGCGTACGCCTCGGCGGAACGGCTGGACTCCTGCAACGCCCGCGACCGCGTGAGGGCGTCAACCTGGTCGGTGACCCGGTCGAGCCAACCCACCCGCGACCTCCTGTCGGTGTGCGTCCGGACGCATCCGCTCGTGATGTCCGGGGCGACGCCTCATGATTATCTCGTGACGACCGCGCCGCAACAGCCGTCCGAAGGGACGAGACGACAACGCCCTTCCGTGGCGGTGTCCCGGGCGGCCCGCGCGCTGGCCGAGGCCGGCGTCGAGGCGGCCCGCGCCGAGGCGGAGCAGTTGGCCGCGTACGTGCTGGGGGTGCCCCGGGGGCGGCTCGCGCTGGCCGACGACCTCACCGCCGACCAGCTCGACCGGTTCGACGGGCTGGTCGCCCGGCGGGCCGACCGGGAGCCGTTGCAGCACCTCACCGGCGTCGCCGGCTTCCGGCACCTGGAGCTGGCCGTCGGGCCGGGTGTCTTCGTGCCCCGGCCCGAGACCGAGCTGCTCGCCGGCTGGGGGATCGCGCGGGCCGGGCGCCTGGCCGCCCCGGTGGTGGTGGACCTGTGCAGCGGCTCCGGCGCGATCGCCCTGTCGGTCGCCCAGGAACTGCCGACCGCCCGGGTGGTGGCGGTGGAACGTTCGGCCGACGCGCTGCCCTGGCTGCGGCGGAACGCGGCGACCCGGGCGGCGGCGGGGGACCGGCCGATCGAGGTGGTGGCGGCGGACGTCACCGCCCCGGACCTGCTGGCCGACCTCGTCGGCCGGGTCGACGTGCTGCTCTGCAACCCGCCGTACGTGCCCTCCGACGTGCCGGTGCCGCCGGAGGTGGGCCGGCACGATCCGGCCAGCGCGGTCTTCGGCGGGGCGGACGGCCTGGCGGTGATCCGCCCGGTGGTCGCCCGGGCGGCGGCCCTGCTGCGCCCCGGCGGGGCGCTCGGCGTCGAGCACGACGACACGCACGGCACGGCGGTGCCCGACCTGCTGGCGGCGGACGGCCGGTTCGAGGCGGTGGCCGACCACCCGGACCTGGCCGGGCGGCCCCGCTTCGCCACCGCCTCCCGCCGGGCGGACGGCCCGCACGCCGCCGCCCACGAGGCGTGGCAGACTGACTCCTCGTGATGCTCTACGACTGCCGGTCGCCCGCCGACCGGGACCGCGGCATCGCTGCGGCCATCGAGGCGGTCAAGAACGGCGAACTCGTCGTCCTGCCGACGGACACGGTCTACGGGATCGGCGCGGACGCGTTCACCCCGTACGCGGTCAAGGCCCTGCTGGACGCCAAGGGCGGCCGGCACGTGCCGCCGCCGGTGCTGATCGGCTCCCGGCACACCCTCGACGGCCTGGTCTACTCGCTGCCCCAGGCCGCGCGGGACCTGGTGGAGGCGTTCTGGCCCGGCGCGCTGACCATCGTCGTCGAGCACTCGCCGAGCCTGCGCTGGGACCTCGGCGACACGTCCGGGACGGTGGCGGTGCGGATGCCGCTGCACCCGGTGGCGCTGGAGGTGCTGCGCGAGACCGGCCCGATGGCGGTCGCCTCGGCCAACAAGACCGGCCAGCCGGCCGCGCTCACCGCCGAACAGGCCCGCGACCAGCTCGCCTACTCGGTGCGGGCGTACCTGGAGGCCGGGCCCTGCCCGGACCCGGTGCCGAGCACCATCGTCGACCTCACCGGCGAGGTGCCGCAGGTCCTCCGCCAGGGCGCCGTCCCGCTGGAGAAGCTGCGCGACGTGGTGCCGGACATCCTCGTCGGCCAGGGGGTCTGAGTGCCGCCGTTCACCGTGTTGCACGTCTGCATGGGCAACATCTGCCGGTCCCCGATGGCCGAGCGGCTGCTGGCCCTCGCCGTCCGGGAGCGGCTGGCCCGGCGGGAGGCCGACCCGGGCCGCGCCGACGAGCTGGTGCACAGCCACAGCGCGGGCACCGGCGGCTGGCACGCCGGTGAGGAGATGAACCCGCCGGCCGCCCGCCAGGTCACCACCCGGGGCGGCAGCACCGACGGCTTCGCCGCCCGCAAGCTCCGCTCGGACCACATCGACGCCGCCGACCTCGTGCTCACCGCCACCGCGGACCAGCAGGAGTACGTGGTGGCGCTGCGCCCCGACGCCGCGGCGCGCACCTTCGTGCTGGGCGAGTTCGGCCGGCTGCTCGCCGCGGTGGACGCGGCCGGGCTGCCCCCGGCCGAGGCCACCCCGGAGGGGGTGTACGCGCGCGGCGTGGCGCTGGTGGCGGCCGCCCACGCCGCCCGGGAGGGCACCACCGCCCTGCCCACCGACGATCTCGACGACCCGTGGGGGCGCGGCGACCAGTGCTTCAGCCGGGTGGCCGACGAGATCGAGGAGACCGTCCACCCCCTCGCCACCGCGCTCCTGCCGTAACCGCCCCGCCTCGCCCCGGGCAGCCGCCCGCCGTGGCCGCCCACCCGCGCCGCCGGGCTTGTGCCGTAATCCGCCGGAGTTACCCTCGCGCGTGAGTTTCCTGCGGGTTTGGGGGAAAGGGGCGGTGGAGAGGGGCTTTCAGGTCATTCTGGGTGGGTCCTGACCGGCTCCTGCGGGGAGAGCTGATGACCCGGGCACACCTCGAAAGACTGTTCACCGTGCTGCTCGCCGGCGTGCTCGCCGGCCTGGCGCTCGCGGCGGCGGCCCTGCCGACCGCGCTGGTGTTCGGCATCGGGTTCTCGGCGCTCGCCGCGCCGTACTCGGAGTTGCCCAACACGCTGCGCACGCCGCCGACGGCCCAGCGCTCCAACCTCTACGCCGACGACGGCACCACCCTGATCACCTCCTTCTACCAGGAGGACCGGGTGGACGTGCCGCTGGCTGAGGTCGCGCCGGTGATGCGGCAGGCGATCGTCGCCGCCGAGGACGTCCGGTTCCACGAGCACAGCGGGGTCGACCTGCGCGGCGTCGTGCGGGCCTTCACGGTCAACCAGGGCAGCGGGGAGACCCGGCAGGGCGCGTCCACGCTGACGATGCAGTACGTCCGCAACGTGCTCAGCAACGACCCCCGGCTCAGCGAGCGGCAGCGCGCCGCCGCCACCGAACTCAGCACCGCCCGCAAGATCCAGGAGATGCGGTACGCGCTGGCCCTGGAGCGGGAGCTGACCAAGGACGAGATCCTCGCCCGCTACCTCAACATCGCCTACTTCGGGGCCGGGGCGTACGGGGTGGCCGCCGCGAGCAAGCGCTACTTCTCCAAGGCGCCGGCGGATCTCACCCTGGCCGAGGCCGCGCTGCTGGCCGGGCTGGTCCGCTCCCCGCACACCGACGACCCGATCAACGGCGACGCGGACGCGGCGCTCGCCCGCCGGGCGCACGTGCTGGACCGGCTGGTCGAGTCGGGGCAGGTCCCGGCCGCGGCGGCGGACCAGGCCCGGGCCGAGCAGCTGCACCTGCGCCCCAGCCAGACCCCGAACGACTGCACGGCGGTGCCGGAGGAGCACGCCGACTGGGGCTTCTTCTGCGACTGGTTCACCCGCTGGTGGAACGCCCAGCCGGCGTTCGGCGCGACGGTCGACGAGCGGCAGCTCACGCTGCGCCGGGGCGGCTTCACCATCGTCTCCTCGCTCGACCCGGCCGTGCAGCGCGCCGCCACCGAGCAGGTCCGCCGGATCTACTCCCTGGACGACCGCCGGGCGGCGCCGACGGCGGTGGTCCAGCCCGGCACGGGTCGGGTGCTCGCCATGGCGGTGAACCGGAACTACAGCGTGGCCGACAACCCGGCCGGGCAGAAGAACCACCCGAACACGGTCAACCAGTTGGTCGCCGGGGGCGGGGCGATCGACGGCTACCAGGCCGGCTCGACGTTCAAGATGTTCACCATGCTGGCCGCGCTGGAGTCCGGGCTGCCGCTGGACACGGAGTTCGACGCGCCGGAGCGGATCGTGACCGACTTCCCGTCGACCGGGGCGGCGAGCTGCGACGGGTACTGGTGCCCCCAGAACGCCAACAGCGACATGGACGGCGAACACACCATGTGGACGGCGTTCGGCAGCTCGGTCAACACCTACTTCGCCTGGCTGGCCGAGCGGGTCGGCGCGGACCGCGTGGTGGAGATGGCCGAGCGGCTCGGGATCGTGTTCCGGGCCGGGGACGACGCGCGGCTGGCCCGCCACGGGGCGCGCGAGTGGGGGCCGTTCACCCTCGGCGTCTCCGCCACCACCCCGCTCGACCTCGCCGGCGCGTACGCGGCGGTGGCGGCCGAGGGGACGTGGTGCGCGCCGCTGCCCGTCGTCTCGGTGACCGACGCGGCGGGCCGGCCGGTGGCCGCCGCGCGGCCGGACTGCCGGCAGGTGGTCGACACGGACGTGGCCCGGGCGGCGGCCGACGCCGCCCGCTGCCCGGTCGGCGACCAGTCGATGTACCGGGAGTGCGACCGCGGCACCGCCGAGGGGCTGCGCCGGCAACTCGGCCGGCCGGTGGCCGGCAAGACCGGCAGCTCGGACGGGTACGCGACCGAGACCGTGGTCGCCTTCACCCCGCAACTGGTGGTCGCCTCGATCGCCACCAACCCCGACGACCCGCGCGACGCGGTCGGCCAGCGGGTGCAGGCGCAACTGGTCGAGGCGGTGGGCGAGACGCTCTCCTTCGCCCTGCGCGACGAGCCGGTCCGGGACTTCGTGCCGCCCAGCGAGGCGACCGCCTTCCGGGTCACCGGCGCCCGCACGGGCAACTGACCCACGGGAGGGGGGCAGGGCCAGGGGTCAGCGGGTCTGCTCGGCGCCCCGGGCGATGTTGCGGGCCATCCCGCCGAAGACCACCGCGTGGAAGGGCGCCACCGCCCCCCAGTACGCGTGCCCGGCCAGGCCGCGGGGCAGGAACACCGCCCGCTGGTGGTAGCGGCTGCGGCCGCCGTCCAGCGGGATCACCCGCATCTCCAGCCAGGCCCGGCCGGGCAGCCGCATCTCGGCGCGCAGCCGCAGCAGCTCGCCCGGGACGATCTCCTCCACCCGCCAGAAGTCCAGCGCCTCGCCGACCCGCAGGCGGTGCGGGTC
This sequence comes from Micromonospora sp. NPDC047465, assembly GCF_040643125.1. NCBI lineage: Bacteria > Bacillati > Actinomycetota > Actinomycetes > Micromonosporales > Micromonosporaceae > Micromonospora > Micromonospora sp. NPDC047465. The sequence goes on from NZ_JBEYTP010000022.1 coordinate 100,114, forward strand.
ACGCCGGCCCCGGCGCAGCCCCACGCCGCCGATCAGCCGGTCCAGCCAGCCCCGGGCGGACCAGGCCAGCGGGAACGAGTACCAACCGTGCTCCCCGCCGACGCCCTCGACGACCCGCCACAGCGCCTCCGGCGGCGCGTGGACGGCCCGCTCCCGTACGTCGGTGTAGGCGGTGCCGCCGGACCACTCCGGGTCGCTGGGCAGCGGCTCGGCGGGCGCGTCCGGGACGCTCGCCGTCGACCAGCGGGTCTCCACCTCGCCGTCGCGCACCTTGGCCAGCGCCAGCGCGACCGCCTGGTCGAAGCCGGTCAGCCCCTCGGGCGGGTCCGGAACGTGGGCGGCGATGTCGTGCTCGCGGGCGACGGCCTCGTGGACCAGGCTCTCCACCAGCGGCCGGGCGATCGCGTTCGGCACCGGGGTGACCAGCCCGACCCAGTACGAGGAGAGCGCCGGGGTCAGCGGCCGCACCGGCACGATGATCCGGCGGCGCAGCCCGGCCACCCGCGCGTAGCGCTGCATCATGTCCTGGAAGGTGAGGACGTCCGGCCCGGCGACGTCGAAGGCGCGGTTGACCTCCGGCGGCAGGCTCGCGCAGCCGACCAGGTAGCGCAGCACGTCCCGGACGGCGATCGGCTGGATCCGGTTGCGGACCCAGCGTGGGGTGACCATGCCCGGCAGCCGCTCGGTGAGATGGCGCAGCATCTCGAACGAGGCCGAGCCGGACCCGATGATCACCGCCGCCCGCAGCACCGCCGTCGGTACCCCGCTGTCGAGCAGGATGCGTCCCACCTCGGCCCGGGAGCGCAGGTGCGCCGACGGGACCTGACGGCCCGCCGCCGGCTCCGGCCCGCCGAGGTAGACGATCCGGCGTACGCCGGCGGCGCGGGCCGCGGCGGCGAAGTTGGCCGCCGCCTCCCGGTCGGCGGCCTCGAAGCCGGCCTGCCCGAGCGAGTGCACCAGGTAGTACGCGACGTCCACGCCCTCGAACGCGGCCGCCAGGGTCTCCGGCCTGCGCAGGTCGCCCTCGGCGATCTCGGCGCGCGCCGCCCACGGCACGTCCCGCAGCCGGCCGGCCTTGCGGGCGAGGCAGCGCACCACGTGCCCCTCGGCCAGCAGCCGGGGCGCGAGCCGCCCGCCGATGTAACCCGTGGCTCCGGTGACCAGGCATCTCACGGCTTCCAGTGTGCGGCCCAATAGACTCTGGCGCTGTGGCTACTGAGACGGGCACCTTCTGGGGGCCGGACTTCGACCAGCTCCGCGCGACGGACCCGGAGATCGCCGAGGTGGTGCTGGGCGAGCTGGACCGGATCCGGGGCGGCCTCCAGTTGATCGCCAGCGAGAACCTCACCTCGCCGGCGGTGCTGGCGGCGCTCGGCTCGACGCTGACCAACAAGTACGCCGAGGGCTACCCGGGCCGGCGCTACTACGGCGGCTGCGCCGAGGTAGACCGGGCCGAGGAGATCGGCATCGCCCGGGCGAAGGAGCTGTTCGGCGCCGAGCACGCCAACCTTCAGCCGCACTCCGGGGCGAGCGCCAATCTGGCCGCGTACGCCGCGCTGGTGCAGCCGGGCGACACGGTGCTCGCGATGGACCTGCCGCACGGCGGCCACCTCACCCACGGCAGCCGGGTGAACTTCTCCGGCAAGTGGTTCCACACCGTCGGCTACACCGTCCGCCGGGACACCGAGCTGATCGACTACGACGAGGTGCGCGACCTGGCCCTCGCGCATCGCCCCAAGATGATCATCTGCGGCGCGACCGCCTATCCCCGGCTGATCGACTTCGCGCGGTTCCGCGAGATCGCCGACGAGGTCGGGGCGTACCTGATGGTGGACGCGGCGCACTTCGTCGGGCTGGTCGCGGGGAAGGCCGTACCGTCGCCGGTGCCGCACGCCGACGTCGTCTGCTTCACCACGCACAAGGTGCTGCGCGGGCCGCGCGGCGGCATGATCCTCTGCCGGGAGCCGCTGGCCCAGCGGATCGACAAGGCGGTCTTCCCGTTCACCCAGGGCGGGCCGCTGATGCACGCCGTCGCCGCCAAGGCCGTCGCGCTGCGCGAGGCCGCCCAGCCCGAGTTCCAGGCGTACGCGGCGCAGGTGGTGAGCAACGCGCAGGCGCTCGCCGCCGGGCTGGCCGCCGAGGGCATGCGCCCGGTCTCCGGGGGCACCGACACCCACCTCGCCCTGATCGACCTGCGCGAGGCCGGGGTGACCGGCGCGGACGCCGAGGCCCGCTGCGACGCGGCCGGCATCACGCTGAACAAGAACGCCGTCCCGTACGACCCGCAGAAGCCGATGGTGGCGTCGGGTATCCGCGTCGGCACCCCGAGCGTGACCACCCAGGGGATGCGGGAGGGGGAGATGCGCCGGATCGCCGGGCTGATCGCCCGCGCGGTGCGCACCGATCCCGCCGCCCCGGGGGGCGCCGACGAACTGACCCGGATCGCGTCCGAGGTGACCGCGCTGGTCGCCGACTTCCCGGCGTACCCCCGTGGCTGAGCCCGGGGTGCGCGAGCCGGCGGCGACCGCGGCGGCCGACCGGCGCTGGCGGCTGCGGCACCTGCCGGTCCTGCTGGCCGCCAGCGGCCTGCTGATCGCGGTGGCCGCGCTGGTGGGGGCGCTGGCCGGCGGCGTGGACGCGGCGCTGGGCGCGGCGGCCGGGGTGGGCGTCACGGCGCTCAGCTACACCCTGAGCACGGTGGTGCTGGCCTGGGCCGACTCGGTGAATCCGCAGCTCGTGCTCCCGTTCGGCCTCGGCCTGTACGCGGCCAAGATGACCCTGCTGGGCGTCGTGATGGTGGCCGTGGCGTCGACCGGTTGGCCCGGGCTGATCCCGCTCTGCCTGGGCATCGCCGCCGGGGTGGTGGTCTGGACCGGCGTGCACATCTGGTGGCTCACCACCGTGCACGCCCGCCGTTCCCGCTGAGCCCGCCGTGGTGGCGGAGGCGGTGGGTGTCCCACGGCTCGGGCGGCGCGGAAATGTGTCGGGCACCGGTCATTTCCACGCTGGCGGAAGGGGAGTAGCGTGCCCACAGACGACGCTGCCCGCCACCGGCCCACACAACGACGGTTGTGCGGGGGGCGAGGCACAGCCTCGTATTCCCGGCTGATATCGTTCGCCCCGTCATGGCTGGTGACCAACCCCCCCGACCCAGCGGCGGCCCGGACGACGTTCCGACCGGAGCCGGCCAGGGTTGGACCGCGCTCACATACCTGATCGCGGGCATGCTCGTGTGGGGCTTCATCGGCTGGCTGGTCGACCAGTGGCTAGACACCGGCGGCATCGCCACCGGGATCGGCGTCGTGCTCGGCATGGCCGGGGGGATCATCCTGGTCGTCCGTCGACTCGGCACGCCTACTTAGGAAGGGACGCGGTGTTCGGACAGGCGAACGTCCTGGCAGCGGGCCAGGCGGCATTCCCACCCAGCGTGGAGGACTTCTACCTGCCCAGCATCCTGCCCTGGGGTGCGCACGACTCCTACTGGTTCACCAAGATCACGGCCATGGTCTGGATCGCCGTCGGCGTCCTGATCATCTTCTTCCTGGCCAGCTACCGTAAGCCGCAGCTGGTGCCGACCAAGAAGCAGTGGATCGCCGAGTCGATCTACGGCTTCGTGCGCAACAACATCGCGGTCGACATGATCGGGCACGCGGGTGTGCGGTTCGCGCCGTACTTCACCACGCTGTTCTGCTTCATCCTGCTGACCAACCTCTTCGCGATCGTGCCGCTGTTCCAGATCTCGCCGAACTCGCACATCGCCTTCCCGGCCTTCCTCGCCGTGATCAGCTACGTGCTCTTCATCTACGCGGGCATCAAGCACCACGGCGCCGGGAAGTTCATCAAGAACTCGCTCATCCCGCCGGCGCCCTGGTACATCCTGCCGCTGCTGATCCCGATCGAGTTCTTCTCGACCTTCCTCGTCCGGCCGTTCTCGCTGGCCGTGCGTCTCTTCGCGAACATGTTCGCCGGCCACATGCTCCTGCTGGTCTTCACGCTCGGCGGCTTCGCGATGCTCAACGCCAACGCCTGGCTCGCACCGGTCTCGGTGCTGTCCTGGGCGATGACCGTCGCGCTCACCTTCCTCGAGTTCCTGGTGATCGTCCTGCAGGCCTACGTCTTCACCGTGCTGACCGCCAGCTACGTGCAGGGCGCGCTCGCCGACGAGCACTGATCCACCTCGCACCAACAGTTGTCGTCCCGCGTGACCGTCACGCGTGATAACCAGGAGGAACCCACTAATGGACATCTACGCCGCGGTAGAGGGCAGCACCGCCGCCATCGGCTACGGTCTCGCGGCCATCGGCCCGGGCATCGGTGTCGGCCTGGTCTTCGCCGCCTACATCCAGTCGACCGCCCGCCAGCCGGAGTCGTCCCGGATGACCCTGCCGTACGTCTGGATCGGCTTCGCCGTCATCGAGGCGCTCGCGCTGCTGGGCATCGCCTTCGGCTTCATCTGGCAGGGCAACCTCTAATCCCGCCCCTCGACCGGGAGGTCTTCCATGTTCCTGCTCGCCGCTGAGGGTGGTGAGTCGACCCACAACCCGATCGTGCCGATCTGGCAGGAGATCGTGGTGGGCGGCATCGCCTTCGCCCTGCTCTGCGTCGTGCTGATGAAGTTCGTCTTCCCCCGCATGGAGCAGACGTTCCAGGCTCGGGTGGACGCGATCGAGGGCGGCATCAAGCGCGCCGAGGCCGCCCAGGCCGAGGCCAACCAGCTCCTCGAGCAGTACCGCGCGCAGCTCGCCGAGGCGCGCACCGACGCCGCGAAGATCCGGGACGACGCCCGGGCCGACGCCGAGGGCATCCGGCAGGACATCCTCGCCAAGGCGCGGGAGGAGTCCGACCGGATCATCGCGGCCGGCAAGGAGCAGCTCGCCGCCGAGCGGGCCACCATCGTGCGCGAGCTGCGCACCGAGGTCGGCACGATCGCGGTGGACCTGGCCAGCAAGATCGTCGGTGAGTCGCTCGCCGACGAGGCGCGTCGCAAGGGCACCGTCGACCGGTTCCTGAGCGGTCTCGAGAGCGCGGGGGCCCGCTGATGCAGGCCGCCAGCCGGGAGTCGTACAAGGTCGCGGCCGAGCGCCTCGACGCGTACGTCCGCGGCGCGGAGCCGTCGGCGGTGGCCACCACCGCCGACGACATCCTCTCCGTCGCCGACCTGCTGCGGCGCGAGCCGCGGCTGCGCCGGGCGCTCTCCGACCCGGCCCGCTCGGGTGCGGACCGCACCGCCCTGCTCGGCGAGCTGCTGCGCGGCAAGATCGGCGCCGAGGCGCTCGACCTGGTCGCCTCGCTGGTCTCCGGCCGCTGGTCGGCGCCGTCGGAGCTGCTCGACGGTGCCGAGCGGCTCGGCGTGGAGGCGCTGCTGGCCAGCGCCGACTCGGCCGGCGACCTCGGCGAGGTCGAGGACGAGCTGTTCCGCTTCGGTCAGGTGGTCTCCGGTCAGTCGGCGCTCTCCAACGCGCTGTCGGACCCGATCGCCCCGGTCGGGCAGCGGGCCGCCCTGGCCCGCGAGCTGCTCGCCGGCAAGGCCCGCCCGGCCACCCTCCGCCTCGTCGAGGCGGCGCTGGGCGGGTTCGGGGGACGCTCCTTCACCGGGGCGCTCACCCGGCTGGTCGAGCTCGCCGCCGACCGGCGGGACCGGCAGGTGGCGTACGTGACCGTCGCGGCCCCGTTGAGTGACGAGGACGAGCGCCGGCTGGGCGCGAGCCTCTCCGCGATATACGGTCGAGAGGTTTCCGTCAAGCAGACGGTGGACCCGGGAGTGCTCGGTGGCGTGAGTGTTCGGGTCGGCTCCGACCTGTACGACGGCACCGTCCTGCGCCGCCTCAACGAGACCCGCAACGCGCTCGCGAAGCGCTGAGACGGCCCTGCCGTCCAGCGCCTGAGAATAGACGCCATTCGGACCGGTCGGTACTAGGTATCCCGGGCCCCTGATACTTAAGGAAGCAGAGGATGGCCGAGCTGACCATCTCGACGGAGGAGATTCGCGGCGCCCTGGAGCGCTACGTCTCCTCCTACACGTCCGACGTCTCCCGCGAGGAGGTCGGCACCGTCGCCGACACCGGCGACGGCATCGCCCACGTCGAGGGCCTCCCCTCGACCATGACCAACGAGCTCCTGGAGTTCGAGGACGGCACCCTGGGTGTGGCGCTGAACCTCGACGTCCGGGAGATCGGTGTCGTCGTTCTCGGTGACTCCGCCAAGCTCGAAGAGGGCCAGCGCGTCAAGCGCACCGGCCGGGTGCTCTCCGTGCCGGTCGGCGACGCCTTCCTCGGCCGCGTGGTCAACGCGCTCGGCCAGCCGATCGACGGGCTCGGCGACATCGCCAACGAGGGCTTCCGCGAGCTGGAGCTCCAGGCCCCGAACGTGATGGCCCGGCAGTCGGTCGACGAGCCGCTGCAGACCGGTCTCAAGGCGGTCGACGCCATGACCCCGATCGGCCGGGGCCAGCGTCAGCTGATCATCGGCGACCGGAAGACCGGCAAGACCACGGTCGCGCTGGACACCATCCTCAACCAGCGGGAGAACTGGCGCTCCGGCGACCCGAAGAAGCAGGTCCGCTGCATCTACGTCGCCATCGGCCAGAAGGCCTCCACGATCGCCTCGATCAAGGGCATCCTGGAGGAGGCGGGTGCGATGGAGTACACCACCATCGTCGCCTCCCCGGCCTCCGACCCGGCCGGCTTCAAGTACCTCGCCCCCTACACCGGCTCCTCCATCGGGCAGCACTGGATGTACGGCGGCAAGCACGTCCTGATCGTCTTCGACGACCTGAGCAAGCAGGCCGAGGCGTACCGCGCCGTGTCGCTGCTGCTGCGCCGCCCGCCGGGCCGCGAGGCGTACCCGGGTGACGTCTTCTACCTGCACTCCCGGCTGCTGGAGCGCTGCGCGAAGCTCTCCGACGAGCTGGGCGGGGGCTCGATGACCGGCCTGCCGATCATCGAGACGAAGGCCAACGACATCTCGGCCTTCATCCCGACCAACGTCATCTCCATCACCGACGGCCAGATCTTCCTGGAGACCGACCTGTTCAACCAGGGCGTCCGGCCGGCCATCAACGTCGGCACCTCGGTCTCCCGGGTCGGTGGCGCCGCGCAGGTGAAGCCGATGAAGAAGGTCGCCGGTTCGCTGCGGCTGAACCTGGCCCAGTTCCGCGAGCTGGAGGCGTTCGCCGCCTTCGCCTCCGACCTGGACAAGGCCTCCCGCGCCCAGCTGGAGCGCGGTTCCCGCCTGGTCGAGCTGCTGAAGCAGTCGAACTACTCGCCGTTCCCGGTGCAGGAGCAGGTCGTCTCGGTCTGGGCCGGCACCGAGGGCAAGCTGGACGACATCCCCGTGGGTGAGGTCCGCCGCTTCGAGTCGGAGTTCCTCCAGTACCTGCGCCACAAGCACGAGGGTGTGCTGGCCGGGATCGCCGACAACAAGTGGGACGACGAGATCGTCGGCTCGCTCGACCGCGCCATCACCGAGTTCAAGCAGCTCTTCCTCGGCAAGGCCGACGAGCGTCGGATCAACGAGGCCCCGGCCACGCCGCTCGAGGGCGAGGAGAACCGCGAGACGGTGACCCGCTTCCGCGACGGCACGACCGACCGCCCGGTCGAGAACCAGTAAGGGCTGATTCATGGCGGCCCAGGTACGCGTTCTTCGTCAACGGATCCGCTCGGCGAAGGGGATGAAGAAGATCACCAAGGCGATGGAGCTCGTGGCGACGAGCCGGATCGCCAAGGCCCAGGCCCGGGTGGAGGCGTCCCTGCCGTACGCCCAGGCCATCACCGGTGTGCTCACGGCGCTGGCGTCCAACGCGCGGATCGACCACCCGCTGCTCACCCCGCGTCCGCGGGTGCGGCGGGCGGGTGTCCTGCTGGTCACCTCCGACCGTGGCCTGGCCGGCGGTTACAGCTCCAACGCGATCAAGACGGCGGAGTCGCTGATCGCCCGGCTCCGCGCCGACGGCAAGGAGCCGGTGCTCTACGTCATCGGGCGCAAGGGCGTCGGCTTCTTCCGGTTCCGTGACCGGCCGATCGAGGAGAACTGGACCGGCTTCTCGGAGCAGCCGACGTTCGCCGACGCCCGCGCCGTGGGCGAGACGCTGATCAAGGCGTTCACGGCCGGCGCGGACGACGTCGACGGCGGCGCCGGGCCGGACGGGGTGCTCGGGATCGACGAGTTGCACATCGTCTACACCGAGTTCCACTCCCTGATGACCCAGACCCCGGTCGCGAAGATCATCGGGCCGATGCAGGTGGAGGACCGTCCCCGGTCCGAGGGCCTGCTGCCGGCGTACGAGTTCGAGCCGGAGGCGGAGGCGCTGCTCGACGCGCTGTTGCCGAAGTACATCAACACGCGGATCTACGCGGCGTTGCTGGAGTCGGCGGCCAGCGAGTCGGCGGCCCGGCGGCGGGCGATGAAGAGCGCCACCGACAACGCCGAAGAGATGATCGAGAAGTACACGCGTGAGATGAACTCGGCCCGCCAGGCCGGGATCACCCAGGAGATCAGCGAGATCGTCGGCGGCGCGAACGCGCTGGCCGCGTCGGGAAGTGAAGTGTGATGACTGCCCCAGTAGAGACCAAGACGGCCACGGGTCGCGTGGTCCGGGTCATCGGCCCGGTCGTCGACGCCGAGTTCCCGCGCGACGCCATGCCGGCCCTGTTCAACGCCCTGCACGTGGACGTGACCCTCTCCGGCGGCGAGAAGACGCTGACCCTGGAGGTCGCCCAGCACCTGGGTGACAACATGGTCCGCGCCATCTCGATGCAGCCGACCGACGGCCTGGTCCGCGGCGCCGAGGTGCGGGACACCGGTTCGCCGATCACCGTTCCGGTGGGCGACGCGGTCAAGGGCCACGTGTTCAACGCGATCGGCGAGTGCCTCAACCTCACCGAGGGCGAGACGCTCAACCCGGACGACCACTGGCAGATCCACCGCAAGGCCCCGGCCTTCGCGGACCTGGAGCCGAAGACCGAGATGCTGGAGACCGGCATCAAGGTCATCGACCTGCTCGCCCCGTACGTGAAGGGCGGCAAGATCGGCCTGTTCGGCGGCGCCGGCGTGGGCAAGACGGTGCTCATCCAGGAGATGATCACCCGTGTCGCCCGGAACTTCGGTGGTACCTCGGTCTTCGCCGGTGTGGGTGAGCGCACCCGTGAGGGCAACGACCTCATCGCCGAGATGACCGAGTCCGGCGTCATCGACAAGACCGCGCTGGTCTACGGCCAGATGGACGAGCCGCCGGGCACCCGGCTGCGGGTGGCGCTCTCCGCGCTCACCATGGCGGAGTACTTCCGCGACGTGCAGAAGCAGGAGGTGCTGCTCTTCATCGACAACATCTTCCGCTTCACCCAGGCGGGTTCGGAGGTCTCCACCCTGCTCGGCCGTATGCCGAGCGCCGTGGGTTACCAGCCGACCCTGGCCGACGAGATGGGCGAGCTCCAGGAGCGGATCACCTCCGTCCGGGGCCAGGCCATCACCTCGATGCAGGCGATCTACGTGCCGGCGGACGACTACACCGACCCCGCCCCGGCCACCACGTTCGCCCACCTCGACGCGACCACCAACCTGGAGCGGTCGATCTCCGACAAGGGCATCTACCCGGCCGTGGACCCGCTGGCGTCCTCGTCCCGGATCCTCGCCCCGGAGTTCGTCGGCGCCGAGCACTTCGCGGTGGCGACCGAGGTGAAGCGGATCCTGCAGAAGTACAAGGACCTGCAGGACATCATCGCCATCCTCGGTATCGAGGAGCTCTCCGAGGAAGACAAGATCACCGTGCAGCGCGCGCGGCGGATCGAGCGCTTCCTGTCGCAGAACACCTACGCCGCCGAGCAGTTCACCGGCGTGCCGGGCTCGACGGTCCCGATCAAGGAGACCATCGAGGCGTTCAAGAAGATCAGCGAGGGCGAGTACGACCACTTCCCCGAGCAGGCCTTCTTCATGTGCGGCGGTCTGGAGGACCTGGAGCGCAAGGCTGCGGAGCTGATGAAGGGCTGACCTGTCGGTCCTGAGAAAGGCCGCCCCGGCAATGCCGGGGCGGCCTTTCGTTCATCTTCGGGCCTTATGATCGCCGCTGCCCGGTTCCGCGCGGTCGGCGATCAAGCCGAACGCGAGGTACCGTCGATCCGCGCGCTCGCCGGAGCGAGCGTCGATCTGTGCAACGAATCGGCTGCGTGCGCCCGTCTCCTGATCGTGGGCGTGACGAACGGAGATGATCGTGGGTAAGGCCGGCAAGGGCGGCGGCAAGTCGTCCGTGTGGTCGGGGGTGCCGCGGTGGGCCCGGGCCTGCACCGTGTTCGGTGCCGTCCTCATGCTGCTCAGCGGCGTGGTTCTGGTCGGCGCCGAGGCGCTGATGGCCCGCTACGAGGGCGCGGTGGGCAAGGCCGACCTCTTCGGCGACCAGGCGGCCGGGGCGAAGGAGCGCAAGAGCGACATCAAGGGCCCGCTCAACATCCTGCTGGTCGGCATCGACCCGCGCAACCCGGAGACGCCGCCGCTGGCCGACTCGATCATGGTGCTGCACGTGCCCGCCGAGATGGACCGTGCCTACCTCTTCTCGATGCCGCGCGACCTCCTGGTGGAGATCCCCAAGTTCAGCCGGGCGGAGTTCAACGGCGGCACCGACAAGCTCAACGCGGCGATGTCGTACGGCAGCCGGGTGCCGGGCGGGAACCCGGACGCCGCCCGGGGCTTCGAACTGCTGGCGACGACGGTGCAGAAGGTCACCGGCATCAAGCGCTTCGACGCCGGCGCGATCATCAACTTCAACGGCTTCCAGAAGATCGTCGACGCGATGGGCGGCGTCGACATGTACATCGAGCGCGACGTGCGCTCCGAGCACCGCGAGCCGAGCGGCAAGCACCGCAAGGGCAACCCGTACGGCGAGGGCTACGTCGGCCCGCAGGCGGTCTACAAGAAGGGCAACCAGCACCTCAGCGGCTGGCAGGCGCTCGACTACGTCCGGCAGCGCTACCCGAAGAACGGCGTCCCGGACGGCGACTACGGCCGGCAGCGCCACCAGCAGCAGTTCGTCAAGGCAATGGCCGGCCAGGCGCTGAGCGCCGACGTGGTGACGAACCCGATCAAGCTGGACCGGGTGCTGCGGGCGGCCGGGCAGTCACTGATCTTCAGCGGCCGCGGCAACAGCGTGATCGACTTCGGCATCGCCCTGAAGAACATCCGCCCGGAGACGATCCAGATGGTCAAGCTGCCCGGTGGCGGGGTCACCGAGAACGGGAAGTACCGGGGCGAGCGCTTCGAGCCGGAGGTCGAGGACTTCTTCACCGCCCTCCAGAACGAGCAGCTGGACGCGTTCCTGTTGGAGCACCCCGACTTCCAGAACAAGGCCAAATAGCCGTGGCGCAGGTCTCGCCACCCGCGTTGGGGGCGCGTCCGCGGCAAGACTAGACTTTCGACAATCCGCCGCCGCAGCAAGGAGACAGCGTGGCACAGCAGCTTCACGTCGAGCTCGTAGCCGTCGAGGAGAAGGTCTGGTCCGGTGACGCCGAGATGGTCGTCGCCCGGACGACCGAGGGTGAGCTGGGTGTGCTGCCGGGGCACGCGCCCCTGCTCGGCCAGCTCGCCGAGCCCGGCCAGGTACGCATCAAGCTCGCCGGTGGCGAGCAGGTCTCCTACGAGGTCGCCGGTGGCTTCCTCTCGGTGACCGCCGACGGCGTCACCGTCCTGGCCGAGAGCGCCACCCCGGTTTCCGCCGCACAGAGCCGCTGAGCCGCACCGCCGATGGGGATCGTCGAAGGGATCGGAATCGGCGTAGCCGTCATCCTCGGCGCGCTCCTGATCCTCTTCGCCCGGCGGGCCGTCGTCACGCGTAGCGGAGGCATCATCCGGCTCGGCGTCCGGACCTCCACGATGCTCGACGGCCGCGGCTGGTCCCCCGGCTTCGGCCGGTTCGTCGGCGACGAACTCCGCTGGTACCGGGTCTTCAGCTTCGCCATCCGTCCCACGCGGGTGCTCTCCCGCAAGGGGCTGGCCGTGGAGCGCCGGCGGCTGCCGGAGGGGCAGGAACGCCTCTCCATGCCCGCCGACTGGGTCATCCTCCGCTGTACCAGCAACCACGCTCCGGTCGAGATCGCCATGGCGCGATCCACCGTCACCGGGTTCCTCTCCTGGCTCGAGGCCGCCCCTCCGGGGGCGGTCTCGCCGCGTCTGGCCTCCCAGGACTGGCCCGCCGCCTGACGTCCCCTCGTCCTCGGGGTTTCCGGGGAGCCCACCCGCTCCGGGCGGTCAGGCTTGATCCCTCCGCGGGCGGGCTCCCCGGAAACCCCTGCCGCCGCACTGTCCGCGGTCCGGCGCACTCCTACACCACCTGCACCGTCACCGGTCCCGTCAGGTGACCCGCTGGACTACCCGGGTGGGGAGGCGACGAGTTCGACCTCGTACCCCTGGTTGTCGGTGAGGTAGGCGGCGTAGGTCTGCGGGCCGCCGGCGTGCGGGTGGCGGTCCGCGAAGAGCAGCGTCCAGCCGTGCGCCGGCGCGGCCTCGACCAGATGGTCCACGGCGGCGGGCGGGCCGGCGTGGAAGGCCAGGTGGTTCAGGCCGGGAGCGAGCCGGTCGTGGCGGGCCCCGCGCAACGCCGGTGACCGCTCCAGGACCAGGTACGTCGGGCCGAGCCGCCAGGAGCGGCCGGCCGGCCACTCCTGGAACGGCGTCCAGCCCAGCTCGCCGAGCAGCCAACCCCAGCCGCGGACGGCGGCGGCCAGGTCGGGCACCCAGACCTCGACGTGGTGTAGCGCGCCCACCGGGGCGTCCGGCGGGAGGGGATGCTGCGCGGTCAGCGCCTACCGCCCGGCACCCATAGCACATCTCCGCCCGGATTGGCCGTTCTTGCCAGGATGAACAGCAGGTCAGAGAGCCGGTTGAGATACTTTGCCGGGAGCGAGCTGGTCCGCTCAGGGTCGTGCGCGACCAGGGCCCACGCCGCCCGCTCGGCGCGTCGGGCGACCGTCCGCGCCACGTGCAGCAGCGCCGCGCCCGCGGTGCCGCCGGGGAGGATGAAGGAGTCGAGCTTGCTCAGGCGTGCGTTGTACTCGTCGCACCAACCCTCGATGCGCTCGACGTACTCCTCGGTGACCCGCAGCGGCGGGTACTTCGGATCCGGTTCCACCGGGGTGGCCAGGTCGGCGCCCACGTCGAACATGTCGTTCTGGATCGACGCCAGGACGCTTTGCAGCTCGTCGTCGAGCTGCCCCAGCGCGAGCGCCACGCCGATCGCGGCGTTGCACTCGTCGACGTCCGCGTACGCGGCGATGCGCGGATCGGTCTTCGGCACTTGTTCGTTGTTGCTCAGCCTGGTCATGCCGGCGTCGCCGGCCTTGGTGTAGATGCGCGTGAGGTGGACGGCCATGACGCACAGCCTACGGATACCGGACCTGCCGATCCCGGTGCGCCCGGGCGCGCTCCGGCCGGGCGGGGTGGGCCCCGGGGACGCCGGTGACCCGGCGGTCAACGACGTCGACGTCATCCGGGTGCGCGGCGACGCCCGCCTGGCCGGCACGGTGCACGTCGTCGGCGCGAAGAACTCGGCGCTGAAGCTGATGGCCGCCGCGCTGCTCGCCCCGGGACGCAGCGTGATCACCAACGTCCCGCGGATCACCGACATCGCGATCATGGGCGAGGTGCTCCGCCGGCTCGGCTGCGGCATCCGCTTCGACGCCGACGACCCGGTCGACCCGATGGTCGCGCACGGCGGGGTGGCCCGGTCCCGGTCGGTCGTCATCGACGTGCCCGAACAGCCCGGCACCGAGGCCGACTACGACCTCGTCCGCCGGCTGCGCGCCTCCATCTGCGTGCTCGGCCCGCTGTTGGCCCGCCTCGGGTACGTGCGGGTGGCCCACCCCGGCGGGGACGCCATCGGCTCGCGGGGGCTGGACATGCACATCTCCGGGCTGACCCGGATGGGCGCGGAGATCTCGGGCGAGCACGGCTTCGTGATCGCCTCGGCGCCACACGGGTTGCACGGCGCGGAGATCATGCTCGACTTCCCCAGCGTCGGGGCGACGGAGAACCTGGTCATGGCGGCGGTGCTGGCCCGCGGGGCCAGCGTCATCGACAACGCGGCCCGCGAGCCGGAGATCGTCGACATCTGCACCATGCTCAACCAGATGGGCGCGCGGATCTCCGGCGCCGGCACGTCGACGCTGCACATCGAGGGGGTGCCCGGGCTGCGGCCGGTGCGGCACGCCACGGTGGGGGACCGGATCGTGGCCGGCACCTGGGCCTTCGGCGCGGCGATGACCCGGGGGGACGTCACCGTGACCGGGGTGGAGCCGGGGTTCCTGGAGGTCGCGCTCGACAAGCTGGTCTCCGCCGGTGGCCTGGTGGAGACCAGGGGCGACGCGTTCCGGGTCCGGATGGACGACCGGCCGAAGGCGGTGGACGTGGTCACCCTGCCGTACCCGGGCTTCGCCACCGACCTCCTGCCGATGGCGATCGGCCTGGCGGCGGTCAGCGACGGCGCGTCCCTGATCACCGAGAACATCTTCGACGGCCGCTTCATGTTCGCCAACGAGATGATGCGACTGGGCGCGGACATCAAGACCGACGGGCACCACGCGGTGGTACGCGGCCGCGAGCGGCTCTCCGGCGCCCCGGTACGCGCCACCGACATCCGGGCCGGCGCGGGGCTGATCATCGCCGGGCTCTGCGCCGAGGGGGTCACCGAGGTCTCCCACGTGCACCACGTGGACCGGGGCTACCCGGACTTCGCGGCGGACCTGCGGGCCCTCGGCGTCGAGGTGGAGCCGGGCACCGCGCCGGAGGAGCCGGACCTCACCATCTGAAGGGCCCCGCCGCTGCCGTCCGCCGCCCGGGCGACACGCCTTAGCATCCGTTCAGGCGTGCCGACTAGGGTGCTGGCAGACACTCATTCAGGCGAGGGAGAAGCAGATGGCGGGTCGACTCGCGGTCGTCGGGGCCGGGCTGATGGGCTCGGGCATCGCCCAGGTGGCGGCGCAGGCGGGCTGGCAGGTGACGCTGCGGGACCTGGACGACGCGGCCACCAAGCGGGGCGTGGACGGCATCCGGAAGTCGCTGGAGAGGTTCGCCGAGAAGGGGAAGATCGAGGCGTCCGACGTCGAGGCGACGCTCGGCCGGATCACCCCGACCACCGACCTGGAGGCGGCGGCGGACGCGGACATCGTCGTCGAGGCGGTCTTCGAGAAGATCGAGATCAAGCACGAGGTGTTCCGGGCGCTGGACAAGATCTGCCGGCCCGACGCGATCCTGGCGACCAACACCTCGGCCATCCCGGTGACCCAGATCGCCACGGCGACCGAGCGGCCGGAGGCGGTCGTCGGCACCCACTTCTTCTCACCGGTGCCGATGATGAAGCTCTGCGAGCTGGTGCGTGGCTACAAGACCAGCGACGAGACCCTGGCGACCGCGAAGGCGTTCGCCGAGGGGATCGGCAAGACCGTCGTGGTGGTCAACCGGGACATCGCCGGCTTCGTCACCACCCGGCTGATCAGCGCGCTCGCCATGGAGGCGGTCAAGCTGGTCGAGTCCGGCGTGGTCTCCGCCGAGGACCTGGACACCGCCTGCAAGCTCGGCTTCGGCCACGCCATGGGCCCGCTGGCGACGATCGACCTGACCGGCGTTGACGTGCTGCTCAACGCCACGAAGAACATCTACACCGACACCGCGGACGAGAAGTTCTTCCCGCCGGAGCTGCTCCAGCGCATGGCCACCGCCGGCGACCTCGGCCGCAAGTCCGGCAAGGGCTTCTACACGTACTGAGCGCGGACGCGGCGGGGGCGGGCACCACGGGTGGCCGCCCCCGCCGCGCCTCAGCCGTCGCGCCGGGTCGTCCAGCGGAAGGTGGTCAGGCAGAGCACCAGCCCGATGACGCACCAGGCGGCCAGCACCAGGGCCACGCGGGTCAGCTCGAAGGAGCCCGCCGGCTCGCGGGCGCCGAACGCCTCCGGCAAAAAGACCGAGCGCAGGCCCTGGCACATCCACTTCAGCGGGAAGATCGCCGCCACCTGCTGCATCCAGCTCGGCAGCTCGGTGAAGACGAAGAACACGCCGGAGATGAACTGGAGCACCAGCGCGACCGGGGTGACCACGGCCGAGCCGCTGCGGGCGGTGCGGGCCAGCGACGAGATGGCGATGCCGCACAGCGTGCAGGCGGTGACGCCGAGCACCGACACCCAGCCGAAGGTGAGCCACTTCGCGGCGGTGCCGGGCAGCTCCAGGTCGAACAGCGCCACCGAGACGGCGAGCAGCAGCACGGTCTCCGCGATGCCGATGGCGACGACCATCAGGACCTTGCCGGCGAACCAGACCCACTTCGGCATCGGCGTGCCCCGGTACCGCTTGAGCACCCCCCGGTCCCGCTCGATCGGGATCCAGATGCCGAGGTTCTGGAAGCTGACGGTCATCAGGCCGGTGGCGATCATGCCGGTGATGAAGTACTGGGTGTAGCTGACCCCGGGCGCGACCTGGTCGTCGAAGATTGCCGCGAAGATCACGATCATGATGACCGGGAAGCCCATCGTGAAGACGACGGACTCCCGGCTGCGCAGGAACTGGGTGATCTCCAGCCGGCCCTGCCGCAGGCCGAGGGCGACCGGACCGGGCCGTCGGGCCGGGGCCGTGGTGGCCGGTGGGGCGGGCTTCGTCGTGGTGGTCATCGGTGTCCGATCATCCGCAGGTAGACGTCCTCCAGGGTCGGCCGGGTCACCGTCAGGCCGGGGACCTCGCCGCCGAAGCGCGCGGCCAACTCGGCCACCAGCGCCGTCGGCGTCGCGCTCTCCGCCGTCTCCAGCGCCCCCTCCGGCGTACGCCAGGAGACCGTCGCGAGGGCCGCCTGCCGGTCGCCCAGCCGGTCGGGTGCGGCGACCTCGACCAGCCGTCCGCCGGCGATCACGCCGACCCGGTCGGCCAACGCCTCGGCCTCGTCGAGGTAGTGGGTGGTCAGCACGATGGTGGTGCCGGCGGCGGCCAGGTCCCGGACCAGCTCCCAGAACTCCCGGCGCGCCTCCGGGTCGAAGCCGGTGGTCGGCTCGTCCAGGAAGAGCAGCTCGGGTCGGCCGACGATGCCGAGCGCCACGTCGAGCCGGCGCTTCTGCCCGCCGGAGAGGGTGTGCGTACGCGCCCTCGCCTTGCCGGCCAGCCCCACCCGCTCGATGACCTTGTCCGGGTCGTCCGCCCCGGCGTAGAAGCCGGCGAAGTGACGCACCACCTCCGCGACGGTCAGCTCGTCGAACTCGCCCGTGCCCTGGAGCACGATGCCCACCCGGGAACGCCAGTCGGCGGCCGGCGCGGCCGGGTCGCTGCCGAGCACCGAGACCTCGCCGGCGTCGCGCCGGCGGTAGCCCTCCAGGATCTCCACGGTGGTGGTCTTGCCGGCGCCGTTGGGCCCGAGCAGGGCGAACACCTCGCCGCAGCGGACGTCCAGGTCCAGGCCCGCCACGGCGACGTTGTCGCCGTACGCCTTGCGCAGCCCCCGGACGGAGATCGCGAGCTCGTCATCCATGCCGTCAAGTGTGCGTCCTGGCCGTGGCCGCGACCCGGCCGGGGTGTGGCGGTCCAGCCCATGTCGGGGGCTTCGCGCCAGGGTGTCCCAGCCATGGATCTGTGTGGTTTTCCACAGCGCCGGTGACTGAAGGGTAACTTAGACTCCCGCCATGGACGAGAAGGCTCTCCCGGGCCGGCTGCCCGAACGCGACCGCCCGTGGGTGATGCGCACGTACGCCGGGCACAGCTCGGCCGCCGCGACGAACGCGCTCTTCCGCCGCAACCTGGCGAAGGGGCAGACCGGCCTGTCGGTCGCCTTCGATCTGCCGACGCAGACCGGCTACGACCCCGACCACGAACTCGCCGCCGGTGAGGTCGGCCGGGTGGGCGTCCCGGTGGCGCACCTCGGCGACATGCGGGCCCTCTTCACGGGCATCCCGCTGGCCGAGATGAACACGTCCATGACCATCAACGCGCCCGCGATGTGGCTGCTCGCCCTCTACGGCACGGTCGGCGCGGAGCAGGGGGCCGAGCTGGCCCGCTGCGCCGGCACCACGCAGAACGACATCATCAAGGAGTACCTCTCCCGGGGCACCTACATCTTCCCGCCGGCGGCGTCGCTGCGGCTCACGGCCGACGTCATCGCGTACACGCTGCGGGAGATGCCCCGGTGGAACCCGGTGAACATCTGCTCGTACCACCTCCAGGAGGCCGGCGCGACGCCGGTGCAGGAGGTCGGTTTCGCGCTCTCCACCGCCGTCGCGGTGCTCGACGCGGTCCGCGACTCGGGCCAGGTGCCCGCCGAGCGGATGGGCGACGTGGTGCAGCGGGTCTCCTTCTTCGTCAACGCCGGCGTGCGCTTCGTCGAGGAGATCGCCAAGATGCGGGCCTTCGGCGCGCTCTGGGACGAGATCACCCGCGAGCGCTACGGGGTGGCGAACCCGAAGCAGCGCCGGTTCCGCTACGGCGTGCAGGTCAACTCGCTGGGCCTGACCGAGGCACAGCCGGAGAACAACATCCAGCGCATCGTGCTGGAGATGCTCGGCGTGACCCTGTCCCGGGACGCCCGGGCCCGCGCCGTCCAGCTGCCCGCCTGGAACGAGGCCCTCGGCCTGCCGCGGCCGTGGGACCAGCAGTGGTCGCTGCGCATGCAGCAGGTGCTCGCGTACGAGTCGGACCTGCTGGAGTACCCGGACCTCTTCGAGGGCTCGCACGTGATGACCGCGCTGGTCGACGAGATCGTTGCCGGGGCACGGGTCGAGCTGGAGAAGGTGCTGGAGATGGGCGGCGTGGTGGCCGCCGTGGAGACCGGCTACCTCAAGAGCGCGCTGGTCGCCTCGCTGGCCGAACGGCGGCGCCGGATGGAGGCGGGCACCGACGTGGTGGTCGGGGTCAACCGGTTCGCCGAGACCGAGCCGTCGCCGCTGACCGCGGCCGGTGCCGAGGCCGTCGAACAGGTCGACCCGGCGGTGGAGGCGGCCGCCGTGGCCTCCGTACGCGAATGGCGGGCCGGGCGGGACGCGGCGGCCGTGGACGCGGCGCTGGCCCGGCTGCGCGCGGACGCCGCGACCACCACGAACCTGATGCCGGCGACGCTGGAGTGCGTGCGGGCCGGCGTGACCACCGGCGAGTGGGCCGGCGCGCTGCGGCAGGTCTTCGGCGAGTACCGCGCCCCCACCGGCCTGGCCGGCGCCGCCGGGGCCGGCGGGGACGCCACCCTGGCCGCCGTCCGCGAGCGGGTCGCCGCCACGGCCCGCGAGTTGGGCAGCGGCCGGCTGCGGCTGCTGGTCGGCAAGCCCGGCCTGGACGGGCACTCCAACGGCGCGGAGCAGATCGCGGTACGCGCCCGCGACGCCGGCTTCGAGGTGGTGTACCAGGGCATCCGGCTGACCGCCGGGCAGATCGTCGCCGCCGCCGTCGAGGAGGACGTGGACCTGGTCGGCCTGTCGGTGCTCTCCGGCTCGCACCTGGCCGCGGTGCCGGCGGTGCTGGACGGGCTGCGCGCGGCCGGCCGGCCGGACCTGCCCGTGGTGGTCGGCGGGATCATCCCGGCCGGCGACGCCGCGCAGCTCCGGGCCGCCGGGGTGGCCCGGGTCTTCACGCCGAAGGACTTCGCCCTCACCGACATCATCGACGACCTGGTCACCATCGTTCGCGAGGCCAACGGCCTGAGCTGAGGGAAGGGCGGTCAGCGGGTGATGTAGGTCATGCAGTCGGCCATGTCGTTGTCCGGGCCGACCTTGATCGCCGGCGCGTGGCACTCCAACTGGTCGTTGTGCCGGCAGTCGGCCCGCTGGCAGGCGCCGACCTGCGCGATGAGGCCGTCCACGCCGGCCCGGACGGCGGGCATCTCGATGAACGTGTGGCAGTGCGCGTGGTCCATGCTGCCGATCGTGATGGCGAAGGCGTGGCAGTCGCCGGTGTGGTTGTACGCGCAGGCCGAAACCACACACTCCTGGACGCGGGGCATCTCCATCGCTGCGGTCATGCCGACCTCCTTTAGGCTCTTGCCCCGATTTTAGGCTTTTGGTGGGGTTGGCGAGCCGGATTCAGCTCTGCCCGAGCACCTCCGACAGCGGCGCCGGCTCCAGGCCGCGCTCGGCCAGCCCCGCCAGGATGTGCGGCAGCGCCTCGTCCGTCATCGGCGCGTTCGCCTCCGTCACGTGCAGGACGATCACCGACCCGGGGCGTACCCCGTCCAGCGCCGCCCGCACGACCGGCCGCCACGACTTCGCGAACGGATCGCCGCTCACCACGTCGCCGTCGACCACGGTCAACCCCAGCGGCGCCAGCGCGTCCAGCGCCTTCCGGTCGTGGCACAGCCCCGGAAAGCGGAAGTACCGGGTCTGCCGCCCGCCGTACGCGGCCACCACGTCGAACGTCCGCGCCACGTCGGCCGTCATCTCCCGCTCCGGGATGCGGGGCAGGCCGTAGCAGTCCGGGGTGAAGGCCAGGTGCCCGTACGTGTGGTTGGCCAGCTCGAAGCGCGGGTTCGCGGCGAGCCGCCGGGTCACCGCCGGGTACTGCTCGACCCACTTGCCGGTCAGGAAGAACGTGGCCGGCACCCGCTCCCGCTCCAGCAGGTCGATGATCTTCAGGTTCGCGTACGACCGCACCGCGCCGCTGCGCAACTGGTACCGCATCGCGTCCGTCATGTCCGCGTCGAAGGTGAGCGCCACCTTGTTCCCCACACGCGGCCCGTGGTCGACGACGGGCGGCCTCGTGCCGGGCGGGGTCGCGCCCGGGGTCGTGTCGGGCGGGGCCGTGCCCGGGGTCGTCGGGACGGGTGGAGCCGCGCCCGGGGTCGTCGGGGCGGGCGTCGGCCCCGACGACGGGGACGGTGGCTGCGCCGCGGAGATCGGGACGATGCCGGTGGCGGTCGGGGTGCGGAGGGGGCCCGGACCGGCGAGGAGCGCCGCGGCGGCGATCACGGCGGCGGTGGTGGCGGCGGCGAGCGGAACGCGGGGGGTCTTCACGGGCACCGGGAGATGATGTCAGCTTTGTGTTCTCCGTGTGCCGGGTGTGGGCTGGTGTGCGGTCATGCTGGGGGTGTGGGTTGCTCTGCGGTCGTGGTGGGGTGTCGGGTTGCGGTGCGTGGTGGTGGGGGTGTGGGGTGTGGCCCGCCGTGCCCGGCTCCGGGCGGTCAGGCTTGATCCCTGCGCCG